>CAYYBO010000065.1:8847-15021 GCA_964470125.1 uncultured Planctomycetaceae bacterium | reverse complement strand
ACAGAATATTAGAAATGCCCCGCTTCGCCTCATGCCACTTAGCTTCATGCCATTCCGGACAGGTTCGATTTCCGGGATTCGTCACCCCCCTTGTGTCCCCCCTCTTCGCGGGCGGCCACAGGCGCGCGTGCGCGCGGTGTTCTCCAGACCAAGCCTGCGGGCGGTCTTGGTGGTCCAATCCTTATTCCCAAACGGCCGGCCCTTGGCGATGGATCGGTGAAGCCAGGCGCTTCTCTTGCAGCTCGGGGAATCCTCCTACGCTAGATTCCTCAATCCGTGCCGTCGATCTCGAACCCATCCAGTTTTTCTGCCCGGCTACGCCGACGATTGCCAGCCCTCGGAGGCAACGCTAGCCTGCCCGCATGCCGACCTGCCCGAGCGACAATCTTCGCCGGTCTCCACCGCCGCCGAATGCCACACCGGCCTTGCTGGGGATGGGGCTCGTCGCGGTTGCCGCCCTGCTGGCCCGCCGCGCAGACGGCGAGAGTTTCCTGCCAACCTGGCTCGCCTGCGTCGCCCAGCTTCCGCTGTTGATCGGCTGGCTCAAGAGTCGCCTGCGAAGTACGGCCACGCCGCCCGGCAGCGAGGGCCGCCGGCGTGTGGCGGACGGCTGCCTCGCCATCCTTGTCCTGATCGGCGCCGCGGCCGCCGCCGTCATCCACCGCGACTGCACACTTTTCTTCCTCGCCACAACCAGCTTCGTCTGCGGCTGCCTGTTGGTTGAGGCCCTCAGCAGCGTATTCCGGCGGGCGGAGGCATGCACCACCAAGCCTGGCGAGATGTTCAAGCTCCTCATCAAGCCCTGGCTGGTTCTTGTTTTGATCAGCACGGTGCTGCTGGCAATTCCCCTTGCGACGTTGTCCGGCGTGCCGGACTACCGGCACAATTTCTGGCTTCACGTCCTCAACGGCGCCCATGCTGCCGTGGGCTCGGCCTGCCTCGTGGGGACGACGGTCTATTGCTTTGGACAAGAGTACACGCTTTTCGGACAAGCGGTGCTCCTTGTCACCACTCTGTTGGCGGGCATGGCCCTTGCCGCCATTGGTTTGGCCATCGTGCAGCCTTTTCTTCAGAGGGTCCTGCGGCTGAAGACTGTTTTGGCCCTGTCGTTCGCCGCCCAGGCCGCCGGAATCCTGGTGATGTGGAACTGCTGGAGCGACGCGGACGCGCCGGGCTCGTGGGACCGATTCTGGTGGGGCCTTGTTCACTCGTCCGGCGCGATGTGGAACACCAGTCTTACTCTGCGGCCGAACAGCCTCTTTTCGTACATCCAGAGCGGTCCGATTTTCGCGACGATTACAACCCTCTCCATCGCCGGTTCCATCGGCATGCCGGTGATTCTTGATCTCCTGCTCGGCCTTCGGACACCGAAAGCCGGGCCGCGTGGAATTCGGGCCCCCGCGCTCGATCCCTCCGTCTCATCCATCCCGTGGCGCCGCGTGCCCTCCTGGGAAGCGGCGTTCGCGTTCCTCTTGCTGTTGGCCGGCGCTTGTCTTCTCTTCGTCTTTGAGGCTCCGTGGCGGTCCGAAGTCGTCTGGAGCATTCCGGAGTCGTGGGTTCCGCAGCGGCCGTTGGTGTTTGGCGAAGGCCGCGCGTCACTTCGGGACGGCATGCCTGCCGGCATTCGCTGGACCCTGGGCGTATTCATCTCGTCCACGCTTCGTTCCGCCGGCCTTCAGAGCGTTTCGCTGTCGGAGGGGGCGCTCTCGTGGCCTTCCTATGGCCTGGTGCTCCTGTGGATGGCGGTGGGTGGCGGGGTCGGCGGCGTCGCCGGCGGACTGCGAGCAACCGCGCTATCCGTGCTTGCCGTCTGCCTGTTCAGCCGAAAGCGCACCTGGGCCGCCCATCCCGGCGGCCTGGCCGTGCGGCGGTTGCTCGGCCGCTCGGTGTTCCAGCTTCTCTTGTTGTCCGCCCTCTTGAACGCCGCCGCCGTCGGGGCCTTGCGTTGGTCGAGCGGCGCTGCTACCTATGACATTGTCTTCGAGGCCGTAGCCGCGGCGAACAGTGTCGGGCTCTCCACGGGCCTCTCCATGCATTTGACGTGGCTGGGGCATATCGTCATCATCGTGGTGATGATTGCAGGACGTTTGCTGCCGATCATTTGCTGGCTGAGTGTTTCACGTGGAATCACCGCTTGCCTTCGCTGCCGTGAAGGCGGCATGTCGGGCAACCCGCAATGAGCAAGGGTCGTCGAAACAGCGATGCGAACCGAGGCCGCCGCCAGGGCGAAGACGCCTTGCCTGCAGGCGCCGACCCCTGCCGCGGAACGCGCCTCGAGCCGGCTTGGGGCCCTGCAGCGACTCAGCTCAACGCGGGGAGTTCGAGCGCCTGCACCGCGATTTTTCGCTCGCGTCGGAACCGTCGTCTTGGGCCGGCTCTCGCCTTCGCGGCGGTTCTTGCTGCCGGCTGTCCCCCACCGGACGGGACCTCTCCGCGAGAGCGTTCGCGCATCTCGGTCATCCGCGATGAACGCCCCGGTCTCGTCCGCATCGACGGCGTCGGCCCTATCCGCGGCTTCGCCAAAGGGCGCGACAATACCTTCACGCACTGCCTGGAATTGGTGCTCGAAGCCTCCGGCCGTCCCATCGGCTATGACGAACTCATGGGCCTGGGCGGCATGGCCTTTCGCGCGCAGTTCCGAGTCGATCAGTGGGACGTCGGGAACCCTGACCCGCTCGTCGGCGCAAACTGTCTGCCGCCCTTGTTCGCGGCCGTCGGCTGGGAGTACGAGACCTGGGTGGTTAGGCTGGAGGAGCTGGCCGAGGCCAATGTTCTCCGGCAGCTCATCAATCAGAGCATAGATCGTGGGATTCCCGTGCTCGCCGCCAACATCATCCCCCCGGAAGACTGGGGCATCATCGTGGGCTACCGGCCGGATCGAAAGTGGCTATGCCGGTCGTACAACGGCGGCGCCGAACGCGCCGACCAGCCGCACAGAGCCTGGCCGTCCGCGGTCGTGGTCTTGACCAAGAAACTGCCGCGGCCCGATCCGGTGAGGGCGCGGGTGGAGTCGATCCGCCGCGCGGTCGAGTTGTCGGAGAAGCTTTCCAGCGGATCGTACTCCCTTGGGCAGAAGGCGTTCGACGATTGGTGCCAGAGCCTCAAGACAGTGCGAGATGAGAAATACGTCCACGCCAATTTCTGGACTTACATCGGTTTGATCGACGCTCGCGCCGCCGCCGTCCGCTATCTGCGGGCCTGTGCCCCCGAGTTTGGCCCCAAAGAGCCCCATCTGAACATGGCGGCCGACTGGTACGACAAGGAGGTACAACTCCTCTTGAGGGGTCTGAACGACGTGCCCTCCGAGAGGATGTATCCTGATTCGATGCCGCCTCGCCAGATGCGCGACCGCCAAATCGACATCCTTCGCCAAGCCCAGGCTTTGGAGAAGAACGCAATCGAAGCTCTGCGCAAATGCTTGTGAATCATGGCGTTGCGGTGGATTGGTCGGCCCGGGCCTGCCGGGTGACAGGCAACGCGGCAGATGGGCGACTATATATGTGCAAACGACCTGGATCCTTCCTGGGGCCGTAGAGATCAGACAGGGACAATCCCTGCAAGGAGCGGTGAACCATGCCGACAATAGCCGTCATCATGTTCGACCCGATGTACTTCGTCATCGTCGGCCCGGCGATCCTGCTGGCCATGTGGGCGCAGTGGAAGGTGAAATCCGCTTACGCCGAGGCCAGTCAGCGGCCCGCCCGCAGCGGGCTTTCCGGTGCGGAGACGGCCCAGCGGATTCTCGACCAGCACGGCATCACCGACGTCGCCATCGAGCCGGTCAAGTCATTCCTCGGCGATCACTACGACTCGCACAAGCGCGTGCTGCGCCTCAGCCCGGATGTCTACCACGGCCGATCGCTCGCTTCGCTCGGCATTGCTGCCCATGAGGTCGGCCACGCCATCCAACACGCCACGCAATATGCTCCCCTCACTCTCCGCAACGGCCTCGTACCAATGGCCTCGGTAGGCAGCAGCTTGTCCATGATCCTCATCCTGGCCGGCTTGTTCATTTCCTTGCTGCGCCCGTTGGCCATCGTCGGCCTGCTCCTCTTCGCCGCCGTGGTGGTCTTCCAACTCGTCAACCTGCCGGTGGAGTTCAACGCCTCCCGCCGGGCTAGGGCGGTGCTGCTGACGAACGGGATGATCACGCAAGCCGAGGACGAAACCGTTGCCAAAGTGCTCAATGCCGCAGCAATGACCTACGTTGCCGCCACCCTCGCTGCCATCCTTCAGTTGCTTTACTTTGCCCTGCTGCTCTTTGGCGGGCGAAGGAATTGACGCGCTCGCGATCATACCGGCGCGGCACCGAGACTACCCGCGCCAGGCCCGCCGTGGGTCTTGCCGCTCAGTGAACGCGGAGAATCTCCCCCGCCCGGGTGAAAACTTCTTCGCCGAACCCCGCTGCCCGGCAGACGCGAAGACTCTGCTCGATCCACGACGTTTCCTTCGCAATCTTCTTCCGCGTCGCCCGGTCCACGGCCCCGCCCAGCAAGCGCAGCATCACCGGCACGGGATAATCGCTCCCCCAGACCAGCTTGCCGTGCAGTTCCTTCCTCTCGGCCAGTCGCTTCAGCCACCCCGTCCGCCCCAGTCCGGTCAACGCTGAAATCTCCGCGTACAGCGGCGCATCCGCGAATTCGCCGAGCAAGGCATCAACGAGAGCCCGGTGCCCCGCCCTGCCCTGCCAAGGAAACGAGGGCGTCGCCGCATGAGCCACCATCACCGTTGGCATGTGGCCCTCATTCCGCAGCCGCCCCAGCACGCGGATCATCGGCGTCGGATCCTCAAACTCCTTGTGCTGTCGGGCAAGCGACATCTCCCCGCCGTAGTGAATGAGCATCGGCACGCCAAGCTCCGCCGCCCGGCGGAGAAACACGAGCGTTCGTTCGTCCTCGGCGTTGATGTTCTGATGAATCGGCAGCCACTTGATCAGCACGACGCCCGCCGCAGCCAACTCCGCCAGCATCTCGCACGCATCACGCCCGTCTTGCCTTCGATACGGATGAATCGAGCCGCCGAACAGGTATCGGTTCGGCCTCGACGCCGCGATCGATCGGACGAGACTGTTGGATGCGTACAAATCGCTGCCCGGCCGGCGCCGGCTCTCGGCCGCGCCAACCGGCCGGCCATCGTCATCGTGATACTCGTCGAACGCCAAGAGCACCAGCCGATCGATGCTGGTCGCGGCGTTCCACTGCCGCTCGTTGACCGCCCGGATATGCCGGTCCAGCTCTTCTCCCGCCCTGCCCGGGGTATTGATGCCCAGCCAACGCCGTATGAACCGCCACGCCGGCTGCCTCAGAAGCCTCGGCGACAGATAGCTGTCATGACCGGGCGACCCGCGAGCCCCATCGGGCTCGAACGAAAATCGCGGAATCGAAGCATCAACCCGCTGACCGCTGAAACCCACATGGCAGTGAACGTCGATGACCATGCCACATCACGCAATCAGAGCCGCGACCCGTCCGTGGCGGCCCGCGCCCTCGCGCGGTCGCCGGACTCGTGGTGCCGGTGCCCCCGTCGGCAGCTTGCCGACGAGCGTCCCCGTGGCCGCCGCCGCATCAGAAACCCGCCTGCAAAGGCGGGGCCATACCGCCGGCAGCTCCGCCCCGCCCGCCCTGCACGACTGCATCCTCACGGCAGCAAGTCAAACACCATGAAACCAGGATTGGAGTATACGCAAGACAAGCCGCTCAAGTCGCCGCGATGCACGGGCGATTCCACGATCAGATAGCCCGCTCCGTACCTCGCCGAAAGCCTGTTCGCCCGCGAGGCATCCATGGTCTCGAACCCGGCTTCCGCCTCGTGAAGGCTCCCGAAGCGAACGCCGCACTCGGTGACCAGCCGATCATACCACTCAATGGTATCACCAGGCAGGATCGGCATGCACTTCCAGTCCACGACCACCGCTCGGGCCGCGCCCAACCGAAACCCGCCGAGCAGGGGGGGATAATAAACACGTCGTCGGGCTTGGTCCGTCCGCGGCACCACTCATACAGCAGACACTCGTCACCCGACGGCGCCGGGCCAAGGACATCCTTGCGCGCCGAGCCCGTCCGCATCAGCAATGCCCCCACGATCAACGGCGCCGCCGCCGCCGCGGAGAGCAGAATCCGTGCCCATCCTGAATCACCCCACCGCCGGCCCTGCGTCCACCGCCAACAAACGGCA
>CAYYBO010000065.1:0-8837 GCA_964470125.1 uncultured Planctomycetaceae bacterium | reverse complement strand
ACAAGAGTCAGGGCCAGCGGCCCAGCCCCAATCAGATGCAAGACGCCCCCCACAATGCCCGGCCAAACGATCACGCTGATCACGGAACCGCCCCATCCCTTCGCGATTCGTGCCGCCAGAATCGCCGCGGCCACCGCTCCCAGCCAAGAGAGCGCATACAAGCTCAGGCCGGCGAGGTGCAGCAACGCACCGAGGATGACCCACAGCAGGACGGTCCTGAGCGGCGACAGAACCGGGGAGATCGCCGACGTCGCCACCGCTCCCCCCACGGCGATGTACGCCGCAAGAACCAGAAACGGCGACAGTCGAAACGGAAACAACAGCGCCACCGTGTCGAGCAGCATCACAGTCGTGAACAACGCCCCCACCACGAGAATCGCAGCCAGCGTCCCCAGGATGCCGATAGTGACTCGATTTGCAGGCCGCGCGGGACGCACCGCTGCCACCGCGATAACACCTGCCGCGACCGCTACTCCGAACTGAACGAACGGCATCACCCCCCAGGTCAACGGCCGCGAGTGATACGGCATGTATATGTCATGTAATACGTGTCCCGCCAGGACCTCGTCCACCGGCTCGCCGGAGAATCGCCCGGCGAATACAAACGGAAGGTGGAAGGCAATTGCCGGGGCGATCGGACAGGCCAGCATCAGGCAGCGCCGCCAGCCGATCCGCTGCCCGCAAATGGCCAAAATCCCCGCAACAATCACGACGATCCAAACGGCATAGTTGATGTGAAACAGGGCGGCAACAAAGAACACCCAGCCCGCCAACCCGTATCGCTCGCGGACCAGACAGGTCAACCCGACCAGCAGCCCGACGGCGCCAATGGTAGACGGCTGAAAGTACGAGTTGATGATCGTGCTCATGCCCAGCAGGCTGGTCGGCCCAAATGCCCAGGCACCCACGGCGAGAGCGGCCGCCACGATCGGCTCGCGATAGAAATGCGCCGCCAGCAGGTATGTGCACCCGACGAAGATGAGAGCGAAGGCGGCGTTAGCAAGGCCGAAGAACAAATCGAGAGGAAGGAATTGACCGACCGCGACCGTCAAGGCGTTGAAGGCAACGTGGTGTGCTCGAGTCTGCGTGGTGAACCAGTCGGCCGCGAGGAAGCCGGGCTCCAGAGCGTGCAGGGCATGGAGAAGATACTGCCGCAGGTTGCCGTCGCCGTAGCCCAGGCCGTTGGCCAGCGCAAAGCCCGAGCCCAAAAAGAGCAACGTTGGCCAAGTGTAGGCCCTCGAATGCAACGGTGGAACTCCGTGGCCAAAGGGAACTGGATCCGAGCCAATGGCAACGGGCGCAGCCGAGAACGGCATCCTGCGAGGTGCCTGTCCCCTTTTGCCAAGGGCTGTCAACATGGCTTGATTGCTAGAGACAATTGCGGGACCGGCCTCCCGAACGGCCACTGTGGGACCGGTCTCCTGACCGGTCAGATGCTCGACCACAACATCAACACGGCTTGATGGCCAGGACCGCCTGATTGACGCAGAACCTCCCTAAAGAGCGGCCGAATCGATCCAGGAACTTGAGCGCCGGCTGCAACGCGGCGATCTGGAACGGGAAAAGGTGGATTCCGCGCTTCTCCAGAATTCGAGCCCCCGTCTCCTCCACCCAACCCTTCAACTGCGACCATCGCGGCCAGTTCTCCAGCCCCTCATAAGGCCGAAGATGCAGCCGGTTGGCGACCGCGCACAGCCAGTACCAGAAGTGGTTCGGACATGTGATGGCGATCAGTCCGCCGGGGCGGCAAACGCGGATCATCTCGTGTACCGCCTTTCGTGGATCGCGCGTGTGCTCGATGCACTCCGAGGATATCACCACGTCGAATACCCCGTCGCGAAACTTGAGGTTCAGCACGTCGCCGCGAACCGTCCGAGCCGCGCACTTTCGCCGAACCTGCTCCAGCAACCTCGGCCCGATGTCCAACGCCGTGACCTTTGCCCCTCGCTGACAGGCCCGGGCACTGAACAGCCCCGTGCCGCAACCGGCGTCCAGCAGGCTCCGCCCGGCCAGGTCGATCCCTCCAAGCAGAACGTCGAAGATCGCGTCGATACGCCGCTCCACGTCGTAGCGGTTCATGATCCGGTCGAAGTCCTCGGCGATCCCGTCATAAAACATCTCGATCGGCATGGCCGCCGCGGTTGAAGCAGACTCGCCGCTGAGCGCGACCTCGGTAGTAGCCGCCTCCGCCGGCCGCCTCTTAGGCGCTCGCGCTTTTCGCGGTTCAACGGCGGTTGTGGCGGAGGTCGCCGAGTTCCCGGCACGGAAAGGACTGAACGCCGCCTTCTCAGCCAGTGTCCCGCCGCCGCGACTCCCAGACCGGCGCGAGCGAATCCCGAATCGCTGCACGCCCCTGTCGTTTCGAATCCCCGCCTTCATCACCGAGCGCGCGGCGTTCCCCGATGCCATCCCGCCGAACCTCTTGTTCATCTCCGCCAGTGTTCCTCGCCGGCCACAGCAAGGACACAGCCAAAGCGGCCGCCCCTCAGGAGAGGGAATCTCTTCAAGCACCGCGCCGTCAGCCGGGCACGTCGGAGCATGCGTCGCCGTCGCCATAGGATGGATACTCCCTCGCCGTCGTTGGCATTCCGCGGATCAGTCCGGAAAAGCCCGCTACGTTCATCGGTCTAAGAAAAGGGGGCGTGGAGTTACCCTTGGGACCACAAACCAACGAAATGGCGGTGTTCTCAAGCCTTGCGTTCCGCCGGTCGAGGGCGACAATGAGTATCCCCCCGGCCATGCGGCGGTTATCGGATGCTGCCGGACTCGGGGGGATCATCCCGGCCATCGTCGGGCCTTGTGTATGCCGCCTCAGCAGGAGCTAATCAGGAGAATCAGCACATGAATCGTGGTTTTCTCGTTCTCGTCTGTTCGGTCGTTGCCGGCTTCTCGATTTGGGGGGCCGCCCAAAGTGCCGGCCAAGTCGCCTCAGGCGACGCGCCCGCCGCCGCCGGCCCCCGCCCGGTCGCCAGCCCCATCGCCGTTCTCGATCTCGTCCGCATCTTCAACGAGTGCCAGCAGATCAAGCACCTCAACGAGATGATCCGCAAACGAACTGACGACGTGACGCAGGAAGCCTCCCAGCGGAAGAAAGTCATCGACGACAAACGAGAACAGCTTTCGGCCTTCCAGCCCGGCACATCGGACTATGAGACCCGTCGCAAGGACCTGATGCGATTGAACATCGACGCCAACGTGTGGCTCAAGTTCACCGAGGAAGAGGTGGAGAACCAGAAGTTTGAGTGGACGCGCGTCATCTATGAAAAGGCCATAAAAGCGGCGGCCGAACTGGCCCAGCAACGCGGCCACCTCATGGTCATACAGAAGGTGGACTTCAAGCCCGACGAGATCGAGGCCAGCGTGCAGGCCCTGCGGCGAATGATCCAGGAACGCACCGTGGTCTACGGCGCTCCCGAGATCGATATTACCGACGACGTGATCCGCAAACTCGACGCCGAATACGAAGCCGGCGGCGGGAGAAAACAATTGACACCGCCGGCTCAGCCGGCCCGTTGAAACGAAACAAAGAGCGGCCGGCGCCGCACAAGTTTGAAACGCCGGCGAGGATGAAGGCTCGGAGTGTTCAACAAGACCTGTGACACCGGCGTCTCGCCGGTGAATTCGCGGGCGGTTCTTTGGAACTCATCTGGAACCTTGGTCGAATGGACCGTCATGTCTGAACAGCAAGGCTATACAGTCGAGTCTCTGGCGCGACAGTGCCGCGGCCGTGTCGCGGACGCAGGCCGAGCCAACGTGGTGATCCGCCGCGTCGCCTTCATCAAGGAAGCCACGCCCGACGCCGCCACCTGGATCACCGAAGGCAAACACGCCAAGTCGCTGGCCGCGACCCAAGCCGGCGCCGTCATCGGCGCCGAGAGCGTCCTCCAGGGCGACCCCCGCGGCATCATCGTGGACGATCCGGAGGCGGCTATCGCCCAGATTCTCGAACTGTTCGACGTGCCGCAGGAACGGCCGGCCCCCGGCGTCCATCCGACCGCCGTCGTCCACCCCGAGGCGAGCCTGGCCGACAACGTCGCAGTCGGCGCCCTGGCCGTGATTCATCAAGGCGTCCGCATTGGCGAGGGCACGGTCATCCACGAAGGCGTCAGTATCGGCAAGGACGTGATCATCGGCCGGCAGTCGGTCATCCACGACCGCTGCGTCATCTACGACCGCTGCGAGATCGGCAGCAACGTCATCATCCACGCCGGCGCCGTCATCGGCGCGGACGGCTTCGGCTACATATTTAGAGATGGTCGGCATCGCAAAGTCCCCCAGATCGGCACTGTCGTAATCGAGGACGACGTGGAAATCGGGGCGAATACCTGTGTCGACCGGGCCAAGCTGGGGGCCACCCGTATCGGCCGCGGGTCGAAGATTGATAACCTGGTGACGATCGCCCATAATGTGCAGCTTGGTCCGTTGTGCGTCGTTGTGGCCCAGTGCGGGTTGGCGGGGAGTGCGCGCCTGGGGGCTGGCGTAGTCCTTGGCGGCCAGGTAGGCATCGTCGATGGCGTCCACATCGGCGATGGAGCCAAGGTCGCCGCCAAGAGCGTCGCCATGCGCGACATCGACGACGGCGCGGTCGTATGGGGCAACCCCGCGCGGGACCACATAAGCGCCATGCGCGACCTCGCGCGGGTGCGGAAGTTGCACGAGTTGTTTGAGCAGGTAGCACGGTTGGAGCGACGAGTCGCGGAACTTGAAGCTGCAGCAGACCATCGAGAAACCGGCTGAGGTCCGCGGACGAGGCTTGTTCACGGGCGAGGAAGTCACCGTGCGCTTCAAGCCCGCCCCGGCGGATACCGGCGTCGTCTTCGTGCGAAGCGACGGGCCCGTACCGGCCCAAATCCGCGCCCACGTCTCCAACGTCACAAAAAGGGCCCGCCGCACCTCTCTCCGTAACGGCACCCTCTCCATCGAAACTGTCGAACACTGCCTGGCCGCCCTCAACGGCCTGGGCATCGACAACGTCGAGGTGGAAATCACCGGCGGCGAGCTGCCCAGCGGAGACGGCAGCAGTCAAACCTTCGTCGAAGCGATCCAGGCTGCCGGCATCAAACCCCTGGAGGCCAATCGCCGTCCCCTGATTGTCCGGGAGACCGTCCGCGTGGCCGAGGGGGACGCGGAGCTGATTGCGGTTCCGACCGGGACCGACGGCCTGGAGATACTCTACGATCTCGACCACGGCCCCAACGGACTGATCGCCCGCCAGATATACGCCGTGCGCGTGTCTGATGAGACCTTTTCCAGGGAGATCTCGCCAGCCCGAACCTTCCTCTTCGAGGAAGAAGCCCGCCAGTTCCAGGCCGCGGGCCTGGGCCGACACCTCACCCACCAAGACGTAATTGTCATCGGCCCCCAAGGCATCATCGGAAACGAGTTTCGATACCCTGACGAGTGCGTGCGCCACAAGATCCTCGACCTCATCGGAGATCTCACCCTCGCCGGCCGGCCTATTCAAGGCAAGATCATCGCTCGCAAGAGCGGCCACTCGCTCAACCACGAACTTGTCCGCAAGCTCATCGAGGTCGGCGAGCGGCACGAACGCTGGAGCCTCCTGCGCGGCCCGGCGGCCATCAACCCCCAACACCTGCGCCGCATCCTGCCGCACCGCTATCCGTTCCTGATGATCGACCGAGTGCTGCAGATCGACGGCGATCAACGGGCTGTGGGCGTGAAGAACGTCTCCATCAATGAGCCCTATTTCCAGGGCCATTATCCCGCGCAGCCCATCATGCCCGGCGTGCTCATCATCGAGGCCATGGCCCAACTGGGCGGCATCCTGCTCTCCCAGAAGCTCGAACACACCGGCAAGATCGCCGTGCTGCTTTCGATGGACAACGTGAAGTTCCGCCGCTCCGTATTGCCCGGAGACCAGTTGATCCTGGAGGCGGAAACGATTCGAGTGAAGGCAAGGACCGGGCACGTGCGCTGCACGGCCCACGTAAACGAGGAACTTGTCGCCCAGGCGGAGATCAAGTTCATGATGGTCGACGCCGAGCCGGGCTGAGCGACCCTCAACCGAGCCTGTGGCGTCGCCCCTCCGTGGGCGACGGCGAACGCGAGTTGCCGCCGATGTCCGTTTCCCGTCGGCCACGGGGGGGCGACGCTACGGAAGGCGTGCCGTCCGCTGGTGCGAGAATCCTTTCTCGCACCAAAAGCGAAGTGTTGTGCGACAGAGAGTACTGATGCCCAAGATCGCCACCAGTGCCACCGTCCATCCCAAGGCGCAGCTTGCCGACGACGTGGAAGTCGGACCAGGCTGCTATGTCGGGCCGGAAGTCTGCCTGGGGCCGGGCTGCCGCCTCATGCCCAACGTCACCCTCCTGGGCAACACCCGCGTCGGCGGCGGCAACGTCTTCTATCCCGCCACCGTCATCGGCGCCGCCCCGCAAGACCTGAAGTACGAGGGCACCAGCACCCAGCTCGTCATCGGCGACGGCAACATCTTCCGCGAAGGCGTCACCGCCCACACCGGCACCGAAGTCGCCGGCGGTGTCACCGAAATCGGCAGCCGCAATCAGTTCCAAGTCGGCACGCACATCGCCCACGACGTCAAGATCGGAAGCCACTGCATCGTCTCCAATCACGTGCAGTTGGCCGGCCACGTCCACGTCGAGGACCACGTGACCATCAGCGGACTCGTCGGCGTGCAGCAATTCGTCACCCTCGGGCGCTACAGCTTCATCACCGGCATGGCCCGATGCACCGTGGACGTGCCCCCCTATCTCATCTTCGGCTGGGACTGGGCCATGCAGGGCGTCAACGTCAAGGGCCTCTATCGCTGGGGCTTCGACGAGCCTTCCATCCAGCAGCTTCGCGATCTCTACAAGCAACTCTACCCGCGAAAGAACGACAATTCGGTCTACTACGGCCTCCGCAATCTCTACGGCCTCTTTTCCTCGCGACGAGATGACCGCAACGGAGCCATCAGCCTTTCCCGCCGCCTCAGGGAGATTGAACCCAAGGCCGCGGCCGACGAGCACTGCCGATACCTCGTCGAGTTCCTTAAACGCTCCATCCACGACGGCGTCTACGGCCGCTACCTCGAATCTCGCCGCCGCGACGGCAGCGCCGCCCGCCCCAAGTTCTATGCCAACGGCCAGAACGGAGGCAACGGCCAATGACCGACTCGTCCACGCCCGTGGCCGTCATCGGCGTCGGCCACATGGGCCGCCACCACGCCCGTCTCTACGCCGAGCTGCCCCAGTCCCGCCTCGTCGCCGTGGTGGACAAGGACGCCGCTCGCGCCGCCCAATGCGCCAAGGAATACAGTGCCAAGGCCATGTCATCCGTCGATGAGCTGCCCGACGAGATCCGGGCCGTCAGCCTAGCCGTGCCCACTGTCCACCACTTGCCCATCGCCGAGGCCCTGCTCCGCCGCGGCATCGCCGTTCTGGTCGAGAAGCCGCTCGCCGCCACTGTCGCCGAGGCCGATCGAATTCTCGCCTGCACCCGCGAGACGGGCACGCTGCTCACCGTCGGCCACACCGAGCGCTTCAACCCCGTCGTCCGGGCGATGCAGCGATTGAACATCCGCCCCAAGTACGTCGAGACCCAGCGGGTCAGCCCGTTCCGGTTCCGCTCGGCGGACGTCGGCGTCGTCGCCGACATGATGATCCACGACATTGACATCGTGCTCAGCATGGTCCGCTCGCCGGTGGTAGCCGTGGACGCCGTGGGCGTGAATGTGCTCGGCAAGCACGAGGACGTGGCCAACGCCCGCGTGACCTTCGCCAGCGGGGCCGTGGCCAATCTGGTCGCGTCGCGTCTGGCCTTGAAGACCGACCGGCGGATTCGCGTCTTCAGCGAGACGGCCTATCTTTCCGTGGACTATCAGCGCAAGAGCGGCATCGCCGTCACTCGCGACGCGAACCTGGACATCCTCGCCCTGGCCCGCGACAAGAACGTCGAGGACCTCTCGCAGATGGCCAACCTGGATTTCGGCAAGTTGGTCAAGGTGGAGCCGTTGCAGGTGGACGACGTGGAGCCGCTGCGTGCCGAGCTGGAGGCGTTCCTCGCCAGCGTGCAAACCGGCTCCGCTCCCGCCGTTACCGCCGAAGACGGCGCCGCCGCCGTCCGCCTCGCCGCCCAGATCGTCGAAGCCGTCCAAAGCCACCAATGGCATCTGTAGCGCCCCGCGCCCCGTAGCGTAGCCCCCATGAGGCCGACGTTCTTTAGCGCCCCGCGCAGCCGCGCCGTGGACACGTAGCCAAGAGAATATGCCTTGGGCTTCGAAATCCGCGAGGCTCAAGCAGCCCAAGGACGAGTGCTTCCGACGGTTATTGCAGAGCATCGCGGCATGCTTGAGCATGTTCGTTCTTGAGCATTGTTCAGTAAAGGCCGATATTCAAGAGCGGCCGGACACCTGTTGCCGTGGCCGAGGGCCGGCGGCTTTCGTGCGGCCTGTGCCGCGGACCAGCCTTGGTCCACGGCCCGAGGTTCAACGCCAGGAGTATCAGAGCGTGCACCCGCTCTTTGTCAGGCGAGTCTTGCTGCCGATCCACGAACGGTTCGTGGGCCGAGGGACTTTCGCCTACCTGAGAGAACTGGAACAAACGCAGTGGTGGCCCGCCGAGCGACTGCGCGAGCTTCAACAGGCCAAGCTGCGCCGGCTCTTGCGGCACGCTTTTGACAACTGCCCGTTCCATCGTCGACGCGTCAGCCAGGCCGGTCTTGATCCGGACTTGCTCACCCTCGAACAGTTGCCACGTCTGCCGACGTTGCAGAAGGCGGAGATCGCCGAGCATCACGCGGCCATGATTGATCCGACCGTCTCCGGCGGCCTGCACCGCTTCACCACCGGCGGCTCGACCGGCGTGCCCCTGGCTTTC
>CAYYBO010000064.1:0-15044 GCA_964470125.1 uncultured Planctomycetaceae bacterium | reverse complement strand
CCTGGCAATCCCGCCGAGGCCGTTCTTGTTCCTTAACTCCGTAACTTGGGCTAGCCCAAGTTAGACGGGATCTTGGCTTCAGAAGTGTCCAACTTAGGCTAGTTGCAGGCTTGTAGTGGCGGCCATCAACTCTCGCGGTGATGAATCTTGCCGCTCACACGTCAATAGGAGCCCCTTCGTCGTGGAGGCGCGGCGTGGTGCAAGCGCAGAGTAAAGCCATTGCCGTTTTCGAAGGGCTCGACGAAGCCGGAGCCGGCTAAAATCGGGTGGGCAACAGCAAGGTGCCCGAAACGCTGATAGGCGTGGGGGAAAAGGACGGCCTCGACGAAGCCGGTGTAGTCGGCAAGGGTGATAAACTTCATCAGGTCACCTGTCTGCGTTGGGTTGAGGCGGTCGGCGACCATCAGGCCGCAGACGGTGACGCGGCGTCGGTGATGGTTGTTCAACTCGGCCACGGGGACGTATCGGCTCCAGTCGATGTCGCGGCCGAGGAACGTCAGCGGGTCGATGGTGATCGGAAAGCCGAGCAGGTCCATCTCCCGGCGGGCGATCTGCCAGGCGTCCGGCTCGGTCAGGGCGACGGGCGGCGACGAATCATCCTGGCCGGCTTCATTTCCTTGAGAGGAGACGAGAAGGGATTCCTGCGGAGGTGGGTGGGGGAAGGGGTTCTCGCACCAGCGTGCACTACCTGTGGCACCAGCGTCTCGCCGGTGTGCCCTCCGCCGAGACGGCGGTGCCACGGGGCATTGGGACAGGCTCTTGCGGAGCTGCCAGAACATGGCTGGCCGGGAGCCGCTGAAGCAGTCGAAGGCTCCGGCGTCAAGCAAGGATTGAGCCTCGGTGTCGCCGGGGCGGCACCGTTGTACGAAGTCCTCGAGAGATGCGAAGGGGCCGTCGGCGCGAGCGGCGAGGTGACGGTCGAGGAATGATTGGGAGAGACCGGCGATATGGGAGACGGGGATACGGATAGCGAGGCGGCGAGAAGTTGAGGACGTAGAATTGAGAATGGAGAAAGAGGCGGCGCGAGGAGCCGGGAGGTCTAGACAGCCTTGGACATCAGCCTCGGCGGCCCCCGCTTCTAGATTCTTGATTCTACATTTTTCATTTTGTCGCTCCACGTGAAAACGCCTCGTGGAGCGATTCACGCACGGCGGAAGGAAGCCGATTCCCAGCCGCCGGGCCTCCATGACGTAGAGTATCTGGGGCAACGTGGGCGAGCCGGCGTAGAAGCCGCGATAATTGGAGAGGATGGCGGCGATGTAGTGGGCCGGCCAGCGGAGCTTGAGCCAGGCGCCTTGGAATGCCTCGACGGCGTACTCGGCGGAGTGGGCCTTGTTGAACATGAAGCCGGCGAAGCCTTCCAGGAGCGGCCAGACGGCGTTGATCTCGCGGGGGCGGCGGCCCTTCAGCAAAGCGGCGGCATGGAACTCTGATTTCAGTTCAGCAACAAGAGCGGCGTCATGCTTGCTGAGGGCGCGGCGGAGGACATCCGCCCTGCCGAGGTTCATGCCGGCGAATTCAGTGGCCACCAGCAGGATGTGCTCCTCGAAGACCATCAGGCCGTAGGTCTTCTCCAGTGCGCCTTTTAACGAGGGATGGGCGTAGGAGGGTGCTTCCAGCCCTTGGTATCGCCGGGCGAACGCCTCCTTCTTGCCCTGGTTGGCGGCGCCAGGGCGGATGACGGCTACAACGGCGGTGAGGCAGTCGATGTCACGGCAGTTGCACTGCTGGAGCAGGCTGGTCATGGCGGGGGATTCGATGTGATGCACGCCGCGGGCTTCGCCGCGGGCGATCATGGACCAGGTGGCGGGGTCGGAGTAGTCGACGTCGGAGTTCAAGTCAACGGTGGTCGAACTGCCGCCGCGGCCGGATTCTGCATTCTCAATTCTACATTCTTCATTTGCGTCGCCGTTGATCCCGTCAACCGCATCGCGTAGCACGGACAAGCCCGCCTGCCCAAGCAGGTCCACCTTGACGAAGCCGAGGTCTTCGACGGCGTCCATGTCGTACTGGGCGACGAGCATTCCTTTCGGCGAGCGTTGAGCCGGCACGAGATCGGTCAGCGGCTCCGGGGAAACGACCAGGCCGCAAGGGTGCATGGCCCAGTGGCGGGGGAGGCCTTCGAATTGGCAGGCCAGCTTAAGGATAGTGGCGTAGGGCTCGTCGATGTTGAGGCGGTTTGCACGGTCCGGACCGCGATCGTAAGAGAACGGGCCTGCGACGGTGTGCGGTGACCGCTCGGTTACCCTTGACATCGCTTCGCGACGTAAAGGGCCGGCGGTCGCGGCTCTGTTTACGGTTGCGGTTCCGAACGGAGGGGCAGTTTCGATCAGTCCTTCCGCTTCCGGCGATTGGGCAATTGCCTCCGCCAGATTCCAGGCGGCCGAGCGAGGGAGGTGCTTGGTCACACGATTCACCTCGTGGGCGGGCAGGCCGTAGACCTTGCCGAGCTCGGCGACGGCGGCTCGGGCGTGGAATGTGTTGGGGGCGCCGATCATGGCGACGCGGTCGTGGCCCCAGCGGTCGTACACCCAGCGGATGACTTGATCTCGCTGATCCCAGGGCAGGTCGAGGTCGATGTCAGCCATCTTGCTGAACTTCGCCCGCTCGGGGTTGATGAAGCGGTCAAAGGGCAAATCAAAGCGGAAGGGGCAGGCGTGGCTGACGCCGAGGGCGTAGCAGACGAGCGAGTCGGCGGCGGAGCCGCGGGCGAGGAAAGAGATGCCCTCGCGGCGGCAGTATTCGGCGATCTCGTGGAAGACAAGGAAGTACTCGGCGTAGTGAACTTGCTCGATGATGGACAACTCGCGATTCAGCCTGGCGAGGGCTTCGTCGAGAGTGGGACGATATCCGCCGATGCCGCGGAGAGGTGGTTCGTCGACGTAACGCCGGCGGCAACCGGCTACGGCAAGGTCTCGCAAGTGCTCGATGGCCCCGCGGCCGTCGGGCGAGGCGAAGGCCGGAAAGCGGTCGCGCGAAAGGTCCAGCGTGACGTTGCACTGCTCGGCGATGGCCAGCGTGTTGGTTAGTGCGTCGGGCCGACGGGCGAACAGCCGGGCCATTTCCGCCGGCGTCCGCAGGTGCCAATCGCCGAGCGGCTTGTCCGGATGGGGCTGATCGAGCAGAGTAAGTGTGCCGATGGAGGCGAGGGCCTTGAGAATGAGTCCGTCTTCTCGCCGCAGACACCGCGATTGGCACGTGGCCACGACGGGCAGGCCTAACCCGTCGGCAAACCGGGCGCGGCGGCGGGCGAGGGGGGTGTCGCTTGGCTGGTGGATGAATAACTCGATGTACAGGCGATCAGAGAAAGCGCCGCGAAGGGAAGGCAATTCGTCATCTGCATCTGCGACAGCCGTGCCGCTGAGCAGGCAAATCAGCCCCGCGGCGTGCTCGTTAAGGTCATTGATGCCGAGGCCCTCGTCGCGCAAGTGATGCAGCGCGATCAACCGGCAGAGGTTGCCGTAGCCGACGAGATCGCAGGCCAGGAGGATTATGCTCATCTCGGCGTTCGGCGAGCCACGGGCTTGAAATCGTGTGGCCGTTCGCGAGCGGGAAGCGCGGCTGGAACGAGGATCGTTTCTTGTTCCCATTTCCCGGGGAATCCCCTCCCTGTCGCTGAGGCGAAGGGATTCGCCAGGAGCGTGACGCCGAGAAGGGATTCTCTGCACAGCGGAAGTGATGGCCACGCGCAATTCCGCACCGAAGATGGGCTTGATGCCGGCGGCGTGGCAGCCTTGCTGAAACTGCACTGCGGCATAAAGGCCGTTGAGATCGGTGAGGGCGACCGCCGGCATGCCGTGGGCGGCGGCAAACTCGACAAGCTGGCGCGGCGTGGTCAGGGCCGAGCCGAACGAGTAGGCCGATCGATTGCACAACGAAACGTACATGGTTTGAGAGTACCACTTTACAGCCTGTTGGGCGACTTGGGATGTTGCCGCCTGGCTGGAAGAGGGGACCTATTGTCTCGCGGCGGTCGTGGTCACGAAGAGTCGGTCGGGACTTTGGTGGAGCCTCCAGCCCAGGATGCGGGGAGGAACGGTTCGGGGGCTGCCGGCATGTTTCGTGCTTGGTGCTGGGTGGTTCGCATGACAATGGCCAGAACTGCCCCGGCCTGAGCGCCGCCCCGGCCGCCCCCGCACAATCGCCGGCCCAGTTCGCTGAGTCCGCTTCGCCGGGCTTGCTCGACAAACGGACATTGAAAGCCGCCCTCGGGTCGGCCTTGGAACGCCAGGTTGTTCCAATCGGCCTGACGGATAACAAAGGCGTCGGCCACCGTGACTTCTCGCTGCCGCTGATTGACGGCTTGTCTGTCCGCGGTATCCTTCGAGCGCAACCCCCCGCTTGATGCGGGCTCGGCTTTGCTGGTGACCGGCTTCCTTGCTTGTCTGCCGCCAGGAGTGAGTGTTTGTCTGTGTTGCTGGTTGACAATCTCCACAAACGCTACGGGGACACCCACGCGGTGAATGGAGTCACCTTCGCCATAGCTCCTGGCGAGATATTCGGGCTCCTCGGCCCGAACGGCGCCGGCAAGAGCACCACGATCAACATCATCGCCGCTCTGCTGCGGCGCGACAGCGGCTGTGTCTCCGTCGCCGGCGCACCCGTCTCGACCGCCGCAGCGTACAAACGCAAACTGGGTTATGTCCCGCAGGAAATCAGCCTCGCCGAGAAGTTAACCGCCAGGGAGAATCTCGCTCTCGTCGGCAGGCTTTATGATCTTCGGGGGGCGGACCTCAAACGCCGTGTAGCCGACACCTTGGACGCCGTCGGCCTCGCCGACCGAGCCGATGACTGCGTCTCGGCGTTCTCGGGCGGCATGAAGCGGCGGCTCAACATCGCCGGCGCCCTGCTCCACCAGCCCGCACTGCTGCTGCTCGACGAGCCCACGGCCGGCGTTGACCCCCAGGCCCGGGCCTACATCTTCCAGATCGTCGAGCGGCTGGCCGCCGAGGGTCGCGCCATCCTCTACACCACGCACTACATGGAGGAAGCCCAGCGTCTCTGCCGCCGCACCGCCGTCATCGACCACGGCAGGATCCTCGCCTCCGGCACGCTCGCCGAGTTGATCCACAGCACCAAGGCTAAGCGAGAGCTGGTCATCCATGCCGACCACCTGACCGACGACATGCTCCGCCGACTCTCCGCGAACCTCGCCGGCGCCGCCTGGACCTTGGCGGAGGGCGTCGCCCGGCTCAACCTCGTGCAGCCCGATCACTCCCTTCTTCAGGCGGTCCGCGCCGCCGACGAAGCCGGCATCCGGCCGACCTCGATCGCCATTCGCGAACCTAACTTGGAGACAGTTTTCCTCGAACTGACCGGCCGCGCCTTTCGTGAGTAACGCCCATGCGATCGGTACGCATCATCCTGTCCCTGACTGCCTCGCACTTGCGAATCCTCTTCCGTATGCCGGCGCTGCTGTTGGTCGTCTTCCTGCCGGGCGTAGTGATGTACACGGTCTTCACCAAGATATTCGAGGGCCCGGCGGGCGTTCGCCGCCCCTTCCGCGCAGCCGTTGTCGATCTCGACGACACTCCCTGCTCGCGTGAGCTCATCGACTCCCTCGCCAAGAGCAACGTGAAAGTGATTCGCACGGAGAACGAGGACCCCAGCGGCACGGCCCTGACGCCTGAGTCCGCGGCCCGCCAGATCCGGAAGGACGGCAAATACCGCGTCGCCATCGTGATCCCCCAGGGCTTCTCCGAGGCCCCCAGCACGCTCAGCGGTCCCCAGCACGGCGGCGTGCAATTGATCTACGACGAGACGCAGCCGATGGAGGCCGAGGCGATCACCGGCATGCTCCAACTCGCGGCCGGCCGCATGCTCTTCGACAGTACATTCAGACTGCTGGGCGGTGCGACGCCGACGCCCGCTTCCAGCCAGGCCGCCGGCGTCGCGAGCGAGCCAACCCGCCTGCTGGTCAACGTCGAGAAGGTGGGCGTGTCCATTGATCGCATGCAGATCGCCAGCAAGCACACCTTTCTTGCCGGCCTAGTGCCCCTCTTTCTCCTGTTCGCCTCGATGGGCGCCGCCCGCGGGCTATTGGAGCAACTTCAGAGCGGTAGCATCCGCCGTCTTCTCGCCGCCCCGATTTCACCGGCCCATATCCTGCTCGCCCAGCAGTTCTACTCGTTCGTGCTGGCCATGCTGCAGTGCATCATCATGTACCTGTTCGCTTGGCTGGTCTTCGACGTGGCCATCTGGGCGATCATCTTCGGCCTGTTCGCGTTGACCGTCGCGACCTGCCTGGCGACGACCGGTTTCGGCATGTTGCTCGCGTCGTTCTGTCGTACCAGCGAGCAACTCGACGCCATCGGCACCACGGTTATCCTGGCCATGAGCGCGATCGGCGGGAGCATGGTCCCCCGCTTCATTATGCCGCCGTTCATGCTCAAGCTCGGGCTCTTCACCATCAACGGCTGGTCTTATGACGGCTTCATCGCCCTGATCCGCAACGAAGGTCTGGTCGGCGTCGCCCCCTCGTGCCTCGTCCTACTGGCCGCCGCCGCCGCCTGCGCCGCCATCGGCAGCCTCCTCCTCGCCCGCCGGCTCCGCACCGGCCGCGGGTAGCAGCGTGCAGACAGCCGCAGGCCAGGCGGCTGCAGCCGTTGCACCGGCCCGAAGGCCTGGTCTGGCCGGCCCCTCCCAAGCAAGGGTGCGCCGCCCGAGCAGCCGGGGTTTGCTCTGCCTCCAGGGACAACAGAACGTCGAAGATGCGAGACGGCTCGTTCCTGGCGAGGCCGCCGGATCAGGAAGTGTACACCGCTTCGAAATACGCCCGCGCCGCCGCAGTGGCTTGAACCCCTCCGGAAGGGTCAATCCAGGCCGCGCGGCCTGATCGCCCGGCGGGTTCGACGATCTGACACAGACTTGATTCCACTTTGAAGCCTCGATCTCGCAGGGTTCTGAGCTTCTCCTCCACTTCGCCCTGCGTATCGTAGCCCATGTCCACCCGGAGATCGGACAGAAAGCTCACGCAAGGCCACTCAGAAAGCAGGCACAACACCTCAAGGGCCTCATCGAAGGCGTCATGGTCTCTATTGAGCAGCACTGTTTGAGCTCCAATCTCGATTCCCGGTTGGCCGGCGCCCCGGAGAGAGCGTTTCCGCTCTCTCGAGAAAGGGCTCCGCTTGTTCCGCGAACCAGGCCGCGATCAAAACTTCAGCGGCTGCTACCAGCGCCGACCGCCGGGGCGACCTCGTCCCCCGCCTTCTCGCGGCCGGGCTTCGTTCACCGTCAGGACTCGGCCGTCAAGCTCCTTGTCCTTCAGGCCGTTAATGGCGGCGCTGGCATTATCATCGTTCATCTCGATGAAACCAAAGCCTCGCGGCTCGTTCGTGTACCGATCGCGGACTATTGAGACACTCAGCACGTCGCCGAAAGGCGCGAACACCGCGCTAAGTCCCTGTTCAGTCGTTTGATGCGACAGGTTTCCAACATAAATCTTCTTCATCGTGAACTCCTCAACATATCGCGCTTGGCTTCGCGCATTTCACCTCGAGATCCCCCTGGGTTGCACGGCTTGCCTCCGCCGTCGGGCCGATGCGGATGATGCGGCCGGGCTTCATCTGCCCGCGAGCCGACCGCCATAACAATCCTGCCATTCTTGCGCCAAACTCACCCGCGGCCGCCGCTCAACGCGAACGCCGGGCCGAGACAAGCGACCCCCCGCTCGAATCCCAATGAACCGCAATCGCCGCGGCCGGGGCCGTCATATCCACAACCAAGCCTTAGTGATCAAACCGGTTCAGGAGGAGGTGCCTTAGTCAATCGGGCAGGCCCTCGAGAGAAGGAGTGATCCGAAAGGATCGATCGCCACAGTTACGTGAACGCTATCACAGATCAGCGCTTCTAGCAAGCGACCAAAGCGATGTTCTACATGAAACTTTTCTTATCTTTTTTTCAGGGTCCCCCCCCCAATTTTTCTGCCGGCGGCTGCTTTTCCCCAAGAAAAGCCATTATAATGCGGCAGGTAAATCCCCGTCTGCCGATGACAGGGCGATGCTCAGGGATCGCACAAGGGCTCGGTTTCGGGCGGCTCGTCCCGGACTCGCCGCGAGAGGACTTGATGAACATATTGCTCGTTTCTCCGGCCGTGCCGGATACTTTCTGGAGCTTCAAGCACGCCGTCCGATTCGTCTCCAAGAAGGCCGCTTACCCGCCGCTGGGCCTGCTGACAGTGGCCGCCATGCTGCCGAGGGAATGGCCCCTCAAACTTGTCGACCTGACCGTCTCGCGGCTGACCGAGGCCGACCTCAATTGGGCCGACTATGTCCTCGTCTCCGCGATGATCGTGCAGGAGGATTCCACGCGCCAGATCGTTGACCGCTGCGCGGCCAAGGGCAAGACTGTAATCGCCGGAGGTCCTCTCTTCTCTACCGGCCACGAACGCTTCCCTCAAATTCCGCACTTTGTCCTCGGCGAGGCCGAGGACATCATGCCCACCCTCGTGGCGGACATGTCCGCCGGCCGGCTCAAGCCGCTCTATGAACACCCCGACAAACCGGACATCACCAAGACCCCCATCCCCCGATGGGACCTCATCAATCTCGACGACTACGCCACCATGCCCCTGCAGTTCTCGCGGGGCTGCCCCTTCAACTGCGAGTTCTGTGACATCATCGTGATGTACGGCCGCGAGCCGCGGGTCAAGACGCCCGACCAGATGATCGCCGAACTGGACGCCCTGGTGGACGCCGGCTGGGACGCCTCGGTCTTCATCGTCGACGACAACTTCATCGGCAACAAGGTGAAAGTCAAAGCCCTGCTTCACGAACTGATCGCCTGGCGGAAGCGGCGCTCGGCCAGAATCTGCTTCACCACCGAGGCCTCGCTCAACCTCGCCGATCTCCCGGAGCTCATGAATCTCATGGTCCAGGCGGGCTTCAAGAAGGTCTTCGTCGGCATCGAGTCCGCCGACGAAGACAGCCTCCTGGAGTGCGCAAAGGTGCAGAACACTCGTCGGGACATGGCCACCGCCGTCAGGAGAATCCAAAACGCTGGAATGGAGGTCATGGGCGGTTTCATCCTCGGATTCGACAGCGACAAACACACCATCTTCGAGCAGCAGCGCAGGTTCATACAGGAAAACGGCGTGGTCACCGCGATGGTTGGTCTGCTCAACGCCCTGCCTAAGACTCAGCTCTTCGCCAGGCTGAAGGAAGAAGGCCGCATTCTCCGAGAGAGCACCGGCAACAACCTCGACGCCGTCTTGAACTTCATTCCCAAGCTGGACCGCGAGGTGCTCATCGAGGGGTATCGTTCCCTGGTCAAGCAGCTCTACGCCCCCAAGGCTTACTACCGCCGGGCCCTCACCTTCCTCCGCGAGTATCACCCCAGCGGACCGTCGATACCCATGACCTGGACCGACGTCAAGGCCTTCCTCCGTTCCCTCTGGGTCCTCGGCGTCCGTACGCGCGGCCGCCGTGAGTACTGGAAGTACCTCACCAAAACTTTGGTGCTCCATCCTCGCGCCTTCAGCGAAGCAGCCTGCATCGCCATCATGGGGCACCATTTCCGACAGGTCGCGGCAAGCCTTTGATCTCTCGCGCCGGCCCGACTTATCGCTTCTCCTCGGCCTTGCCGATACGATAATCACCATGCAGTCGCTCGCGCCCAGCTTTCCGCGGCGATCGCCCCGCAATGGGGCTGCGCCATGCCGTTCGCTGTCCCGCTTGGCCTGCGCGGCCGCGGCGCTCACTTGCTTGGCCGGTCTCACCCTGACGTCGGCCTGTAATCAAGCGGGGGACAACCCGAACAGCAAGAGCTCACAAAGTGAAAAGCGGATGTACCTCTCCAGCGGCGAGTTCAACAGGGGCTACCAGGACGGCAAACGGGACGCCGCCGCCTCGTTGATGGACGCCAGCAGCGTCTGGATGTGGGGGTGGATGACGGAGACGGAATACCGCAAGGGCTACGACCAGGGCTGGGCCGATGGTCGAAAGATGAAGAAGCTTCAGTCGCAACAGAAAAGCCAGCAGCAGGAGCAAGGGCAGCAGCTCCAGGATCGGCGCAAGCCGGGCGACCAGGCGACCATGAACCCACTCGCCAAACCGGTGAAGACGGTCCAGGTTAGCGTGCGAGACAAGGAACGAAAATGACCATCGAAGTAGAAAAACGCGGCCCCGTCTCAATCGTTCGCCTCGCCGGTGATCTCAACGGCAAGGACGGCGGGAGGTTTGTCCAGACGATCACCGGCCTCCTCGATTCTCGCGACGCGAGGATCGTTGTGGATCTCGGCCAGGTGCCGATGGTCACCTCCAGCGGGCTCGGCGAGCTTGTGCGCGTCACGGCCCAAGCCAACGCTCAGGGCAGCCAATTGCTCCTGGCCAACCTCACGGCATTCGTTGAGGCGGTCCTGCGAACGACCAAGCTGGACACTTTCCTCGGGGTCTGCCCCGATGTTGATGCTGCTGTGGCCAAACTGATGTGAGCGCGAACAAAACCGGCCCGCTGCCGAATGCTACTGGCCACCACTCGGCACCCGCCCGAACCGATCCAGTTGGTGTATCGCCGCCCGCATATCTTTCGGCAGCGTCGCCTCAAAGAGCATCTGCTGCCCGCTCACCGGGTGCTCCAATCGCACGGACTGAGCGTGCAGCGTCGGACGGGCAATCAACGGCCTTTCTTCTCGCCGCCGGCTCGGACGATAACCCACCTTGAATGACGAAAGCAGCAGCTCGGCACCCCCGCCATACCGAGGGTCGACCACCAACGGCATTCCCGCCGCTTGAAGATGAACGCGAATCTGCGACCGAACGGCGCTCCGCGGGATGCACTCCAGCAGGGCGAACCCCACGTACAGTTCCCGCAGCCGCCACTCCGTCGTCGCGGCCCGGCCTCCCTCCCGGCGTAGGCGCACCGATCCCCCTCCCCTCCCCGGGTCCAGCAGCGGGCTGTTGATGGTTCCCGATTCCTGGGGCGGCCGCCCTCGCACGAGCACGAGATAACGAAGCTCAAGGCACCCGGCTGCGATCTGCCGCTCGAGCCGGTCAAGGATGTCGGCTCCGCGTGCAACAAGCAGCACGCCACTCGCATCCCAATCCAGCGGATAAGGCGTCGCCAAGGGCTCATCCTCGGCGGCCTCTCCGGACAAAACCAGGTAATCAAACACGGACGGGAGATCGGATTCCTCTCGATCCACGGGCAGCCCCGCCGGCTTGCTCAGAATCAACAGATTCTCGTCTCGGTGGAGCAACCAAGGCGTCAGACCTCGCGTCGACCGTTCCTCCGGGCCTCCATCACCTTCAGCGAGCCGGTGCTCGCGCTCGCCGGAGTTGCCCGCCGGCTCCTTGTGTCGTGGCCTCCGCGTGTTTCTGCCCATCCTGAAAGCCCAAGCTGGTCCCACTCACCATTGCCTCGGCGGCCACTCCCGGATCTAAATCCGCCCGCCAGGCGTCAGCGGAACTATGAAGACTTCTCGAATCTCCGTGGGCGATACCACCGATTCCACGTTCACCGTGTATACCAGTCGCTTCTTCAAATCCTTGCTGATGTCAGCGATCCTCCCGATAATCAGCGGCACCGGCAAGCCCAACTGCCCCCCGGCGCTGAAGACCATGTCCCCCTGCTGTATCCTTCTGAAGCCGCCCGCGGCCCGCTCCTCGCCCTCATCCACCTGGACGTACTGATACGGCACATCCTCGATCACCATCCGCCCGCGACCGAGGCCGCGAAGACTGCACGGGTAGTCCACGAATTCCACGCCCCGCCCGGTGCGCGACCCGATCTGCACTTGAATCCGGGGGCTGTCGGCATCGCTCAGAAGTCGAACGCGAGACATGTATGGGCTGACCTGTTCCACCTGCCCGAGCAGGCACTCCCGAGCCAAGACCGCCTGGCCTGCCGCCACTCCGCTGTCTCCTCCTTCAGTCACGAACAGCCGCGTAGCCACCCAGTCCTGCCAGCTCACGCCACGATGCGATCCTCGCTCCACCAGCAAGGAATCCCGCCATGCTACAATGTCCCACGCAACCACTTTCGCCGGTAGCAGGGGAACGCCCTGGGGGACGTCACTCGCCCGCAGCCCTTGAAGCTGCCGAACCTGTTCGCGCAACTCCTCCGCAATAGCCACCTGCGAGGCCAACTCGTGAAGCATGGCCTCGCGCTCCACCCTGGCTTCCCGATCCCGGTCATTCAGCGTTGCCGTCGAGCGGGCAGCGTGGTAGCTCATTCCGTACACCAGATCGTCACCCGGAACGATGACCTGTACCGGGTGCTTCAAGGCGTCGCCCCATTGGGGAGGCAGCCACAAGCCCACGGCCGATGCCGTCAACAGAAGAAAAAACGCCCCGCGAGCGCTTAGTCGGTATCTGGACCATGCCATGGCGGTATCTTACACTCAATAGACCAAGCCGACAGGACCTCGCCCGGATATACTGCCGGCCATGAGCTCCCCTTCTTCAGAGAACAAACCGGCACGCGAGGGCGCGACGCCCCTGCCCATCAGCATCCCCGGCACCCGTAGATTCTGGCTCTCCACCATCGGCTCCGCTCGAGACCTTATCGCCCGCGGCCTGGCCGCCGTCGGAATTACTCCGAACATCCTCACCATCCTAGGCTTCCTGGCCACTTGCGCAACTGCCGTTTGCTTCTTCCGTGGCGGCGGCTACTCTCACGCGAACCTCCGCGAACTGGGCTTGCCGCCCTACGTTCTCATCGGCACCCTCTTCTTGTTGATAGCCTGCGCCATGGACATGCTGGACGGCGCGGTCGCTAGAATCGGCAGAATGGCCACTCCTCTCGGCGCCGTCCTCGATTCCTCCGCCGACCGCCTGAGCGACGCCATCATCTATATCGCTCTCGTTGGCCATTTCGCCCTCCGAGGCAATCTGACCTACTCTGTTTTCGCGATCCTGGCCCTTACCAACGCCATGCTGATCAGCTACGTCAAGGCCCGCAGCGAATGCATCATCCCCGACTGTTCCGTCGGCTACTGGGCCAGGCCCGAACGCTGCGTGGCCCTATTGAGCGGAGGTTTCGGGGGGAGCCTCTCCGGCGCTTTATGGAGTCAGGCCATCCTCCCGGCCTTCACCGTCCTCCACCGCCTCCGTTGGTTCCACGCCGTCCTGGCCGCCAAGGAGCATGGCAAGCCGCTTCCAGTTAACAAGCCGCCCGTCGGCCTGACCGGATTACTCCGACCATGGCGGTACCCTCGCGGCTCATTGCCTTTCGACGTGATCTCTGCCGCGAACATCGCCTTTGCCGCCGTCGCCCCCTACCTGCACCCCATATTCCGCCCGGAGAGCGACCCCCTCCGCATCCTCTTGGCAAACTAACCAGACATACGCAGTCAACTATTCAGTCGGAACGCGAGCGAGCGCAACCTCCCCAATCCCCCATGACCCGATAAGCGAGAGTCGCCCAATCCTCTCACCCTCGCGCGTCGCCGTCGGCTCGACCGCTTGCATTCGCCAGTCGCCGCGGTAGTATGGCGCTAACTTGAGGGACTGCGGTCCGCCGCGAAACCGAACCCGGGGCGTAGCTCAGCCTGGTTTAGAGCGCTTGGTTCGGGACCAAGAGGTCGCTGGTTCAAATCCAGTCGCCCCGAATCGCGTAACGACGAAACATCCGCCAGTTACGAACTATTTGAGGAGTTAGGTGTTGCGGCAACCCTGGCGGTTTAGCGCGGATAGTACCGCCAGCAACAAGAGGAGAACGACTCTTCGCAGCATGTTTGTACCTCCAACCCTTGGTTGAACATCCTGAGGGAACGCTTCCCTCGATGGTGAACGGTCGTGCGGACCAATCACGAGGCCATCCGATTCGCGATCCCGGCCGGCAGCGACGGCGGCGCGGCCTTCGCGCAAGCGAACTCCTCCAAGTACTTCGAGAGCCTGAAGCCCGGTAGGCGGCATGCCTTGCTAAACGTGCTCAGCCACGCGCCTGCCAGCCGTTGCAGGCTGTGGCGATCATGGTGGAGACAGCGGTTGTCGGGCGGACGGGAAGCGAAATCAGTGATGACGTTCAGAACCGCATACGCGTTTTTGCCAAGCTCGCCGGCATAGCGTTTGCTCAAGCCGCCAAGGTGAGCACACAGGGCACCCCACGCCTCGGCATCGCGGCTTTCAGGATCCAAGAGCTTCGGTTTGCGGATGAGGAGCACCGCGCACACAAACCGCTCGAAATCCTCCCGAGGCACTTCGCAACTCCGCAGCGCGGCAAGGTAGCCGCGAAAACTGGTTCGAACCGTCTTCAGCCGTTCCTGGTTCACCTCGAATGCAATTGCGCCGCGAATGTCCTGATCGCGATGGATGAACTTGAACCGCACGATTGAGCCGGGAAGGATCAACCCGTTCTGGCACACCTTGCGGTGGAAGCCGATGTCGAACGCCAACGCTCGCAACCCGTTATAGCTGTTGGTCACGCGAACAAACGGGCCGAACGCGTCCGGCTTGTCGGCCGCAGGCACGAAGCTGAGATCGAGGGTGGTCGAGTTGTGGACGAGGTCGATGTGGCAGTGACCGCTGGTCGCGGGTGCGTCCGCGACCTCCACGCGACATTCGACCGGCTGCGTATCCGGAAACGCGGTGCGACAGCACAGATACGCCCAGTCGAGCGCCTCCCGGTTGCTGACCAACCGGTAGCCGCGGCTCACAACGCCGAGCACGCGCCCCGTGTCATGGTTGACAAGGGCTTTTTTGTCGGGCACCGTCAGTCGCCGTTCGCCGTCCTTGTTCCGGATGCCCACAAAAACCGGGTGTTCCTCAACCGGAAAGAGCACGTCATCGAGTTGGGTCAAACGTGGCGTGGGTTGGTCCTCCTCGTCCGTGAGATCGTGCTTGCCGACGACCGGCCAATCGGCGAAGGCCGCTGGCCTAGCGCGAGCCTGATCAAACTGTACTCAGCAGGGATGACAGGGCAGGTCGGACCCAGCACGGAGGGGTACGACAGAACAGGTCGCACCCCCGCGCCGCGAGGTCAGGATGCTGTTCTGGAGGTCTCAAATCGCCGAAAAACGTGAAAACGATTCGGCCGGAAGATGGGCGCGTAACCTGGCGTCGCCCCGCTCTATGACACCAAGCCGCTCGGCTCGCCGGGATTTAGAG
>CAYYBO010000063.1:0-15217 GCA_964470125.1 uncultured Planctomycetaceae bacterium | reverse complement strand
TTCGTTGTGCCCCCGGATGAGCAGAAAAAACGAGAACAGCAGGAGCAGCGGCAGCAGAAACCGCGCCGCGGTGCAAAGAATCAGGGAGTTCATCCTTTGCCCTCCTTCCCCAGGCGCAGCTTCAGGAGCGAATAAACCCCGATGCCCGCCACCGCCAAGACGGCGATCTCTCCCATCGTGTCGAATCCCCGGAAATCCACCAGGATCACGTTCACCACATTGCGGCCATGCGCGTCCAGGTATCTATGTTCCGCGAAATAATCGAAGATGGGCGGATCGAATTGCACCGCCACGCCTACCAGTACAAGCAAGGTCATGAGAGATCCGAACGCCACCGCCACGATGGCGTCCCCCGCCCGATGCTTCACGGAAGAATAATTCCGATACTTTGGCAAATGATAAAACACCAATACAAAGATAATAACGGTCAGGGTTTCAACAAGAAATTGAGTCATGGCCAGGTCGGGCGCGCCGAACAGGATATAAACCAGCGCCACTCCATAACCGACCACTCCCAGCGAAGCGATCGCTCCCAGGCGGGACGTGGAACGCACCGCGGCCAGCGCCGCCAGAAGCATCAGCGCCGCCAAGCCGAACTCTCCGCCTGGATCGCGGGAATCGCGTTGACCAGGGTGATCGCCAGCAGGCTGAGATGCAATCTCGATCGCGGACCCATCAGTGACTCGTCCCCACCACCGCCGGGGCGGAGAGTTCGCTCTTCTCCAGTCTCCCGGGGCGGACCTGCTCCGGCTGGTTTCTCGGCGGGATAAACAAGCCGTCAAAAAGCGGCGTGCCGGGCGTGTACAGCGTGGTCGGGCCCAGCGCCTGACCGAGCAACTGCGCGGCAAACCGAAGGGCCGGGCTTGCATTGGGCGCAAAGAGCAGGCACGGGCCCCACCACCGTGCCGGCCAACTCAGCCGCCGGATATGCGACACGAGGTCGTCATCAGTGTTCGGCCCCCGAAGGGCCAGTTCGCGCAGCAATCTCGGCCGGTGAGCGCGCCCTCCGCCGGGCGGCAGGACCAACAACGGATCACCGTTGCACACCAGGCCCACCCTGGCGCCCCGCTCCAGGGCGTCACAAATCACCGTGGCCGCGCAACTGATGGCCAACTCCAGACGCTCAACCTGAGCGGCATTGCCGGTATCGACCCGTGTGTCGACCACGCACCACAGTTGGCGGTCCCGCGTCCGAGCCATTTCGCGGATCATCAACTGCCCTGTCCGCGCGGTTCGTCGCCAATGGATGCGGCGTGGATTATCGCCGATCCGATACTCGCGGACGCCGTAATACTCCTCGTCGCCCCGCCCGCGTGAGGAAGTGCCGCCTCCGGCAGAGGCCTCCACGGACCGCGAGCCGGTCAGCACGCTTCCCGTCAGGCGACCCAACGCCGGAAACACCGTCATCTCCCAATTCGCTCGCCGCGAAACGTATTTGGTCACAAGCCCGAAGGGAAACCGGGTCGCGGCTCCAATCCGAGAGAACACCAGGCGCCCTCGCCGTTCCACCATGATCGGAACACCTAGAACGACGCTTTCGCCCGGCCGAAGAACGGAGACATACGCTTCCGGATTGCGGGGCATCGCTCCCGCCGACGGCGCGTCCACAAGATGAATGTTGCGAGCGCTGGCCCATCGGCACCGATTGGTGAGACTGTAGCGGATCTCCGAGGCTTGGCCGGCAACCAGCGAATCAGGGGCCGACCGTTTGATCTCGAGGCCCCGCAGTGCCCGCCAGCCGGCGAAAACGCTCAGCAAGGCCGCGCCAACACACACGCCGAACACGAGGAGCAACAAATTGGCGTCGGCGTCAATCGCCGCCAAGCCGATGATCGTCATTCCGGCAAAGAACAGGAGGCCATGAATCGAAACGTGGATACCCCAGCGGCGGCCGCGCCGCACGGCGGAAACCCACTTGGCTGCATCCTTCATGTCCGATTCCGATGCCGCTCCCAGGCGGGCGATGGGCGTGAGATCAGGTGGGCGCCGCCACTTGTTCAAGTATCTCGGCGAGCGCCTGCTCACTGGATGCCGCCCGACCGTCGCGCAGGTAGGACTTGCCGACCACCCGGTGGGCGCAGACAGGCACCACGAGCGACTTAAAGTCGTCCGGTACGCTGTAGTCCCGCCCGGCCAGCAAGGCCGAGGCCCTGGCGGCGCGAAGCAACGACAGCGCTCCACGCGGCGAGACGCCGACCTCAAAGGCCTCGTGACGACGCGTCGCCTCGATCACATCCTGCATGTAGTCCAGCAGCACGTCCGCAGCCTGGACCTGATCCGCCAGAGCCTGCAGTTCCAGCACGTCCGCCGCCCCCATTACCGGCCGCAGAGCATCCAGCGGCGCCCGATCCGGCTGCTGTTGGAGAATCAGCCGCTCGTCTTCGCGCGCCGGGTAGCCGATGCGAATCCGCAGCACGAAGCGGTCCAGCTGGTTCTCCGGCAGGAAATACGTCCCCTCGAACTCAAACGGGTTCTGCGTGGCGATCACCATGAACGGCTGCTCCAGCCGGATGACCATGCCGTCCACGCTGACCTGTCCTTCGTTCATCACCTCCAGCAACGCCGATTGCGTTCGCGGGGTCGTCCTGTTGATTTCGTCGGCCAGCACGATATGGGCGAAGATCGGGCCGCGTTTGTAGTCGAATACTCCGCTCTTGTCGTTGTAAACGCTGATGCCGAGAATGTCCGACGGCAGCAAGTCCGGTGTGAGTTGGAGTCGGGAGAACCGGCAATCCAGGCTGCGGGCAAGGGCCCGGGCCAACACCGTCTTGCCCACCCCGGGCACGTCTTCGATCAGCACATGACCCCTGGCAAGCAGGCCGATCAGAAGCTGCGTCACCGCCTCCGGCTTGCCGATGAACACCGATTCGATGTTGGCGCGCAGCCGCTGGAGCTTGTCCAACAGTCGCAGGCTTTCAGTGGCAGCCAGAGGACTCATCAGGGTCTGTCCCCATCGCGGCGGCGGCGCCTCCGACCGAGCCGCCCATTGCCCCCGCGGCCAGGACCCGGTCGCATTGCGGCCGGCTGCGCGGTCGAACCGCACAGCCCCGCCGCCAGGCAGGCGTATTATATGCGAACCTTCGTCCAAATGCTCCGGATAAGAAGGCAAAGGCTGCAGCGCTGCTAAAGTTTGCCCGCCAAACCGTCACGCCGTGGTGTCAATCAGCCCCGGGCGTGGCCTCAATAGAACAGGCAAACGAACAGATGCGGCTCCTTGGTTTTGCTCTCGAAGATGCCGATGGAGGAGGTCACGGTCTTGATGTAGATGTCGGGGTGCGAGTCGAGCCACTCATTGATTTGGTCGTCCATGTTGGCCAGACCTGGATCGGTCAGCTTGGAGTGGAAGGTGCGGATACGGCTGGCGGCGTCACGAGGGCCGCCCAGCGGTCTCTTGAGCTTCTCGTCATGGTGGGCGCTGCCAAGCGTGCTGCGGGTGGCAAAACTGCGGATTACTCGCGATTCGCCCGTCGGCATTTCATCGTCGTCGATCAGGGAGATGGCAATGTCGGCCTCGTCGACCGGCGCTGCCGCGGGGCGGGAGGCGGTCCCGGCAGGCTGGCCCTCGCCCCGCTTCTGAGCGTTGGCCTGAGCCTGCTGCACGGCCTGGCGCCTCTTCTCCGCCACGCACTTCGGGCAGAGCAGGACCCCCTGGATCAAGCCCGCTTGTCGTTGAGCGATCTGCTCGGCGGTAATCTCGGCGTTACAGCCTTGACACGTCCTTTTGGCTACATCATTCATCGCTCTCAACTCCTGAGCACGTCACGCGTAGGCTTTCGAGGTTTGATTTCATCCCACCATGATGCAGGTTGCGCAGGCAGGAGAGTATCCCTCCAGTATAAGCCAAACCCTCCCGCCGATTCAATCGCATCCCCCGCCGAATGACAACCGGCGGCGATTGTGATCGTCGCGAAGACTAGGCATGGGATGTGATGAGGATTATGAGACTTCGGATCACCTGGCTCATCGAGAGGAGAAGCGACACGCCGCCAAGTGTGAACCCCACGACCGCTGCCGGCTCCGACGACAGGGTCATCGAGATCAACAGGCCTCCCCCCATTAGAACGCAGGCGATGGCCGCTCCAGTCAAACCCCCAACGATGTCGGCGACCGCCAGAATCAGAATGAGAATTGGGGCGATATATCTCAACCGGCCAGAGGCAAGGGCCATGCGCCGCGCGCCGGCAGCAAGTCCGCAGCCAATCATCAAGCCCACTAACACCCAGGCGGGCCAGGGCCAGGCCGGTTCCGATCTCACCGCGAGCGCACAAGCATGATGAACTGCGATCAACCACGCGAAGGCCAGCGCAAACCACCGCCCCCACATGAACCGGCCGCTGGTCAGACGGTACACGAAATCGTCGCGCCCGGTCAGGCGGCTCAACGCCGGCAACGAGGATGACTCGTCCTTCTCGCGAGGAACGCGAATCCCCACCGCCGTCGTGCCCTCCGGCGACTGAAGCTCAAAACGAAACCGGAACCCGCCCACACTGAAGGACTGCATGGCGCCCAACCATCCCCGAACGATCCGCTGGGCGCCGATCCACGTGCCCGTGTCGCTCTCCAGATCCTCGAGGAACAAGCGTCCATTGGACGAAAGCCGCAAACGACAATGAACGTCCGACAGAGCCTCGCTCTCTGGTGAGATCCAGTTCCCAGCGGCTCTGCCGATGATCAGATCGTCATCCACCGGCATGATGAATTGCTCGCCCACCCAACAAGGGCCTTCCAGGACCGTCAAGACCGCCAGGGCGGACGATTCCTGGCCGGAGCCGACTTCGAGCGTGATTTCGCGTTGACACTGCGGACAAGTCAATGACACCACGAGCTCGAGGTGATCGCAATCAAGAGCATTTCCACATGGACAACAGATTGTCTGGCCCATTGCTGTTCGAGCGTGAGTATAGCGACAACCGCAAGGCAAGCATAGGGCGGCAAGCTGGCGGATGACCATGCTCTTGCACGTGCTGCCGGGGCCGCGGGCGAAGACACGCTCGTTGTGCTCAATGCCTCGGCCACGTCGAGTTGGGAGATCAGCACGCCGCCGCGGCGGACGCTTTGCGCGATCACGGAAGACGCGGAGGCCGGTGTGCAGAGGGGGCAGGTGATGTGATCGGACGTTGGAGCTTCCTTTCAAGTGAAGGTGCTGTGTTCGCTGAGGCGAACGTGATTCAAGGGTACGAGGCGAAGGGCCGAGTGCGTGGCGCCAGCGCGTCGTGCCCTGCGCTGCCAGGAATCGCGTGGGTTGAGTCTGCGGAAGGCTGGGCGGGGGCGGACCACCGTATCTCTTGAATTCCGGACGGAGGGGGCGTGGAATTCGTTGGGACAGGCGGCAATTCCTATGGCTATGCCCGTCGGCGGCGCTTACTGGGCTTGGCCTGGGTCTTGACTTTACCTTTCGCCCCCTTCGGGCGGCCGACTGGCCGGGGGCGGAGACGACGCCCGAGCTTCCGCTCCAGCTTGCTCAAGAAACTATCGGTTCCAAGAGGACGGCCGCGGTGCAGGGCGGCTCGCAACCGGTCCAGGTCCTGCTCGTCCTCGGGGCGTTGCAGTTCCTGCCGCCAGCCGCGCACCGGACCCAGCGATCGCCATTCGGCCATGTCCAACCACGGCGGCGCGTCAACCTTGCCGACGTGAGCGGCGGCGCTGGACCACGGATAGCGCCACGCCAGCCGGACCAGCGTGGCTCGCACGGGGTTGCGTTCCACGTAGGCGCACGCCTGCCAGAAATGCCGCTCGTCCAGCGGGCAGGAGAAAAAGCGATTCTGCCAGAGATGTCCGCTTCGCCGGTGCAGCCGATTGACGTATTGGCTGAACAGCCAGTGCGTGCGGCCGACGGCCTTGGCCAAGGCGAACTCATCCTGGGGTATGGCCACGATATGCACGTGATTGGCCATCAGGCAGTAGGCCAGCAGCGTCAGCCCGAAGCGATCCGACTGCTCAGCGAGCATGTCCAGGTAAGTCCGTCGGTCGTCATCGACGAAAAAGACGTCCTGCTGGTTGTTGCCGCGCTGGACGACGTGATGGGGGATTCCCGGAACAACGATGCGAGCGATTCGAGGCATGGAAGCAGCCTACGCTAAGCACCGAAGAGTGTCAAGAAATGGGTGGCTGTCCCGAATGCCACTAAGCACAACCTACAAGACACGTCCTGTAAACCATCTGCCGAGTCATGTGATTCTCCCTTTTGCGAATCTGCCGTAGTTCTGGCTGCTTGAACTGTCGTCGAGCCTAGGATACAATTGGATGCCGTATCCTTCAAGCATCCGGAGGCTTAACCTATGGGCTGGGGTTTCGTACGTCCCGTGCATGCGAGCTTGTTGCTCGTGGGTGTGCTCGCCAACCCTCGTCTAGCGTTGGCCGACAGCTTTGCTGTTGACGACTGGTTCGTCAGCGCCACCGTGAGTAACTTCAACCTGGGAGACGATTCAGAGTTCTTCTACACAGTCCAGAACCCGTTTAACGCTTCTCATACCGCGACGATTGCCGCCTCTACTTGCCAAGCTTCCTACGACTTCGCCTGGGCGGAGCAATTCGGGACGTTCCTGATCCAGTCCACCCAGACCGCCGAGGGTGTGCCCACCAGCATGCTTGTTACCGATTCGTCCGGCTACATCTACGTTACGCCCTCCGAGGCCCTGGCCCTGACCATCAACGCCCAGTGGACCTTCGACCTCCCGGTGGACTACATGCACACCACGCTCCTTGTCCGTGTGTTCGGGGCTGCTACCCACCAGGTGCTCTTTGGCCAAACCACCGGCGGCGACACCTTCCCCGGCGAGCCCGCTTCCGGCACCGTGACCATCACCGGCAACGCGATCCTACCGCCCGGCGAGACCTGGGTCCTCCGCTACGGGATGGACATCTACACCTACGGCGGAACCCAAGGCTACATGGGCACCGGCAACGGCTACGTCAACTTCCAACTCTCCCCCGAGCCGGCCAGTGCCTCGGTTCTGACTCTCGGCCTGCTCACACTGTCACACCGGCGTCACTGCCAGGCGAAGACAACGCGAGAATCATCCTGACACCTTCTTACCCCTGACACGTTCTTACCCGCTTGGAGGAAGCTGTCAGCCTTTCAGCGGCCAGCAATCAGCCACAGGCCCAGCGGTTTGCGCCTCACACCGGCAGCTTCGCCAGTCCTTTTTCTCCCAGGGCCTGGCGCACCTTCTCCATCGCTTTGGCCCGCTGGGCGGTGGTGGGCAGTTGCTCGATCCTCCGTTTCAGCTCCTGGCTCAGGTCCTCAAGCGGCTTGGTGAGCTGTTCGTACTGCTGTTCCAGCCGGAACATCCACGGGCCCTGGCCGAAGCGGCTGCCGCCGGCGCGCCAACTCAGACTTTGAGCGATTCGATTCTGGCGAACGCTCTCCTCCCACTGCGGCGTCTTGACCGCCTTGGCCCGCTGGAGCATGTCCGCGAGGACCGCCTTCGCCGAATTCGTCTGGGCCTCGTCAAACTCGTAGAACTCAATCGCCTGATCCACGTAGGCCGGCCAGTTTCTCTCGATGTTCCACTGCCAACTCAGTTGCCGCTCAGCTTGCTGGCGAGCCTGGCGATGCTCGGGTCTCTCGTTGGGGTCTTCGTTCGCCGCCTCGACCGCCTTGCTGGGATCGTTGTCGGCCGGGTCCCAGAAGGGATTGGCTCCGTCTCCGACCTGGCCTTCCTCCCAGCGCTTCATGCGATTCTCAAAGATCGCCAGGCCGGCGGTGGCGGCGGCGACGTCGGCGGTGAACTTGAGCCTCTGTTTGACGGTCATCTTCTTGCCGATCTCGCCAGCCGTCTCTCGGAAGAAATCGTGCAGCGCCGGAATGAGCGGCTTGGCCAGCTTGGCGAACTGCTGGGCCGACTCCTTGGGGAAGCGCCCGTCGTTCTCCATGACCGTCTCCATCATCATCTCGATCATGTCGCGGCCGGTCACGGCGTTGTTGGATACGGTCTTCATCAACCGGGTGGCGATGATCTCGCGCACATCGGCAGCCTGTTCTTCGCTCAACTCGTACCTGCCCTTCATCTCTCGGGCGAAGAGATTGCTCATGGCGGTGGCCATCCGGGGGGTGAAGCGCACGCCGATCTCAGTTGGCTTCATCTCGGAGGACTTCCCGGCGGTCGTCACCGTCGGGGCCTGCTCTTCCACCGGCTGTTGCGGGTTGTCCTGCGATTGGGCAACTACATAAGAGAAGGTAAGTGTCCAGACTGCGGTCGCCGCAACCAGGGTTTCTGCCGCGCGCTTTCTCATCAGGCAACCTCCAACTGAAGATCCCAGGAGCCTCCAACACAGCCCCCGCAGGGGGCTCTCCTTAAGCTCACGAAACCGCCCGGACTAGAAGCCCGGGGCTCCTCGGCGTGTCTTGAAGCAGCTCCTCATTGCACGATGCCCTTGGTGAGCCGCATGAACGCCGTTTCCAAGTTCACTTCCTCCTCCTTGATTTCCCGCAAGGGAATCCTAGCCTCAAGCAAAGCTCGGGCCAGGAAGGAGAAATCATGGGCTTCGCCTTTCAGCAGGACGATCAGTCGGCTGTCTTCCGCGGCGACGCTCTCCACCAGCTCCAGCCTCTCCAGCACGGCGGCCGCCTGGGCCTGGTGGGCGGCGACCCGGACGTGGACCCGCGTGCCGGATGCGGTACGGCGGACGATCTCCGCCAACGAGCCTTTGAACAGCAACTCACCCCGCTCGAGGATGCCCACCGTCGTGCACAACTCCGCCAATTCGTGGAGGATGTGCGAGCTGATCACGATCGTCTTTCCCATCCGGCGCAGCTCCTTCAGAAGCTCCCGGATTTCGATGCGGGCTCTAGGGTCAAGACCACTGGCCGGCTCATCCAAGAAGAGCACCTTGGGGTCGTGGAGGAGAACCCGTGCGATGCTCAGGCGCTGCTTCATTCCGCGGGAGAGCGAATCGACCAAGGCGTCACGCTTGTAGGTTAAGTCGGTCAGCTCCAGCACGTCGCCCACGACCCGTTTGCGGTGGTCGCCGTGGATGTTGTAGGCCGCGGCGAAGAACTCCAGGTACTCCTGGACCACCATGTCCTCATAGGCCCCGAAGAAATCGGGCACGTAGCCGATCAGCGGGCGGATCAGGCGCGACTCATAACCCACGGTAAAGCCGCACACCCTGGCCTCGCCCCAGGTCGGCTGGAGCAGGGTCGCCAGGATGCGAATGGTGGTCGTCTTGCCCGCTCCGTTCGGCCCGATGTAGCCAAAGCACTCGCCCGGCTCGATGTTCAAGTTCAGACCGCTGAGGGCCACGAGCTTGCCGTAGCGTTTGGTCAGATTGATGGTCTGGATGATCACGATCGAGTCTCGCTCCGTTCCACCGGCAACACGAACCGATACAAAGTCCTCGCCCGGGCGGGATACTTGGTCTTTTCGTCCACCTCCAGCAGGACGGGGGGGATGCCGTCGTCCACGCGCCCCAGCAAAATCGCCGTCCGGTCGGTCAACTGATCCAGACACTCCCACATTCGCCCGTGCGAGCGATGGAAACCCGGCGACTTGTCCGAGGCCCGGTCGTCGCACAGGCCGAAGACGGACAGCAGGTACAAGGGAAGATACTCCTGCTCGCCGCCGGGGAAACGACGGGCTTGTGTCAGGCCCCTGGCATCCAGTTGCGGACCGCTTGCGCCTCTCCGCCATTCAGCGATCAGCTCGTCCAGCCGGGGGGCCTTCCTGATTCGCTTGGGACCGTCCGGCCCAAGCTCGGAGCCCTGCTGCAGGAACAGTCGTTCGCTCAGCTTCTCCGCAGTCAGGGCGCCTGCTTCGCCCGCCGGCGGGATGTCGCCCAGGAACCAGCAGTTCACCAGGGCGGCGTTAAGCGCAGCGGAGCTGCGAGTCTCCAACAGGTAGCAGCCACGAAGGGTGGATTTGAGATCGTTCCGAATGTAGCTGCCTTCCACGAACTCGTACGGCAGCGGCGACTCCGGCACCCTCCGGGCGATGAGCTTGCCGTCTACCCTGCCCCCCAGCGGACCCTCCCAGACGCCCTGAAACTCCTTTAGCGTGGCCCGCACCTTCACGCCGACCAAGGCCGTGCCCGCCAACTCGCACCTGTAATTCTCCGGCGAGACGAAGTGCATGCTGCCGCTCATCAGCCCGGCCGGCTCCGGCATCGCCCGCAACGAGCCGCAATCCGCCAGGCGATTCTCCGAAGCGTCTCTTTCCGGCCCGCCGGCCGGCAGCCGCAGATTCAATTGCTGATGCTTAGGCGTCTTCACGCCGAAAAGGCACGTGGCGTAGCAGCGGTCCTCCCCCGCCTGCGCGTCCACGATGGTCGTCTGCCACAGCTTGGTGGTGAAGCCCCGCAACGTCCACACCACCGCCGTGCCGACCACGCTGCCGACAACGGCGGTCGCCGCGAAGGCCGCCCAGCAATGCTGTTGCCACGAACGTTTCTGCAAGTACCAGTAGCTGCCGGCGGTCGCCCAGATCGTGTAAGCGATGGCAAAGAGAACGGCGAACACCAGGTAGGCCGCCGACGAGGTCCCGAAAGCCACCGACCGCCGAACCTCTCGGTGCAGATCCACCGTTTGGGCCCAGATTCCCTGCTCATCCTTGCGGACTTCCGGCAAGACCAGGAAGTTCCGGGCGATGAGTTCCTCGCAGGCGAAGTTGAGGAATGCTTCTCGGGCCGCGTCGTTTGCGGGAAAGAGGTCCTCGTCCTCGTTCATCATCCGTCGCGGCGGCGGTAGAAGCTGCTGCAAGGAGGCCCCCACGAACACGATCACCCCTTGTCCCAGCAAGCGGCGGTAGACAATCTGCGGCAGGTCGCATTCAGCGGGAACGGGCAAAGCGTCGGCCAGGGGCTGCAACTGGCACCGCGTAATCGTTCGCTTGGCGTAATGCCGCTCCAGCAGGTCGCGGTAGTCGTCATTCCGAATAATCTCCAGGAACTCCTGGGCCTCCGTTTCCTGGCCCGCGCCCGTGATCTTCACCGGCAGGACCGCTGACAGCGGCGAGCTTGCCATCGCCTGCCAGTTCGAGCTTGCTGTGACCAGCAAGCGCCCCCCCGCTTTCACCCAGTCGATCAGGGCCTGCGCCTGCTGCGCTGACAGCCCACCGGGGTCCGCGTCGTCCCATACCACTGCGTCCACCGGCTCCAATCCCTGCCAGCGCGCGGGGAGTTCACGGGGCGCCAGCGGCCGCACGCTCCTGGCGTTGCGGTAATCGGCTTTGCCGACCTTGCGGCTGTCCAGCCATGAAATATGGGCCAGTTTGCGCGGCGAGCTCAAGTCCACGATCAGAATTTCTTCCGCGGGCAGACTGAAGAAAGTGGCCGAATCCAGCTCACTGACCTCCTGACCCGTGTCATCACGCATTCGAACCAACCGACCGGACGAATCGAACATGCGCACTCGAACCGCCTTGCCGGAGCTGGTCTCGCTGGGCACGAAATAGACTTGATATGGTCGCCACTGGCCGTCGTGGGTCAGGGCCACCTTCAGGACCGACGTGACCACGTCACCGTCAAGGTCAAGCTGGTCAACGCGCAGCTCGCCGTCGAACGGCGCCGCCCCCGTAAACCGCAAGTCAACCTCGACAAACGCCCACTGCCCGGCGCGGACGACGGGGTTAGCTCCCGCGAACAGGCCGACACGCAGAATCCTGCCGTCGACTTGGTCGGCCGATGCAGGCCCGCCCGCCGCCAGCACGCCCACGCACCACAGGATGATCCGCCCGCTTCTCACGATGGGGGCCTCGCTTCGCGGTTGACGATCGGGGCCGCCCGGCTCGCCCGACTCCTGGCTCGAGCCCAGTCCCCCACTAATTGCGCCCGCCCGTCTCCTCTATTCTACACCCCTCAAACCGCCAAGGCACGGCCCTCGGCTTGGCGATCGCGACGATCTTGCCTGCCGTCGTCGCTAGGGCTTCACGTCGCAACTGCAAACCATCTGCCCGCACCCCGGGCAGCCGTCGGCGTACTTCCTCATCGCCCGGTTCAGGTCGACTCCTTCCACGTTGGCCAAGGTCGCCAGCCAAGCGAGCACGTCGGCGAATTCGGCTTCCTTCTCCTCCTGGGTGCCCTCCCCAACGGCGGCGGCCAATTCGCCGATCTCCTCCATCAGCCACAAGAACGTGCCGGACGGGCCGCGTTTGCGATCCTTCGCGGAATACATCGTTTCGATCAGCTCTTGTAACTCTCTAAGGTCCATTGAGTCGCGATGCCTCCTGGCATGGGCTCGCCCACCGCCTCCTTGCCCTCCTATCGGATTGTACCACGGCCCAGCCAAACGCCCCAGGCGTGAGACGTACGAGCAGGGCGATCCGGCGTCGTGCTCCCGGCCCGAAGTCCTGTCCCCCGCGACCGATGTGGCCGCCAAACACGACCCGCAGTCATCCTGCGAGCTCGCCTCAAACCATGCGCATGTTCGTTGATATCGCTCGGCAGCTCCGAGGGGGACCGGCGCCACCCTGGCCGCCACCTGCGACAGCCAATACGGTTGCGAGTCGGCTGATGGAAAGTCACACGCCGTTTTCGGAGTCGCCGGGAGCCAAGCACTGGTGATCGTGTGATTATTTCAGCCGGCCGGGCACGCCGGCGCAGAGGCGAGGTTCCCGGGGGAGCCCGTGGGCCTCGGTCTGACCGCTAAACAGACAATCGCGGCTTTGTTCCGCGTTTTGCCTGCATTGTCAGCCCTGCCCGAATGGAGCCGAAGGGGCTTGAACCCTCGACCTCTTGCATGCCATGCAAGCGCTCTCCCAACTGAGCTACGGCCCCTGGGATTCTACTGATAATCAGAGAGGTAATTTAACTTGTCGGCCCGGAGGCTGTCAAGCGAGCTGCAATCGGCCTCGTCGCCGACGCGGTGCATCGGCAAGATCGACCAAAACCGATGTCTTCAATGGTTTGCTGACTGTTCCACTTGCATATTCTGGCTGGTTCGGGGAGTTGCCGCGCGGTATGAGTGTTGACTTCGAGTTTGTCCTGCAGTGCCGCCCAGCGGCTTGACAGGTATTCCTAATGCTCTTGAGATACAACAAAGGCGAGTATGAGCACGCCGTGAAGCCGGCAACAACAACTGGAGATGATCAAAATGGCGAATGGCAAAAGCAGCCTGGCATGTCCTAAATGCGATTTCGTCGGCAAGTCCGTGCAATCACTGAAGGTCCACATCGGTCGGGCGCATGGCGTCGGGCGACGTTCTCGACGGCGGCGGGGTTCCGTGGCCAAGGGTAGGGCGGCAGGAGCCGGACGCGGTACAGGTTGCGTGACTTGCGGCAGGTCGTTCAAGACCAATGCCGCCATGAAGGCTCACGTGACCCGTTTCCACGGAGGGACCGCGGCCCAAGGGCTCCCGCCGCTGCAACAGCAACTGCTGGGGTTGTCCCTGGCGGATCTCGCCGACCTGTACGAGGCCTGCCGCGCGGAATTGCGCCGGCGATTGATGGACTAACCGCAGCGGCGCGACCTCTGGGTTGTGCGAAAGCCGACAGCGCCCGGCGCGGACTTCGCTTGCTGCCTGCAAAGGCGAAGCCCACCCCCTGGTGTTTCAGCGGTACGTCCTGATCGCGTGCGTCAGCGTCGTTGCGGTCTGCGTTTGCTCCAGTTCGCCGACACGAAGAGGAACGTCATGCCGGTTGCTCCCCAAAGGATCGGACCTGCAATGCCATCCCCACAGCCGGGGTCCGCCGGCTGAGGTGGAGGAGCGGGTTTCGGCGGGTCTTCCTCGTACCAGCAGGTTGCGTGAGGATAGTCCGTTGTAGCGCAGTTAGCATGTATCCTGCAGTCGCCTGCCATCTCATCGCAGCTACCCGCGCTATGGGAGCTGCCGCAGTTGCACCTGAGTGCGAAGGGGGCGAGTAATGGCCCAGTCGCTTGGTCGCCCTCGGCAGGGACATCGCCTTGATACCATGACTGTTCGCCGGCGACCACGAAACTAAGGAGTATCTTCCCCTCATAGACATCCACAAACGCGGTCACTCCCGCCGCGGAAACTGACGGTCTCCCGTGAGCGTCCGCTCCCGAAGTTACGGGCAAGGCCACGCCGTCCGCCGTAACAACGAGTGCTCCTCTTGCGGCGTCCCATGCGAGGATGTAAAGATGATCACCAACGGCCTGTTCGAGGATGTTCCGATGGGAATGCGACTCAAGAACATCCTTGACAGAGCCGTAGTGTTGACTTCCCAGGAGGGTGACGCCTTCGGCATAGCCCTGCATCAGGGTCGTAAACGACATTCCGCGGACGGCTTCCGCCGTGGGCGCAGCGAGGTCGGGATATTCGATTTGTTGACCAAGAACGGACGCCTCCCAGAAGAGCGAGACAATAAGAAGTAGACGATACATGGCTGAATCTCCTCATCATTCAAGGACTGTTGGGAACGAGTGCCTGCAAGGCAACACGCCTCTCGGTTCGCTCGTCCCCACCAAGAAGGCGGTGCTTCATTCAGGCCCCCTTTGGGCGTAATCACGCTTCCGGCTCGGGACCGGGCCTCTCCCATCCCTCACTCTCATTCAACAGCGATGCAGGAATGGAAAAAACCGTGTCGGGCAGTGGACTCGTACGAATATCTCGCAATCGGTCAATCTGAATGAACCGATTGTACTCTTTCGCTTCCGCGTGGCTCACGGCGAGATGGTAAACCAGGAAGCCCTTTGGACTGACGACGAGCGCGTCCAGTAGCGGCCTGTCCTTGTTGTCCGTACGTTCGACGATAACGACATCGCAAGATTCGCCGTCCACTGTTGCTGTGCCCACCCACGAACCCACAGACAGGAGACGTTGCACCCCCAGGATCGCGGTGCGTTGTGCGTGGTATTCGCCTATCCAACTGCGCCAGAACCCGCCTGTCTGACACAGTATCTCACCGGAAACGCCTCGTCTGCACCGGACGTGGTTCTCCTCCGCTGAGTAGTGGGCGACCTCGCCCGGCGCGCCCTTCCAGGGTGATTTGTATTCTGAGTAGGCTCCATCTCTGAGCAGGACAAAGTACAATCTCTTGCCCTCGATGCTGATCTCCGTGCGCGCCTTCGTAGGAGTCATTGCCGTGGACACGGTGGCGAAGCTCTGGGCGTATTTCCAGGTGTGCATGGGCCGCCGACTCTCTGGCGAGCCTTCCGTGCACCAATAGCGGACAATCTCATCAGTGAACGACAGGTGCTTCAAGCGGGCATACGTACTTCGCAGCGTCTCCGCTATCGCTCTCGCTCTGCCACCTTGTTCTTCGGGGGGTATCTCGCCACGCTCCGACTTCAATCGGAGCACAAGACAGTAGAGGTTTTCCTC
>CAYYBO010000062.1:0-15236 GCA_964470125.1 uncultured Planctomycetaceae bacterium | reverse complement strand
GTTCGCCAATTCGAAAAGCTCGCCGAGTTCGCCGACAAGACGGCGGGGGCAACCGACGGCTTGCTCAAGGACAAGGGGCATCTCGGGGCCATCCGCAAGTGCCTGGCTCGAATCGAGAAGGGCTGTGCCGTCTGCCTTGGCGAAGGCGCGGTCCCGTGCGCGGACTGCAAGGGCCTGGGCAAGCGCAAGGAGATGGGCGTTTGCCTGGCCTGTAATGGACAGAAGAAGAAGACTTGCCCGACGTGCAAGGGAACAACGCTGGTCAACTGCAAGAAATGCCGCGGTACCGGCACCATTAGAAAGTCCCGCAGCCAGCCCGGACAGATGTTCAAGAAGGAGCACGAGGAGAAGTGTTCCGTCTGCGGCGGAGATGGCAAGGTCACTTGCACGGCCTGCAGGGACGGTTGGTTGACTTGCACCAAGTGCAAGGGGACAGGCCAGAGCGATGAGCGGCGGCCCTGCTCCACTTGCGGCGGAAAGGGCTTGCATGCCTGCGACGCCTGCGACGCCACCGGCGAGCGAGAGAAGATGAAGCCGGACCGAAGGCGGCAGGCCGAGCAAGAGGCTGCTCGGCTGGGAGGGGCGGTCCCTGCCAAGCAGTGAGCCGCTTCCGACGACCAGGGCATCCTCATGAACCAACGCTTGTGGGAGTTTCGCGAGTTCCGCGAGAAGATGAACCAGCGGATACTGGCGGCAAAGAACCTGAACATCAACCGGTTCTTCACGCTGGATGGCAAGGCCTACGAGGCCGGGACGCTCGGCGCCCTGACCAAGGAACTGGCCGGCCTGGCGGCGTCGATGGTCCTTCGCTGCGATGACTGCATCGCGTATCACGTCATCCGTTGTAAGGAGTTGGGCGCAACCAACGAGCAGTTGATGGAAATCTTCAACGTCGGCCTGATCGTCGGCGGCTCCATCGTCATTCCGCACCTCCGCCGGGCAGTCGCCCTGCTGGACGAAATCGACCAGAAAGCCAGTGGCTGACTGACTCCCTGCAACGGGTGCAGGACGCGGCAACGTTGACTTTCCGCGATGCCAGCACTTCAATAAGGCATTCGCCCGCGACGACCGCGGGCGCACAACGCGCAACGGGGCGTAGCTCAGCCTGGATTAGAGCGCCTGGTTTGGGTCCAGGAGGTCGCAAGTTCAAATCTTGTCGCCCCGATTCACCTGCGGTGAGTACATATGCGTCGTCGGCCTCCTTGCGGCGGAGGCGCTGGCGGTGCCGGTGTCGTCACCGGCGACCTGCCGCCAAGAGGGCGGCGTCTTTATTATCCCGCGAAGCTGCCGACGAGGGCGTCGGCGCCACATGAGCGTCGCGATGGCAGACGGCGATATCCGCGCTGGACGCCGACCGGTGCGTTGAAGGAGATGTCTCCCCGACAGTGCGACATCAGGAGGTTGCGCGATGCGGCGACCATTCGTGGCGGGCAACTGGAAGATGAACCTGGATCTGGCGTCCGCCCGGGCGTTGGTCGGTGAACTGCGGGCGAAGATCGGCGCCTCTCCCCTCATCGACGTCGCGGTTTGCCCCCCTGCCGTGTACCTGCTCCCGGTGCGGAAGGCGTTGGATGATTCGTCCATCCGGCTGGGGGCCCAGAATTGCTGGTCTGCCCGCAAAGGCGCCTTTACCGGCGAACTCTCGACGGCGATGCTGAAGGAGGCCGGGTGCCGCTACGTGATTCTTGGTCACAGCGAGCGTCGCCATGCCATCGGGGCGAGGGACGCCGACGGCCGGGTGTACGGCGAGACGGACGCGATGGTTGCCGCGAAGGTTGCGGCCGTCATGTCGGCCGGAATGGTGCCAATCGTTTGCGTGGGCGAGACGCTGGAGGAGCGCGATCGGGGCGAGACGGAGGCCGTGCTCAGCCGCCAGATCACGGGGAGCCTGGCGGGCATTGAGAGAGTTTCGCCGATGCAGATCGTCATCGCCTACGAGCCGGTCTGGGCAATCGGCACGGGCCGCAACGCCACTCCTGAACAGGCCCAAGCAGCGCATCGCCACATCCGCACGGTGCTTGCCTCGCACCTTCCTTCACACGTGGCCGAAGGTGTCCGCATTCAGTACGGAGGCAGCGTCAAGCCGGACAACGCCGAGGCACTGATGAAGTGTCCCGATGTGGATGGGGCCCTCGTGGGCGGTGCCAGCCTGAAGGCGACGGACTTCCTTGGGATTATCCACGGGTGCATCCGCGCGAAGAATCCAGGGGGGGCGTGGGTCGGGTGATGGCCCGGAGGATGGCTGTGCTGGAGGCCGTCCAGCCCCAGCGCATCATCGTAAACCATTGTTTTATATAATATTGCGATTTCCCCCGAGCTCTTTGGCTGTCGATCCTAAGTGACAGACTTCCCCACCTTGATGTCCGGCACATTTTCCCTTATAAATGGGCGAGTTTCATAGGTCGCAGGTGGAGGCGGGACCTTGAAAACGCGCATTACATATGACAAAATACTCACAGTGGAAGAAGTTGAGCGCCTTCTTGCGTCCTTGTCTCGGCGGAGGCGGGCAGATTGTGGCGATCTTAGCAGCAAAGAACTGGATGAGCTCGTCATTGTGTCTCTTTTGTCATCGGGATTGCGCAATTCCGAGTTGTGTAACTTGACCGTGTCGGATACTTCCGTGGGAGTCAATCGTTCGGTATTCCTCGTCAACGGGACTCCGCCTGAAAAGCGGACGGTCCACGTGCCGGATTATGTGAGTGGGATGGTCGAACGCTATGTGACCGGTACCCGTCGTCGGCTTCTCCCGATGGGCGTTGATCCAGACGACGCGACGCAGCCGCTGTTGATGAGCGAGCGCCGGCGGCCGTTCGACCGGACCAGCCTATACCGTCGGGTAGTCAAGATTCTGGGGGCGGCTGGCCTTGGCGAGCGCGCCAACGTGCAGCTCCTGCGTCATACTTACGGGTTCCTGGCGTATTTGCGAACAGGGGGGAACCTGCTCTTCGTGCAGCGGCAACTGGGCCATGCCCATCCGGCGACCACGAGCATGTACGCGGAGCTGGTGAATGAATCGTACGCCGACTTGGCCGAGCGCGTGCTTCCCGCTGATTGGACGGCGGCAGGTTCTGAGACGAGGGTGAGCGGCCAGCGCCCGCCGAGGTTCGACTGCGAGATTGACTGAACGGGTGGTGGATGGCGGCGCGCGAATGGGGCGTGTCGTCAGCGGGTTGAGTGGCTTGAGGCGATAGAGCATGGCCGATTCAGGCTCAGCGAAGCGCATCGCGCTCGGAAGCGACCACGGAGGCTTCGAGCTTAAGGAAGCGGTCAAGACGCACCTTCAGAAGAAGGGCTGCGCCATCGAGGATTGCGGTACGCACGGCAAAGATGCTGTCGACTACCCTGTTTTCGCGCATGCCGTGGCCCGGCTCGTCTCCCAAGGCAAGGCTGATCGCGGGATCGTCATCGACCGGGCGGGGATCGGCTCGGCGATGGCGGCCAACAAGATCAGCGGCGTGCGGGCCGCGTTGTGTTATGATCTCTCTTCCGCGCGCAACAGCCGGGAGCACAACAACGCGAACGTGTTGTCGCTGGGCGCGGGCTTAGTGGGGCCGGACCTGGCGCTGCAGATCGTCGACCTCTGGCTGGCGACCGAGTGCAAGGAAGATCGCCACCTCAGGCGGGCCGGCATGATCGAGCCGACGCAGGCGACGGCGGCGTTGACGACGACGGCCGCGGCCATCGCCGCCCTGTCGGCCAAGCCGGCGCCCGGCAAGGACCAAGGAATGGACAACCTCGACGAAGCAGACATAGAACGAATCGTTAAACGTATCTGCGATCTGTCGGGCGGAATCGCCCCGGTCGCGTCATCCAAGAGCACCTGCCCCAATCCGGCGTGCGCGTTCTGCCAGACTCGCGGCGGCTCCAACCCCGACTCCCTGCGGCAGCTCGTCGGCGCCGGGGCCGATCGCGTGGCCCACCTGCCCGGCGGGGAGGCGCTGCCCTCCGACCTGGCCAAGTACATCGACCACACGCTGCTGAAGCCCGGTGCGACCAACAAGGAGATCATCGAGCTCTGCAAGGAGGCCCGGCAATACAACTTCGCCAGCGTCTGCGTGAATCCGTCGTATGCCAAGCTCGCCGCGGAGCAGTTGCACGGAACGTCGGTGAAGGTTTGCTGCGTGGTCGGGTTTCCGCTTGGGACCCATGTACCGGAGATCAAGGCCCTGGAGGCCCGCCGTGCGATCCGCGAAGGAGCTCGCGAGATCGACATGGTGATCAACATCGGAGCACTGAAGAGCGGCGACGATGAGTTGGTCTATCGCGACATCCGCGGGGTGACGGAAGTGTGCATGGATGGCGGTGCCATCTGCAAGGTTATCATCGAAGCAGCCCTGCTCACCGACGACGAGAAGGTCCGCGCCTGCCGCGCCGCCAAGCGGGCCCAGGCGGATTTCGTGAAGACCTCGACCGGCTTCGGCCCCGGCGGGGCGACTTCGCACGACGTGGCCCTCATGGCCGAGGCGGTTCGCGGCACAAAAATGGGCGTCAAGGCCGCCGGGGGCATCCGCAGCTACGAGGACGCGGAGAAGATGATCCGCGCCGGGGCCACGCGGCTGGGGGCCAGCGCCGGTGTTCGAATTCTCAAAGAGGCCAAGGGCCTGACCGTCTCCGGCGATCAAGCCAAGACACAAACAGCAAAGGCTGGAACCTATGAGTAGCAGCAGTTCTGAACGCTTCGATCTGCGCAGTTATGTTTTTCTCGACAGCCTGCAACCGCAGTTCGCCTCCTTCCTGGCGACGGTCGCCCAGGGCTTCCTGCCCGTCGCCGGCCAGGCGGCGCTCTTCGTCGAGATTTCCCCGGGCATCGAGATCAACCGCATCACCGACATCGCCTTGAAGTCCACTCGCGTGACGCCGGGCATGCAGATCGTCGAGCGCTTGTACGGCATGTTGGAGATCCACTCGGATTCGCAGGCCGACATCCGCCAGGCCGGCCGGGCGATTCTCTCGGCCCTGAACCTGAAAGAGGACGACCGCTACAAGCCCGCCGTCGTCTCCAGCCAGGTCATCCGCCGGATGGACGACTACCAGACGCAGCTCATCAACCGCATGAGGCACGGCAACATGATCCTGCCCAGCCAGACGCTGTACATCATGGAATGCGTCCCGGCCGCGTACGCCGCGCTTGCCGCCAACGAGGCGGAGAAGGCGGCGGAGATCAACATCCTGGAGGTCCGCACGTTCGGGAGCTTCGGGCGTCTGTACCTCGGCGGTGAAGAGCGCGATATCGACGTCGGCTACCGTGCCGCCGTCCAGGCGGTGCAGGCCGTCACCGGCCGGGTGGTCGAGAAGGCGTAACCGACAAGAGGAGCCCCGGACTTCAGTCCGGGCGGCCTCGCGAAGTCGAGAAGAGGACCGTAGTGGCGTCACGTTGGACGCTTCGGAGTACTCAGATGATTGCGGATTGGGGATCGGAGATTGCGGATTACTGAACGAAGCCGCTCTCGCGTGCTGGGCGCCGCCCGGACTGAAGTCCGGGGCTCGTCGTCGAACTCGTCGTCGAGGCCTTGGTGGTTTGTCAAGCAGAGATCGCAAAGTCTGAATGGGCATAAACAGATAGAGGAGTGAATTCATCAATGGCTGAAGCGCTAGGAATGATTGAAACGCGGGGCTTTGCCGCCATGGTCGAGGCGTCCGACGCGATGGTCAAGGCCGCGAAAGTGGAGCTTGTCTCTTACGAAAAGATCGGCGGCGGCTACGTCACAGCCATCGTCCGCGGCGACGTCGCGGCGGTTAAAGCGGCCTGCGACGCCGGGCAGATCGCGGCCTCGCGCGTCGGCGAGATCGTCTCGGTACACGTGATAGCCCGCCCGCACACGAACATCGATCTCGTGTTGCCGCTGGGCCGCGCCGAGCAGGTTGCCGCGGAACTCAAGCAGAAGCCTGCGCGGCACGAGTAGGGCGACTCGTTCCAACCACTGCCGAAGAGCCCCGGACTCCAGTCCGGGCGGCGCTTCGAAGGGCAGTTGTGGGAGAGCCCGCGGCGATGCTGGCTCCTGTGGCACGGGTGTCTCGCCCGTGGCTTCACCGGCGAGACGCCGGTGCCACAGGACCTTCGCAGGACGCGAAGAGCCTAGTAGGGCGGGTTCTGCCTGCCGTCTGGGGCAGGCCAGGACGTACCGGAGTTTCCAAATGCTGCTAGCAAAGGTCATGGGTACGGTCGTCTCGACGAAGAAGGAAGAGAGCATGAACGGTCTGCGCTTCATGCTCGTCCAGCCGGTCGACGCGGATGCGAAGCCCGCCGGCGGCCCCGTCGTCGCGGTTGACGCGGTCGGCTCCGGGCCGGGCGAATACGTCCTCTACGCCACCGGAAGCTCCGCCCGGCAGACGGTGGCGACGGACAAGCGCCCGTGCGACGCGGTCATCATGGCTATCGTGGACAACTGGGAGGTCGACGGCCAGATTCGATACCGCAAGGGAAAGGGTGGCTGAATAGAGCGGGGAGACCGTCGTTGAGTGTGGCACAGGCTAATAGCCTGTGCCGAACCGGCTATTAGTACTACAACGCCATGAGCAGTCTGGCGCTGGGTCTCGATGGATTGCCGGCCCCGGAGGGGCCAAGGATCGTATCCACGGGTTCCGTCCGCCTGCGGCGGACTCCACCCGCGGCTACGGTCCGTTGCCCCGCTGGGGCAGGAGCGAACCCAGCGTTGTAGTATTAGCCGGTTCCACACAGGAGGCTCGGGCGCAGACTGGGAGTAAACTCATGACTCGACTCTCCGATGAGCACGTGGATCAGATCGCCCGTCGGGTCCTGCAACGGCTCTCGCCGCAAGCGGTGCCTCCGCCGCCGGTCGCGTCGCGACTGCCCATCGCCGAAGCCCGCGCCTCGGGCGACCCCACGAAGCCCGGCGTCTTCGGCACGCTCGACGCCGCCGTCGAGGCCGCCGGTCAGGCCTTCCGCGCCCTCGACGCGATGACTCTCGCCGTCCGTGACAAGATCATCGCCAGTATCCGCGAATCCATGCTGGCCAACGCCGAGAGCCTCGCCTGCGAGGCCCACGAAGAAACCGGCCTCGGCCGCTGGGAAGACAAGCTCATCAAGAACCGCCTCGTCTCCAAGAAGACGCCGGGCACGGAGGACTTAGTGCCGCAGGCGGTGTCCGGCGATCACGGCCTGATGCTCATGGAGCGAGCACCGTTCGGCGTCATCGGCTCCATCACGCCCGTAACCAACGCGACCTCCACCATCATCTGCAACACCATCGGCATGATCGCCGCGGGCAACTCCGTCGTCTTCAACGTCCACCCCTCCGCCAAGCGGGTCTCCATCCACAACGTCGTCCTCCTCAATGAGGCGATCATCCGCGCCGGCGGCCCTCCCAACCTGGTCACCACGCTTTCCGAGCCGACCATCGAGACCGCCCAGGCATTGATGAAGCACCCCGGCATCCGACTGCTGGTGGTCACCGGCGGCCCCGGCGTCGTCAAAGTCGCCATGCAGAGCGGCAAGCGCTCGATCTGCGCCGGTCCCGGCAATCCGCCCGTGGTCGTCGATGAGACCGCCGACATCGAGCAAGCCGCCCGCGACATCGTTCGCGGGGCCTCCTTCGACAACAACGTGGTCTGCATCGACGAGAAGGAAGTCTTCGTGGTCGGTTGCGTCGCCGACGCCTTGCTGAAGGCCCTGCCGCGTTACGGCGCGATCGTCCTGAACGACTCCCAGGCCAAGCAGCTTGAGAATGCCATCTTCGAGAAACGTCACGGTCCGCGCGAGGGCGGCGTGATGAAGAAGGAGTTTATCGGCAAGAACGCCGGCGCCATTCTCAGCACCATCGGTGTGAACGTGGGCAGCGAGGTCCGCCTGGCGGTCTTCGAGGCGGACATGAACGACCCGCTGGTCTGGACCGAGCAGCTCATGCCGGTCATGCCCGTTGTCCGCGTCTCCAACGTGGATGAGGCCATCGACGCATCCGTCGTCGTCGAGGGCGGCCGTCGGCACACGGCAGTCATGCACTCGCGAAACATCGACAAACTCAGCCGCATGGCCCGGGTGATGAATTGCAGCATCTTCGTCAAAAACGGGCCGGCGTTTTCCGGCCTGGGCGAGGGCGGCGAGGGGTACTCGTCGTTCTCGATCGCCAGTCCGACCGGCGAAGGGCTGACCGGCCCGCGCAGCTTTTCGCGTGAACGCCGCTGCGTATTGGTGGATCACTTTAGGATCATATGAGTACGCCGCCCGCCATCGCCGTGTTGGAGTTCGACAGCATCGCCGCCGGTACCCGTGCCGCCGATGCCATGGTCAAGCGGGCCCCCATCACCACGTTCCGCATCGGGACCGTCCACCCCGGCAAGTTTCTCGTGGTGATCGGCGGAAGCGTGGCCGCGGTCGAAGAATCGCGCACCGAAGGCTTGTTGATCGGCGGCGACGCGGTCCGCAATGAGATCTTGCTGCCGGACGTACATCCACAGGTTTTTCACGCCGTCAGCGGCAAGCGTCAGCGCAATAGCGGCGACGCCCTTGGCGTTATCGAGACGTCGTCGATTCCGATCAACGTCGCCGCCGCCGACAAGGCGGTGAAGACCGCCGATGTGACCATCATCGAAATCCGCCTCGGCGACGAACTAGGCGGCAAGGCCATCACCCATCTCAGCGGCCTGCTCCACGACGTACAGGCCGCCGTCGATGCCGGCGTCGAGGTGGCCTCGCGAGTGGACGGCACGGTCTGCCACAGCATCATCCCGATCCAGCACGCCGAGCTGCGCGAGCAGGTGGGCAAGGCGACGGAGTTCTACAAGTGACCGACCAGGCGCATTCGCGATTCGCACGCCAGGACGCCGCACTAAACAGAGCCGCGACCGTGAGGGAGCGGTCACGCTCGGATTGGGACGGCCCTCGGAGTCGCACGGTAACCGCTCTCTTACCCTTGACATCGCTTCGCGACGTAAAGGGCAGGCGGTCGCGGTTCCGTTTCTTCTCGCGCAACCGGATGCCGTCCGCGGAATCACCATTCTCCACGGAGGGGCCGCGATGCTGCTAGGCCGCGTCATCGGCACGGTCACGCCGTGCGTCAGTTACAAGGGCCTGGAGGGCGTGCCGTTCCTCCTCGTTCAGCCGCTTGACCGCGTCGGCAAGGAGACCGGCAAGCCCCTCGTCGCCGCCGATGCCCTTAGAATGGCGGCGCCCGGCGAATTGGTCCTTTACGAAGGCGGACGCGAAGCCGCACTCGCCCTGGAGCCGTGGTTCGTGCCGGTGGACCACACCATTGTCGGCATCGTCGATCAAGTCAGCCGCGAAGGGTGGAGGAACGGATGATTCTTGCCCGCGTCAAAGGCGAGGTCGTCGCCACCATCAAGCATCCGGCTTACAAAGGCTGGCGGATGCTCCTTTTGGACCGCATCGACCCCGACGGCAAGGAGACCGGCGGCTATCTGGTCGCCCTGGACTCGGTCGGTGCCGGGCTGGGTCAAGCCGTCCTGGTCATCGACGAAGGCAACTCCGCCCGGCAAGTGATCGGCGACCCCCAGGCCCCCATTCGCTCCATCATCATCGGGATCGTGGATCACATCGCGCAAGAGTAGTCCGGCTTGAGAGCGCTTGGCGGTGAGCCCCCCTGAAAGCCCTTTGAAAATGCGGAACCGCTCAGGCATTCTGCACCGCCTGCGTTGCTGCGTGTGAGCTGCTATCGCTTCTGGACGATTTGGAAGCTGCGCGTGGCGATCGGCTCCGGGCCTGAGTAGAGCTTGGCTTTGTACTCGCCCAGGCCGGCCTTCTCGAATATGTCCTTGACCGCGAACGGAAAACCCCGGCGGTCATGTGCTTTGGACCATACGAAGCTCTGTTCGGCCAGAATTCCCCGGCTTTCTTTGGGCACGATGGTAATGCGGAAATTGTTTCGATCCGCCTCCGGCGGCAGCTTGACCGCGACGATGATCTGCTCGTCCATCGGCAGAAAACGATCTTGCCATTGCCAGCGGGCGTCATAGAAATCGGCGGCCGTTCGCAGGACGTCCCCCTTGAGCTTGACTTCCGTCCGTGTTATCGCCAAGGCGCGGATGATCCTCGCGATCTGATCGTTTTCCGCCGCGGCAAGCAGATCTCGGGGATTCCCTTTCGGCGGGCTGCCGCTTACCGACACGGAGCTGGGCTCGTTTGCCGCCCAGATGTGCCGGCCGGTCAGGGCGTCGATGACAACCACGTTGCACTTCACGACGGCTTCGTGCACCGTCCAGGTGTATGGCTCCTGCTTCCAGCGGACGATCACCGGCTGGCCCTGTGGATTGCGCCCCCAGACGGGAACGGGTTGGAACCTGGTCTCGTTGTGGGTCACCACTTCATAGTGGTCGCACGAGCCGCACACCAGGGCCTGTACGCTCTTGGCCTGGCCGATTTGCATCGCGACCTCGGCATCGATGATCCCGGCGTCGGCAAGGTCGCGCTCGGCGAGAATGTCGGCCAGATGTGTGCGCGTGTAGACTTCGTAGGTGCGGTTCTTGGTGAGGGCCGTCGCCACCTGGTCGCTGATGCGTCGGCCAGCGCCGCGGGCTTGCGGTGGATTGCGAAACGGCAATACCGCGATCCGCTTCAACTCCGGTTGATAGAATTCCGGATACCGATACACAACAATGCGGTTTTTTCTTTCGCCGCCCTCGCCGCAGCCGGCCGCGCCCAACCAGCACGCCGTCGAGACGACCACCAGAACCATCCACGGTCTTCGACAATTCATGTTTCATCCGCAGCTTGTGGATTCGCCCGCGCAACCGGCCGCCCGCGCCCGGCCCGGCCATCGCGCCGCGCCCTCTAATCTTTTCCTCACGCGGCCATTCGCGCAAGTAAGTTTGCGCCTGGTCAAGGCCTGCCGCAAGGCCCCCATGCGTCCGGCACAACACCGGGCTGGAGTCTGAGCCGCGAAGTCCCCCCCACCGCTGCTGGCTGATAACAAACGGAAAGAAGGCCACGAGCTGCCCCAGGTCCGTATTTGAAGGATCACCCGCCAAACTCGGCGGCGGGCTTCCTGAAACCCGGGCCCATAAGTCTGCGCGGCCCCCACAACGTGGGTCGTTCAGCGTCTCATGCCGTGCTGGGGCGAACCGCCACGGCCCGGGGGGTGTCTTATGGTCATTTCCGATCTCCTGCTGCCCGATAGACCAGCAGCAGTATGCGTTTGGCGAGCGCTCCGTTGCCGCATCCGGAGGCGTCGTCCCCCCTGGGGTGCGTCGTCATCGGTGACCAGGAACACAGCGGGGGTGCGCATCGACTCGACCCGCGGGGAACGCGAACAGGGCGTGCGAGGAGTTGTTGTGTCCATAAAATGGAAGGTGAGCCTCCTGCTCGCGGTAACGTGCGGCTTGCTGGCCGGCACCACCTATGCGGTGCAGCACTGGATCGTACTGCCCGGCTTTGTCCAGGCCGAACGGACACAGGCCCGCGACGATCTGGCCCGCTGTGCCAAAGCGCTGAAGCGAGATTGCGAGCACTTGGCGGGATTGGCGGGCGACTGGGCCGCCTGGGACGAGACCTGCCGTTACCTCGAAGAGCGAAACAAGGAATTCGAGAACGCGAACCTCATTCCGAGTACCTATGCCAACAACCGTCTCAGCCTGGTGGCCATCGTCAGTTCAGACGGGGTCATCGCTTGGGCTAGGGCATTTGACATAGAGACCGGGGAGTACGTCGAGGCGCCCGATTTAATCGAGAAGATCAGCCGGCCCGGTCAGCGACTGATGTCGCATGGCCATGCCCGCTCCGGTGTCTATGGGCTTCTGACGACCGAGCTGGGCGTGATGTTGATCGCCTCGCGGGCCGTGGTCGCCAGCGACTTCCAGGGCCCCGTGCGCGGCGCCTTGATGATGGGCCGGCTGCTTACCGACGACGACATGGCGGAGTTGTCGGCGCGGATTCACGTCGCCGTGAAGTGTTGGCCGATCGAAGGCCGGGCCATTCCTGTTGACGACCGGGCGGCGATCAAGCACCTGCTGCGGCGCGACGCGACGTGGTTGCGCGATGAAGACCCAGTAATGCTGTACGGCTACACGGTGATCCGCGACGTTTATGACCGACCTGCCTTGCTCCTGCGGGCGGACATGCCCCGCACCGTAAGAAGCCACGGCCTGGTCGCCGCCCGGGCGGCCACGGCATCGAGCCTTGCCGGAGGGTTCGGCATCCTCGCTGCTGCGTGGCTCCTCCTGCAGCGTTTGATCGTGCGCCCGCTGATGGTGGTCACCAACCACGCTGCCAGGGTAGGAGCGGAAAAGGACCTGCGAGTCCACATCGATCTCCAGCGCAACGACGAAATCGGCGTTCTGGCCCGTGAGTTCAACCGCATGACCGAGAACCTTGCGGTCTACCGCGCCCAGATGTTCGAGATCGCCAGGCGGGCGGGGATGGCCGAGGTGGCCGCGGACGTGCTGCACAACGTCGGCAACGTGCTGAACACGGTGAATACTTCCGCGACCCTGGTGACCGACAAACTTACGAAGTCGGAGGTTCCCAGCTTGGCCCTGGCGGCGAATATGCTGCTCGAACACCAAGACGACATCGGCGATTTTCTCAAGAGGAATGAACGCGGCCGGCAGTTGCCGACTTATCTCGCCGAGCTTGCCAAGTTCCTGGCGGGCGAGCAGGAGGCCATGCTCAATGAGATGCAGACCCTCACCTGGGCTGTTGAGCATGTCAAGCAGGTCATCAGCGTGCAGCAGATGCACAGCAAGACAGTCGCCGTCATCGAAGAGGTCGATCCGGTGCAGGTTCTGGAGGAGGCGGTGCAACTGAACCTCGATTCCTTCGCCAGGCATGACATCCAGCTCAAGCGGGAACTCGTTGAGGTCGGCAGCGTGCCCATGGACCGGCACAAGGTCCTTCAGATTCTCGTGAACCTGATGAGTAACGCCAAGAACGCCCTGAAGGCCAGCAGAGACACCAATCGCCGGATGACGCTGAAGTTGGAGAAGGTGTCGGCGGGCGGCGGCGACTTGATTCGCGTGAGCGTGATGGACAACGGGATCGGGATCGCTTCGGAGAACCTTACGCGCATATTCGCCATCGGTTTCTCAACGCGGACAGGAGGACACGGAATCGGACTGCACAGCGCCGCCAACATGGCCAAAGAGATGGGCGGCGGTCTGAGCGTGGCGAGCGACGGACCCGGTAAGGGGGCTTCGTTTACACTTGAGTTTCCAATTACTCGGCGACAGGTAATTCAGTGACGCAGCTTAGCCAAACAGCCAGCCGGCGTATCCTCGTGATTGACGACAGCGAGGCCATTCACGCTGACTTCAGGAAGCTGCTCGAGGTCCAGGAGCCCCCCGCCTCATTGACCGCGGCCAAGGCGGCCCTATTCGGGCCGGCCGCGGATGCCTCCGCCGCCCGGCCGCTGCAGCCCGGGTTTGAGGTGGACGCCGCCCTCCAGGGCGAAGAAGGTTTCCAAAAGGTCCAGGAGGCCCTCAAGGCGGGCCACCCCTACCGAGTCGCTTTTGTGGACATGCGGATGCCGCCCGGCTGGGACGGCCTGGAAACGATCAAGCGCATTTGGCAAGTGGATTACGATATCCAAATCGTCATCTGCACCGCCTACTCCGACTACTCTCTCGATCAGATCACCAGGGAGCTGGGGTACAGCGACCGTCTCCTGCTTCTGAAGAAGCCGTTTGACTCGGCGGAAGTCCTGCAATTGGCCTCCGCCCTCAGCGAGAAGTGGGAACTGAAGCGGGAAGCCGCCACTACCATGGAGCAGCTCAAGGCCATGGTTCGCGAGCAGACCGCGGAGATCGAGCACGCCCTGCTGCACGACCGGCTGACCGGTCTGCCCAATCGCACCTTGCTCACCGAGCGGCTTACCGCCGCCATCCAACGGCAGGCGAGACACCCCGAATCGAAATTCGGCCTGCTCTTTCTTGATCTGGATCGATTCAAGATCATCAACGACAGCCTGGGGCACGAGGCCGGCGACTTGCTCCTGATCGAGATCGCCCAACGGCTGCGCGACTCGCTACGTGGAGGGGACATGGTCAGTCACACATCGACGCCCGCCAGGCTGGGCGGCGATGACTTCCTTGTTCTCCTCGAGGGTCTCCGGGAGGAACCCGACGCCGCCCGCGTGGCCGAACGGCTGCTGGCGATCCTCTCACAGCCCTATACGCTCAACGGCGTGAGCGTCCACGTCACCGCCAGCATCGGCGTGGCCCTCAGTGATTGGAAATACGAGCAAGCGGGCGACATGATCCGCGACGCCGACACCGCCATGTATCGGGCCAAGGCGGCCGGCGGCGCCCGCTACGTGATGTTCGACCGGGAGATGCACGAACAGGCCATTGCCAGGCTGGCCATGGAAGGCTGCCTGCGCGACGCCGTGGAAAAATGCCGACTCACCCTGCACTACCAGCCGATCATTCGCCTTCGAGATCAACGGCTGGCGGGTTTTGAGGCCCTCGTCCGCTGGAACCACCCCGAGCGGGGCTCTGTCCCGGCCACGGATTTCATCCGCATTGCCGAGGACACGGGCTTGATCCTGCAACTGGGTCTATGGGTTCTCGGAGAAGCCTGCCGGCAGATCAAGGTCTGGCGAAATCGCTACCCCGCGCTCGACGATTTCCAGATCAGCGTCAATATGTCGCGCAAGCAACTGATCGATCCGGATCTCATCAGCAAGGTCCAGTCCGTGCTGGATCAATCAGGCGTCTCCGCCAGGGCCGTCGTGCTGGAGATCACCGAGAGCATCATGCTGGATGAACCAGAGGGCGCCATCCGCAATCTTGCCGACTTGCGGAAGATGGGCTTCGACCTGCACCTCGACGACTTCGGGACAGGCTACTCCTCGCTGAGCTGCCTGCATCAACTGCCCATCAGCGGGCTTAAAATCGACCGTGCCTTCATCCACGATGTGTGCCGGCGTCAGGACCACGCGGCAGTCCTGCGAGCCATCCTGCAGATGTCCAAGGCCTTCAAACTGCGCGTCACCGCCGAAGGAGTGGAAACCACCGCCCAGGCCTCGCTCCTCAGGCAAATGGAATGTCACTACGTTCAGGGCTTCCTCTTTGGACGCCCTACCGACGCCGAGGCCGCCGAAGCGTTCCTTCGAGAGCACCTTCCCGTCGGCTCAGCCCGTTGAAAGTCAGCGCTGGTCGCGTTTGTGAACTTCACATACACAAGGACCGGGATGCTCATCCAAGCCCCGAGCGGCGCGAGGCGGTTTTCTCTCGTGCGCCGCTGCTCTTGAGACAGCGCCCTGATCGACGGATCGGCCGCCGGTTGATAAGCGGGGTGCGGAAGCCGTATCATACCGCTCCAAGACTCG
>CAYYBO010000061.1:2356-15304 GCA_964470125.1 uncultured Planctomycetaceae bacterium | reverse complement strand
CTTCGGCGGCGATCGGGCGTACACGATCGTCGGACGATTCAGCGCCGCCGGAGGACCGTTGGAAAGCGAAGTGTGGGGATATTTGCCGTCGCTCCTGAACGCGTATAACCGCACGATGTATTCCTCGGCCGCGGTTCGGCTGCGGCCGGGGAGCGATGCGCGGGCGGTGATCGCTCAAATCGAGGGGCCGGCGATTCAGTTGGGGGCGATGACCGAGGCAGCCTATTGGGAGGAGCAGTCGGGACGGATCAACGGCTACCTGACGGTAGCCTATGTGCTGGTTTCAGTGATGTTCGTGGCGGCGGTCTTCGCGGTAGCCATCACCATGTTTTCGTCGGCGGCCGGTCGGGTTCGCGAGATCGGCATGTTGCGGACGTTGGGGTTTTCGAGGGCGGCGATCCTGGGAGGGTTCATGTTGGAGGCGGTGATGCTGTGCCTCATCGGGGCAGTCGTGGGGTGCGCCGCCTGCGCGGGGTGGCTGGCGGTTTTCGGCGGCACGAAAGACATGTACGGCACTTCGACGTTCACTACCTTGGCCTTTGATATTCACCTGCGGCCGCTGACGGTCATCGGCTCGCTGGGCTGCGTGGCGATGGTCGGCTTGGCCGGCGCGTTCGCCCCGGCTTGGCGGGCGTCGCGCCTGCACGTGATTGACGTATTGAGGGAAGGATGAGGGCTGAAGGATGAACCATGAAGGACGAGAACAGCGGCCTCAGACCTTTGGCCGTCATCCTTCATTGTTCATCCTTATATCGCCCGCGCGTACACGGCAACAATGGATCTGAGACTCCAGTACCTTTACCGCAACTTGACACGCAACACGCGTCGGTCGGGTTTGACATGCGCGGCGGTGGCCCTGCCGATCATGATTTTTGTTTTGTCGACGGGGGTGATCGACGGGATTGAGCGGTTTCTGGATAATTCCAGCAAGCAGCTTCGGCTGGCGGTGACCCACAAGTCTTCGATCGTCAATCCGCTTCCGCAGGGGTATCGGGCCAAGATTGAGTCGCTGGACCGGACGCGCACGAGGCTTCTGTCTGTTTGCGGAATGCACTGGATCGGCGGCAAGGTGGAGAACGACCCGAGAGTGCTCTCCACTGTTGCCGTCGAGGCGGACACCTTCCCAACAACTTATCCTGAGTATTTGCGGCAGCCGGAGGAGCTTGCCGCGTGGCAGCGCGATCGGCAGGCCATCGTGATCGGCAAGGGCACGGCGGGCCAGTTCGGCTGGAAGGTCGGGGATCAGATCACGATTCGCGCGTCGCTCCCGCCGTATAATGATATGCAGTTTCACGTGATTTCCACGGCGGAAGAGGCGGTGGACCCGGTGACCAATTTCTGCCGGCTCGACTACTTGGAGGAGGAGTCCAAGAAGCTGGGATCGCCGACGGGGTACGTGAGCTTCTTCTTCGTGAAGTGCGCGTCCAAGGAGGACCTGGAGCATTATCGCAAGGCCATCGACGCCTTCTTCGCCAACTCGCCGGACGAGACGCTGACCCAGGACGAGAAGGCGTTCATGAACCAGTTCATCACGCAGCAGTTCAACCTTCCACGCAATTTGTCGCTGCTGGCGGCGGTCACGGTTTTCGTGGCCGTTATGGCGGCGATGAACACGATGAGCATGAGCTTTCGGGATCGGTTGACGGAGTACGCGACGCTGAAGGCGATGGGTTTCGGGCGGGGGGTGGTGTTCGCTCTGGTGCAGTCGGAGAGCCTGCTGCTGTGCGGCCTGGGCGGTCTGATCGGGGCGTTGGGGCCGTACATCGCCTTCACCTTCACGCCGCTGGCTGACGTCACCGTTCCGTTGATTCAGAAGTTGATCATTCATCCCGTGGTGTGCATCGAGGCGATGGGCGTGTCGCTGCTGATCGGAGTGCTGGCGGCGGTGTGGCCGTCGTGGGCGGCGGCGAGAATGCGTGTGGTGGATGCGTGGCGGGCGCTTGAGTGAGCGCATGGCGGTACCTTTTCATTACAACTGGCGAAATCTGCTGGCTCGGCCGCTGAGCACGACGTTGACGCTTGTGGTGGTGGCCGTACTGATCATCGTGCTGGCGGTGGCGTTGGCGTTTGCGGCGGGAATCCGGGCGTCGCTGGTCGCCGCGGGCTCGCCGGACAACATCATCGTGCTGAAGCCCGGGGCGACGGCGGAAACGACGAGCATCATCCTGCCGGAGGAGGTCGCCCGGCTGGCCCAGACGCCGGGCGTCGGTCGGGGCGCGGACGGGAGCCTGCTCATCAGCACGGAGCTGTGCGTGCAAACAGATATTCCTCGCCGCAGCGGCGGCTCGGCGAACGTGGCCCTGCGCGGGGTGGATGACATCGCCTTTCAGGTGCATCCGGAGATCAAGATCATTCAGGGGCGGCCGTTTCGACAGGGGCAATTGGAACTCATCGTCGGCCGGGCGGCTCAAAGCCGGTTCGCGGGGCTGGAACTTGACTCCGAGATCGTGCTGGGGCGGCACTCGCATCGGCATTACCGCGTGGTCGGGGTCTTCGAGGCTCGAGGTGGAGCGATGGAGAGCGAAATCTGGGCGCCGCGGACCATGCTGGCCGATTCGTACGCACGACGATTGGCTTCCAGCGTCTGCCTGCGATTGCCGGACGCCGCATTGGCTCCGGCGGCGATCGCCTATATCAACGGTTCGACGGTTCAGCTCGACGGCAGGATTGAGACCAAGTACTACGACGACCTCTCGGGGACGACCAGGCAGATCGTCCAACTGACGACGGTATTGATCGGCATCATGGCCGTCGGGGCGGTGTTCGCGGTGGCTAATACGATGTACTCGGCGGTGGACGGCCGCCGGCGGGAGATCGCCATGCTCCGGGCGTTGGGATTCGGGCGAGGTGCGATCATCGGGGCGCTGGTGACCGAGTCGTTATTGCTGTGCGGGATAGCGTGCATCTGCGGGCTGGCGGCGAGCAAGGTGATTACTCTGGGGATGGTCCGACAGGATTACTTGTCGGACCAGACCTGGACGGTGCTGGCGTATGACTTGCGGCTTACGCCGGGCATCGTGGGCCTTTGCGTCGGGCTGGCGCTGGTGGTGGGGACAGTGGGGGCGCTGGCGCCGGCGTTTCGGGCGGCACGGATCAATGTATTGGAGGCGTTGCGGAAGGCGTAGCGATCGGGGATTGAGGAAATCGGTGTTTCCAATCAGAGCCGCGATCCCCAGCCCTTTACGTCGCGAAGCGATGTCAGGAGTGAGGGAGCGGTTACCCTGCCATTCCAGCAGCCTCCTCAATCTTGGCGTGACCGCTCCCTCACGGTCGCGGCTCTGTTCCATGTGTCGCGGCTCTGTTCCGCAAGAATCCGCAATCGGGCTGTTTCTTGTGGGGCGACGGCGTAGAATCGTGTAGCCATGAAAGATTCGTCTCAGCTTCAACAACAGCTTCGCAGTTTGAGCATTCCGAAGGACCAGCGGCCCCGAGGCGACGCAGGTGGCGGGGCTTGGGGGCGCCGAATAGTCCTGGCGGCCATTACCATCGTGGTGGTTGCCGGTGGAGCGTGGGTGGTGTCGAGGGTACTCGGGGACAGGACCCAGGCGTGGGGGACAGCTTCGGCGGACGAGGTTCAGGTGCTGAAGGTCACGGCCGGCAACCAGCCGGAGCGGGCGCCCTTGCTGACGGGGACCGGCAAGATCGTGTCCAACCACCGGGTGGAGGTGGCGACGAAGGTTTCGGGGCAAGTCGTCGCTTTGTATTTCGAGCAGGGAGACCGGATCGAGCGGGGGCAGTTGCTGGCCCGCATCGAGGACGTGACGTACCGGGCGAGGCGGGACGAGGCGGCGGCGCTATTGGCCAAGGCCAAGGCGGACCTGGAGTTTCAGAAGATCAACTCGGCGCGTGTGGCGCGATTGCACGAGCAGCAGCAGGCGCCGGAAATCGAGCATGCCGAGGCCAGGCGGCGGTTGGAGGAGTCCGCAGCCCAGGTGGCGGCTAGCAAGGCGGCGTTGGCGGCGGCGGAGAAGATGTTGCAGGACTGCGAAGTGTTGGCGCCGATTTCCGGTGTGGTGCTGGAGCGGAGCGTGGAGGTGGGTGATTTCGTGGCCGCGGAGGGCGGGCGAGGTGCGATGGCGAACTCGCAGTTTGCCGCCGTCGCCGACATGGAGAAGCTTCGGGTCGAGATCGACGTGAGCGAGTTGGATGTCGGTCGGTTACTGCCGGGGATGCCGTGCGAGATTACTCCGGACGCCCGCAAAGACCGTACGTACACCGGCCGCGTGATGTGGATCGACCCTGGGGCCAACTACGCCAAGGCCACGGTGCAGGTGAAGGTCCGCATCGATGAGCCGGACGACTCCTTGCGAGTGGAAGGCGCGGCCCAGGTGCAGTTCTACGACGCCGAACGAACCACCGGCCCTGGCCGAGGGCCGATCACCAGCGCCCGAGACGACGCGCCCACCATCTGGATCCCCGCCGCCGCGTGCCGCCTCGATGCGTCCGGCGACGCGGCAAAGGTATTTGTCGTCAACGAGGGGCGTCTTCGAGAGACAAGCGTGCGGATCGGCCGGCGCAAATTGAACAGCGTCGAAGTGCTCGACGGTCTGACCGTCGGCCAGACGATCGCCGCCGACGCCCAGAAGGCCGCGGACGGTCAGCGAACGCGATAGGCGCCTCGACCGCCCGCCGGCGAGAGCCACGGCCTCGTCCGTATCTGTGCTGGGCGCATGTGGCGACTTACCTTGACCAGCCCAAGAACGAACTTCAAAGCCGAGGAGGCGGCTGAGCCGAGAGGTGAACAGAGCAAATGGCAGCACGTCTGACAGCATGAGCCATGTTAACGATACCACCTTTCTGGTCGATTGCCGCAGAGATTCCGACGGCGTCAGCAGGTATTACCCTTGACACTTCACTTGGCGGGGGGGGGGGACAATATTCATGTCGCGTATGTGAGTCGCGAGCAGCAAATGGAGGACCAAGTCTCATGCGATACAAAATGGGAAGTACTCTTGCCATCGGTGTGCTGTTCTCGTCGGCGTGTGGCCAGCCGCAGAAGGCTGATTCTGCGGTATCGGGCAACTCCACGGCGGGCGCGCAATCCACGTCACCGCCCGCGGAACGTTCGGCAAAGGAACTCGCCAAGCTTACCGCCGACACGTATCGCCGAGCTACGCGGTTCTCCTGCAAGGCGCTCAGTACCCAGTTGCGCGATGGCAAGGAGGACTGGCAGTTGCGGTATGCCGTTGGACACGGACTGAACTACTACTGCGACCTGGATATGCGCGACGCAGAGGGGCCACTCTTCGAACTTCATGTTCGCAGCGACGGCCGCATTGTAAAGATAAGCGAGTCCAACCACCGCGGCAAGGAGCATGAAGATTACGAGGTGCCGTTTTCGGAATTCCAAGAGAAGGCGGCTGGATGGGTGAAGTGCAGAAAGGGCATCGATCCATGCAGGTTCGGATCGGTCATCACTTCGTGGATCGGGCCCGACAGCCGAAAGCCACCATTCTTAGAAGAAGCCATAGCACAGGGAGCCCGGATTGGCGTTAGCAGCGTGGACGGGTTTCTGTGCGACGAGATCCAGACTCACCGCGTTCAAGGTTTGGACGAACGGTTCTATCTCGACTCCAAGACGCACGTGATCCGGCGATGGACAATGACGCACAGCGGTATTACGCGCGACCGTGTATTCTCGGAGATAGAGATCGTTCCGCAATTCCCCAGGGCTGGGGGTGCGTTATCGAATGGTCAGGCCACCAGGGAAAGGGCTTGCCTGTGAAACGCGCTGTTCCTTTGGGCCTTTTGCCGCTGCTTGCCACATTGCAGGGGTGTAGTGAGCTTCCCCGGTCGCCGCAAGTTCGATCATTGCCGGCTTTCGCGGCATCCGCGCCTGCCACCACCCAGGAGACGATCGAAGCGCGACTCGCGCGGCAGACCGCCGCCGTCTATCGGCAGGCGACCCAACTTTCCTACAAGAAGCAGATGGCCTGGGGCGATCCGCCGGTACGCCTGTGGTGTACGGCAAGACACGGCCTACGACACGAACTTGAGTTGCGCGTGTATGACGCCAGTGGTCTGATCTACGAGTTGCACAAACACCCCGACGGTGCAACGGTCAAGATTCGGGAAAGAAACTACATTGGCGACCAGGCCGAGGAATACGAGGTTCTGTTTGAAGATATGGAAGGTCCAACGCGAAGATGGGACCTTCGCTGCGACAGGGGCCTAAACGCCTGTATGTTCGGCGCCGACACGGTGTCGTGGCTCGGGCGGGCCCCGCAGCACCCGGCGTGGTTCGATCAGGACTACATCGCAGCTTCTAAGTATCTCGGCATTCGCGACGTTGAGGGCTTTTCCTGCGATGTAGTCCAGAATCACCGGGTCAAGGACTTGACCGAAACGTTCTACCTGGACCGCCGGAGCCATGTGCTCCGCAGGTGGACACAGGTTTTCAGGGGCGTGACTCGAGACCGTGTCTTCTCGCAGATAGAGATCGTATCGCCGGAGAACAAGACCGGCGAATGAGAGAGCGTTGATCCTGGAGCCCGAACGGGCACGCTCGACGCCGATATCGGCAGGCATCGAGCGGAGAGGATTTGCCGGACGCAGCAAGAGGAGAAGTACGATGAGGACGATTCTTGGTTGCACAATGGTCGTGCTCCTGTGCGCGAGCGGCCTGGCCTTCGGCCAGAGCGGCACGCGCGTCCTGCAGTACGACGGGAACGTCTTGGAGGTTGGGACGCCTGACCAGTCTCCGACCCTCGGGGAGGTGCTCGACGCCCACGGCGTGGTGCTGGACCAGGCCGAATCGGTCGAGAGATTCCTGGCCGGGATTCTGCGACCATCTTTGTTGGGCGCTGACGAGGTCCACGCGCTGCAGGTCTGGTGGATTGGAGCTGATCCCCCCAGCGACCCAATGCGCGATCCTTTGCAGGTGGACGTGGTCGCGACGATCGGTTCCAACACGGCGTTGGTCAACATCTACATCGCGGACGGCACCTTGCACATGGCCGTAACCCTTTACGATCAGGATGGCGAGGCTGCGTTCTTCAGGTTGCAGAGCGACATTCTCGAACCCGTCGCCGTTCTTGGGGCAGTTGACGATGCACCACTCGTGCCGGGCTATCTCGTCGTGCCGACGTTAGCCATGAAATGCACATGCGACGACAACAAGGGTACGCAAGGATGTACCAAGGATGACTGCGAGGAAATCAGGAAGTGTCCGAAGTCGGAGAACGGCTACTCCTGTGCTCTGCAAGCCATGGTGCTCGTGCCTCCCGAGGAACCGCTGCCGGCGGATCCATCGCCTGGCGGCCAAACGGGGCCCTGACGCTCAATCCGGCGGGCCCAACAACGGCTGATTTGTTGACGCTGGCTCCGACCAATGGCCGAAGCGGGCGTCCGCCTTAATTCTCCACGTCATGTACGGTGGACTCCTCCCTGCAAACAACGAGAGGATTACCTTCTACGGACTACGCCGAAACTTTGGCTGTCGCCGACATGCGGCGTATAATCGGCAGAGACCCGGGGCTCTGCCATGAACCACTTGTCCGATGCCATTCCGCCGCGTCGCGCCGAATCCGCAACAGACAAGGCGGCCGCGTTCACTCTCCTCGAACTCCTGGTCGTCATCGCCATCATGACCATCCTGATGGCCATCCTGGTGCCGTCGCTGAGCTCCGGCAGGGACACGGCCAACACCAGCAAGTGCCTGGCCAACCTGCGCGAACTGGGCATGACCGCCGGCTACTACATGGACGACGAGGGCAAACCGACGCAGCCTTGGCATCTGGGGTGGAGAACCACCTTCGGCGACGTGAACCTCATCTCCGAGCACGTCTACGGCGGCTTCAAGACCGACACGCCGCACCCCGAGTGGGGCACCGATACGGATATGTACGTGATACCCACGTTCGCCCGGCCGTACAACAAGTACATCGCCCCGGGGATCAACAAGGGCCCCATCGCCTCCTACGTCTGTCCCTCGGACAAGAACAATACAACGCCCAACGTGAACGATCCATGCCGCCCGCCGGTCCTCGACACTCATTACTCCGCGTGGATGGTCAACGGCACCAGTTACGCCATCAACTGGTACTGGTTCGAGGGCCCGCCATGGTACGGCAGAACCGAGTGGTACGGCGACCTCAACAAGATGAGCGCCGCCGGCGGCGAGATGCTCCGATTAAAGGTCGGCGGACCAGCCTCGCGCTTCGTGCTCTTCATGGAGAACGGCATGAACTCCTACATGCTCGACGCTCGGCCGCTGGACGGCTCGTTAGGCGCGAGCTGTCAAGACAAACTCGGCAACGGCTGGCATCACAAGTTCAGCAAATACGCGATGGCCATGCTCGACGGCCACGCCGAGTATCGCTTTATCGACACCCGCTACGCCTACGACGAAGGCTTCACCATCTGGCCTGAGCCGGGGACGGCGATTGGCTTCGACGAGTTCGCCCAGTAGAGTGCTGCTGGTTATGCTTGACGGCCCAAGGCCGGACCGAGCCCTCAACCGTGGTGGAATCCGGCCGGCTTGAGAGATTGATCACCCCCGTCGCGAGCCAGCCAAGTCGCGTGCCGGCGGCGGCCTCACCCCAGAGATTGGCGAAGATCGCGTTTGCGGTGACGAAGGTGTTGACAGGAGAGCCCCCGGCCCGGCACGACGCTGAGGGCCCCGCGATCTCGGTTCTGTTCGAGAAACTGGCTTCGCCCTGGGGCGTCACCTGCTCTTGCGTTTCCGGGCCTTGCGTTTGTCTTTCTTGCTGGGTTTGAACTTGGGCTTGGCGGAGCCGCCTTTGAATGTCGGCAGCTTGCCGCCGGACATGGACATCTGGGCCATCTGCGAGCCGAACTTCATCCGATCCATCAGCGACAGGCCGGCCATGTGCTTCATCATGTCGCGGGTCTGAAGGAACTGTTTGCAGAGGCCGCTCACGTCTTCGGGGTCCGTCCCGCTGCCCCGGGCGATCCGCCGTCGGCGCGAGGCATCGACGACCTTGGGATTGGCCCGCTCCTGCGGCGTCATCGAGTTGACAATGGCCCGCATACGCGTGACCTCGTCCTCATCCACCTCCAGTTCGGTCTCGCGCATCATGCCGCCGACGCCGGGGATCATCTTGAGCATGTCCTTCAGCGAGCGGCCGCCGAGCGTCTTCTCCACCTGGGCGATGAAATCGTCGAGCGTCAGCTCCCCCTTCTTCATCTTTGCTTCAAGGCGGGCGGCTTCCTGAGCATCCACCTTCTGCTGCGTCTGCTCAACGAGGGAGACAATGTCGCCCATGCCCAGGATGCGGCCGGCCATGCGGTCCGGGTGGAACTCCTCGATGCGGTCCAGCTTCTCGCCGACGCCGATGAACTTGATCGGCTTGGTGGTGATGCTCTTGACCGAGAGAATGGCCCCGCCGCGAGTGTCGGAGTCGAACTTGGTCATGATGACGCCGTCCAACTCCAGGCGGTCGTTAAAGTGCTTGGCGGTGTTGACCGCGTCCTGGCCGGTCATGGCATCGAGGACAAGATAGATCTGGTGCGGCGCGACGGTCTGGGCAACGTTGGCCACCTCGGCCATCATCTCTTCGTCGATGGCCAAGCGGCCGGCGGTATCCAGGATGACCACGTCAAACAGCTTGCTTTTCGCCTCGGTAACGCCGTTGCGACAGACCTTCACGGCATTCTGATGGTTGCGCTCGGCGTAGACGGAAACGTTCAACTGTTGGCCGAGCACTTCGAGCTGATCGATAGCGGCGGGGCGTTTGAGGTCGGCGGCGACCATGAGCGGCCGCTTGCCCTTATCAAGGCAGTATTTGGCCAGCTTGGCGCACGTTGTGGTCTTGCCGGAGCCTTGGAGGCCGGCCATGAGGATGATCGTGGGCGGCGTCGAGACCCAGGGGATGCGCGAGTCCACCGGCCCCATCAGCCGAATCAACTCGTCATGGACGATCTTGACCATTACCTGCTCGGGGTGCAGGGTCTTGACGACTTCAGCGCCGATGGCCTTCCGGAGGACCTCGGCGCAGAAGGATTTGACCACGTCGAGATGGACGTCGGCCTCCAGCAGGGCGGTCCGCACGTCACGCATCACTTCCTGAACGTTGTCCTCGGTGATGCGGCCGCGCCCGCGCAGCTTGTGAAAGACCTCCCCGAAACGATCCGTCAGTGCGTCGAACATATTTCTGGAGACTCGTTGGAAAGCGGGCTCGTTCCCGTCAGCCCAAGATACGTCCGGCTGCTGCCCCATTCAAGATCGCAGTAGCGTCTTGTAGGATCCAATCGGCGAGGCATCCAACAACCGGCTGTTCTCGTCCACGGCAGAGGATGTGCCAAGCCCCCTGGAGTTCAGAGGGACTGTTTGCAGACGCTCGGGGCACAACGAACGGCAAATCAACTGGGAAATATCCCGGCAGAACCGGTACCGCATCCGCCTGCACGCGATAGACGCCCGTAACTGTATGTGTTACATATTGTTATGTTTGCGACGACAGATCGCGATGGTGGCTTTTCTGTGTGTTTCGGGCCTTTTCGCGGCTTTTGGCGAGGTGCGGCGATTGAAGCCGGCTGGCGCGGCCAACCATGATACGGACACAGATAGTGTGTTATCTATAATATAATGTCAATACGGATTTTACAGAGAATACGTGACACCAAACAAGTCTATTGACAGGCCTTCCGGGAGGAAGTAAAGTCGACCCGAAGGCTGGAGGAGAAGGATAGCAAACAACATTGAGCGGCTAATCGCCACCGCAATCGGCTTTACTTAGCCGTGGCGCTCCTCCGGATCAGAACTCAGTTTTGATCCGGAGGTTTTTTTGCGCCCATCATTGCCGACGGAATCAAGGCGGAGCTTGCCGCCGCGCTCCTCAACCGTAAGATCGAGCCGCTTAGATGCCGTGTTCCGCAAATCAGCCCGGAATATTCTCTTCGCGCGTCGTCAGACGCCGCGTCGTCTGTGAAGAGCACGTTGAGATCACCTTGCGCGTCGATTTCTTCCCGCCTGCAACGCCGGGGCAGTTTGTGCAAGTCCTGTGTCGAGCTGCGCCCGGTGAACACGAGGCCGCCTTGCGCGTACACGACTCCGAGTCGTGGCCGCCGTTCGGCATTTCTACGAACGCTTCGCTTGCACCGCTGTTACGGCGGCCGTTCAGCCTGGGCGGCCTGCGCCGTCGATCCGAGGGCAGCGAGATCGACTTGCTGTTTCGTGTCATCGGCCCAGGCACTGCATGGCTTGCGGCGCGTCACGCTGATGATCTCGTGGACATCATCGGGCCGCTCGGCCGAGGCTTCACCCTGCCGCCGCCGGGATCGATGGCCGTGTTGGTCGCCGGGGGGATCGGCTTGCCTCCGATTCGCTGGCTCGCCGAGGAGTTGAACGGCGCCCGGATAAGTTGTGAATGTGCCTGCGGATCGCGGGCGCGGGCGTCTTTGCCCGTGACACTCGATGGTGAACCGTCCACAGACGGCAAGCCAGGATTGTGCGTACGCGAATTCGCTCAACTCGGCATCCGCACAGTTGTTGCCACGGATGACGGCTCGTGCGGTCTTCGGGGATCGGCCGTCGATGGCTTGCTTCATCTCCTCCGGGATGTCGGCGGCAGCGAAGGCGCGCATGTGTTCGCATGCGGGCCGTACCCGATGTTGCGAGCGGCGGCGGAACTATGCCAGGATCGTCGACTGCCTTGCGAAGTGGCAATGGAGCAGATGATGGCCTGCGGGATGCAAACGTGCCAGTCGTGTGTGGTCCCCGTGCGTGACGAAGGCCGCGAGCAGGGATGGCGTTACGCCTTGTGCTGTGGCGATGGGCCGGTATTCGACGCATCAACCGTCATTTGGCAACAGCCGTAATTCTTTGTGATTCAATCCGTTAGCAAAATCGGCAGTGCCAGCGGATCGCTCAGGACGTGGTCCGGCCGTGCGAGGAGCAGTTCTTCGCGGTTCCGAAAACCCCATGTAACGGCGACTGAAGTCATGCCGGCGTTCCGAGCAGTCACCACATCCGTGGCCGAATCTCCAACGAGGTAAGTAGAGGCAGGTCGAAGACCGAGCCGTTGCGCGAGCCCCAAGGCGCCATCCGGCTCGGGTTTGGGCCGTTGCCCGTCCCGGCAACCGAGCACTTCAGCGAAGTAGTGAGCCAAACCAAGATGGACGACAATCCGCACGGTGAGGTCGTGCGGCTTGTTGGAGAGCACGGCCATCGGCACTTGCCCTGCTTGCAGCAAGTCAAGCATTTTCAAGATGTTGGGATAGGGTCGTGTGTGCCGCGCGGGGTATGCGAGATAGTGTTCTTTCGTCCGGCGTACAAGGGTCTCGGCCGCCGATTCATCGCCGGGCGACAGGGCGCGCCGGCAGAGCGACGGCAGCCCTTCGCCGACCCAAGCGCGGACTTGTTGTCGAGTGGCGGGGCGTCTGCCAAGCTCGCGCAGCGCGGCGTTCAGCGCGGCGGTGATGTCGCGCAGAGAGTCGACCAGCGTGCCGTCGAAATCAAAAATGACTGCGTGCTGCCGCTTCACGCCTGCTTCTCCGCCGACGATATTGCCGTTCGCGACCGACGGCCGTGCCAAGTCGGTATGGTTCTCGGAAAATTTTCTGTTGACAAGCCATTTTGTTGCCGTAGACTTCCCCACGTAGAAAGGAGGTGACGCTTATGGCAAAACGCAAGAAGAAAAGCGCCACCAAGAAGAAGGCTACGAAGAAGGTAGCCAAGAAGCGAAGGAAGGTCTGCTAAGCACTGAGAATGCAGACCAAGCCGACCAAACATCGGTCCTTGTAATGAGCGTGGTTACGGTGACCTCGCCGAATTCGCAAGGACGCGGCCTTCGGGTGTTCTGAAGGTCGAGCAAACATGGGAGGTGCTCACGCCACGGCAGCACCTTCCATTTTTTTATGCGCCCGCGGCCCCGCCGGCCGCTTCGCGGCGGCCGGTGGTTGCCGGTATAATCCGACGCGCGTGCCGACGGCGTCGGTTTTGGCATCCGATCGGCGCGTGCATGAGTCGCCGCGATGGAATGCATC
>CAYYBO010000061.1:0-2346 GCA_964470125.1 uncultured Planctomycetaceae bacterium | reverse complement strand
GGTAGGCAAGACCGCACCGACGGTCAACCTGGGGGCCGCCCTCGCCAAACGCGGCCAGCGCATGCTCCTCATCGACATGGACCCGCAGGGCCACCTGACGACGCACCTGGGCCTCGACAGGGAGGCAAAGGGCGCCGGGTTATACGAGGTCCTGACCAAAGGTCTGCCGTTTGAGTCCTCGATCCACGCCTGTTCTTCAACCCTGGCGGTGGTCCCCGCCCAGATCGAGTTAGCCGCCGCAGAGATCGAGTTGATCACCGCCGTTGGGCGGGAAGTGATTCTGCGGGATATTCTCGCCAGCCGGACTTGGCCGTTTGACGTCGTAATGATCGACTGTCCGCCGTCGCTCGGGGTCCTCACATTGAACGCCCTCAGCGCCGGAACGCAGGTGCTGATCCCGATGCAGCCGCACTTCCTGGCCTTGCAGGGCGTGGGCAAGCTCCTCGAAACCATCGCCCTGGTCTCCCAACGGATCAATCCGTCGCTCCGCGTGGCAGGAATGGTCATGTGTCTGTACGAGCCGGGAACACGCCTGGCAGGTGAGGTCATCGCCGATCTCTCGGCGTTCCTGGAGGCCGCGAGGCAACAACCGGTTCCCTGGAGCCAGGCGAGGTTGCTGCATACGCGCGTCCGCCGCAACGTGAAGCTGGCGGAGTGTCCCAGCTACGGCCAGTCCATATTCGAATACGAACCACGAAGCCACGGGGCCGCGGACTACCTTGCACTGGCCGACGAGTTGCTGGCGATGCTGGCTGGAGAAGGAACCGCAGTCAGGAACCCGCCGGCGACTGGTGAAGCCGCCGAGGGCGCTGCGCCCCACGATGTGGAAGCCCCGGTGCGGTCGTTGGATCGAACAGTGGTGGGCTGCGGCACGGGCGGCGTCGAACCGCAGGCCTCCGTCGGCGGCTAGTGCTTCGCCACAGACAGGACTTCGGATAGTGTGGGCCCCTGGCTCGCACGCACAGACCGGAGGTCCGTGCGACGCGACCCCAAAACGCGAGGGTGGCAACGAACTAGGTCCAGGATCGCGCCGCGCCCCATTGGTCGGAGTAGCCCCAAGTGAAGCCGATCGCTCGCCGCCAGAAGACGATGCTGTGGCTGCTTTGCGTGGCCAGCGCCTTCGTGGTCACGCATCTGCCCCCTCCCAAAGTGACGGCCCCCCCGCTGGTCAATGACAAAGTGCTGCATTTCGTGGGGTTTGCCGCCCTGGGAATCGTTGGGATTTGGCGGCTCAACGGGACATCGCGACCCATCAGGCTCGCCGAAGCGGCGGTGGTGCTGGCGGGGCTGGCGGTATATGCCGCGGTCGACGAATTAACTCAGCCGTATTTCGGCCGATCCTGCGAGTTCGGGGATTGGGTGGCCGATGTCTGCGGGGCGTTCATTGGAGTCCTGATCGGCTTGGCGTGTCACCGACGCACGCAGGCAACCGTCGAAAACTAGGTGGACCTTCAGGTGCTTTCTGGTGCAGCAACAACTCGCCGTCCACGGAACTCCCACGCCGCGGCCGTGGCGGGAGGATTCGTCACTTCCAGCCGCCACGTTGCCGTGCTTGGCGTATCTGCCGTGTTCCTCTTGCTGTCGGCGGCCTGTGACCATCGAGGCGATAGCAATCCCCGGCAAAGGGGCCCGGAGCGAATCCGCGTCGCTCTCGTCGGGGAAACCAAGAGAGACTTCACTTGGCCGGTGCTGCAGGAGGCGGCGCGGTGGTTCAGTGAACGGTCGGTTCGCACGGAGGTCGAAGCGATGGCGCCGGAGTCGCCCTCACCCGAGGAACAAGACCAGATGCTGCGTCGCTTGATAGGTCGGCCGATCGAGGCGGTCTGTGTGGTGCCGGCCGATCCAAGGGCGATCAGAGGAGCCGTGCGGGAGCTGGTGCAGCACGGCAAGCGCGTGGTCGTCATCGGCCGTGACATTCCTCAGTCCGATCGGCACGCTTACTGCGGTCCCTCGGACTTCGAGGTGGGACGGGCGGCGGTACAAGCCTGCACAAGCGCCCTGTTGGGCCGGTCCAAAAGCATCATTCTTCTGCACGCCGGTTCGGAGGAGGGCATTTACGCCGACCGCTACTTTGGGTTCAAGAGCGCCCTGCCCATGCTGCGCGACACGCACCTGCTGCGAGAATTGGACTGTGGAGGCAAATCACTGGACGCCCTGCGCCTCATCCGTGCGGAGTCGCGCCGATATCCGCGGGTGGGCTGCTGGGTAATGCTCGATGATTGGCCGATGCGCGCCGTACCGGAGACAGAACGCCTCCTGCCGCTGGGCAGCGGCATCGTGCTCTGCAACGGATCGCCCAGGCACTTCCCCAGGCTCCGCGACGGTCAGATCCTCGCTCTGATCGCC
>CAYYBO010000060.1:10707-15496 GCA_964470125.1 uncultured Planctomycetaceae bacterium | reverse complement strand
AATTGCTAGACGTATCGATCCGGGTAGAGAAACAGCCTGTCGGACGGTTGTCCTTCAACGATAACCCAGCCCTTGCCGTCGCGCTTAAGATCGACTTTTGCTCTGAATTTGGCGGGAATCGCAAGCCGATTCTTCGAATCGATCGCATGCTGGCTGTACCCCGTGAAAACCATTGCCCCGCCACTGCAAACCTTCTTCACCACTGCTCCCCACGAACAGGGCGTAATCTACACTTGCCCCCACCAATGTCAAGCACAAAAAACGGTGACTTTTTGGGCTTCGGCACCGGAAACTGCGTGCCATCCAGAACCTTCGCACGATCAGGACCTTGGAGAACCGTGATTTCAGACTAGCTAAATGATCTTTGCTCCAATGCTCACGCCGACAGCGCCCGCTCGTACACGCGGCGCCACGCGAGCACAATCGTTTTCATGTTGTGATTCGCCTCCGCTCGCTGTCTGGCCCGCGCGGTCACGGCCGCCCGAGCCTGATGGTCGACGCACATCAACTCGACCGCGCCCGCGAACGCCGCAACATCGCGCGCACCGCAGAGGTAGCCGTCCACTCCGTCCTCGATCAACTCCCGACAAGCGGGGATGTCGCTGGCGACGACCGCGCAGCCGGCCGCCATCGCCTCAATGACCACGTTTGGCGATCCCTCGGTGAAGGATGGAAACAGCAGGCAGTCGGCGGCCTTCAACCAGGCGGCCACTTCTCCGGACCATGGTGCCAAGGTAATGTCACTCTGCAAGCCTCGCTCGCAAATCATCTTCGCGACCGGCGCCCGCTCCGAACCGTCGCCGAGCAACACTGCCTGCACCGGCAGACGGCGGCGCACGTACTCCACCGCCTCCACGAAGGTCGGCAAGTTCTTCACCGGGTCCATGCGCCCCGCCCAGACGATCAAGGGCACGTCCGCTCGCAAGCCGTGTCCGATGCGATCCACCGGCAACGCGCCGTCGATCTCCTCAAACGCTACGGCATTGCGGACGACCACCACCCGCTCGGGGGGGAAGCCAAGCTCGTCGGAGAGGTGCCGGGCGACGGCTGCCGAGTTCGCCACGTGCACATCAGACCAACCGCCGGTGAGAGATTCAAGCCAGCGATGCCAGGTTCGTTCTATCTCTATGGTCACTATCGAGGTGACGATGGGACGGCACCGATCCAGTCGGCCGACCAATCGAGCCGCGACGTTGGCGTGGAAGAGCGACGCATGAACAACATCCGGATCCACCCGCCGCACGTGCCTCGCCAAGCCGGCGAGACAGCCGAGATCAAAGCGGCCTCGCGCCTCGCAGCAGAACGTCTCTATGCCCGCCGCTGCCAGTTCGTCGCTCAGCGGCCCCCGCGACGCCAGGCACCCGACCACGGGCTCCACGTCACAATCCCGAAGCCGGTCAGCCAGGCGGACCAACCGCATCGGCAGCCCCCCGGGCTGCAAGTCCGTCGCCAACATGAGCACGCGTAACTTCATTTTTAATAATATTTAACGCGCACAAGTCCTCGTCCCGAACCGCAGCGTGACGCCGCCCTGGATTCCGCCCTCGCTCGCCGCGAGGCTCCAGGGGGCACCGCAAAGGCTCGCTTGGAGGACACCGCAGCCGTCGGCAATCGCATCCTCGCCCCCCACGCGATGTGGGTCTCCTCGGCTCTGCTTCTGGAATATTACCCGTAGAAGAACACGCCTCAACTTGGCGGCGCGACATGCTCTAGCGGGATAGCTCTCCCTCGTCCCGGCGCCCGGCCTCACGACGCTGCCAGCCTGTCACAATCCAGAAGCCCGCCAGGAAGACGCCCGCCACAACACCCCAGAGGGCGAGGGCCCGATTGCGTCGGGCAGGCTCCAGCCGGCCGGGCACGAGTGACTCCATCTCCTGGTAGGCAACGGAACCCGACAATCGCACCTCCGCCGTGCTTTGCAGCCTGTCGATCTCGCGCTGAACGTCAGTCGCTTCCTGGTCAATCCGGGCAACGAGCCGTTCTTGTTCATTGATCAGCGTCTGCTGCTTCTGGAGCTGTTGAACCAAGTCGGCGTCCGCCGTTGCCTGCGCGTCCTTCTGAAGAAATTCGTCGCTCAAAAGCTGGTACTTCATGGCGGCTGCATCGACGCGGGCGCGAAGGTCGCGCAGATCGGCTTCCCGTCTGTCGGCTCGTATCGTCCGCAGGTGTTCCGCCAGCCTCTCCCTGTGTCCCGCGCGACGTATTTCAATCCGCGGCGTGAGGTCGCGAACCGCCTCATCCAGCGCCTTCAACTCGAGGTTGTAGCGCGGAACCACGCCCCGGGCGGCAATGATCCACTCATTGCGTGCCTCCAGGCACACTCGCGAAGCCTTCAATAAGCGGTTCTGACTGATGCGGCGCTTGGTCATCTCAGTACCGGCCCGGCCGATCGCATCGGCCTTTGAGGCGGCGGAACCAAACGAGCGGCCGGACTCGGAATGAAAGTCCCGTACCAAAGTCTCTGCCTTCCGCTGATACTCCCGCAGCAGCTCGGCGTCGCTGCCGGCCTTCCAAGCGGCCACCTTTGGGGCGAGTTCATCCCAGCTTCGAGAGAATGCCGCGGCCTGCCGCTGATAATCGCCGACGTCCACCGCGATCTGCTCCAGCTCGCGGCGTATGTCCTTGTCGGTCTGCTCGGCAAGCTGTTGAGCCACCTCCGACGCCAGTGAATTGATCTCGGTCAGCAGCCTGGCCAGAGGGATCTGGGAGTTCGACATGGAATCCATCAGCACTCGGTGCATTTCGCGGGCCTGGGCGTCGCGCTGCTGCATTGCCTGAATGAGCTCGGCATCAGCAGCACAGGCCTCCATCAACTGTTCCTCGGTGGGAACCACCGCATCGGTCGGCAGCGGCACCGCCTCGGCCTGGGCCAGGAGGGTCTTGGCCGCCTCAAGTTCATCTCTTGCCGCCGCCAGTCCGGCCTTGAGGTCCTCCTTGGCAATGCGAGCGACCTCGAAACTGTTGAAACGGTCGTCGGACTGCAACGCGCTCCGCAGCTCGGCAAGCCGGGCGAGAGCCAGGTGATGTTGTTCCTGGAGTCCCTCGGCAGCCGCCTGAAGCTCCGACAAGCGGCTTTGCCGTTCGGCATCGGTGACGACGCCGCCCTGGAGAGAATCGCAATAAGCCTCACCCCACGCGCTCAGGCACCGCTGCGCTGAGGCCCCTTGCTCCGGTGGCACCCGAGCGGCGAGCAAGACCGCATCGCCCGCGGGGGCAACAACGAGTGTAATCCGCCCGCTCCGGTGCAACGGCTCGACATCCATGCCGATTATCTCACCGGCCTTCCGGAGAACTGCCGGATCATTCATCCTCGCCGCGTGCTCATCCGCCCTGAGAGGCGCGGACGCCCCTAAGTCGTTCAGGACCACACGGCCGCGCACATACACATCAGCAGGCAGCCACAACAGGTAGCCGCCCGCGGCGATGCAACCGGCCAACCCCGCAATCAGACCGCCCCGCACCGCCCGTCGTCGACTCGCTGCTCTCTCCGGAAAGCGACCGGGACGGACCGCCAACGCATCCGCGTCGGCGGAGGACTGCCCGTGCTCTGGGCAGGCTAGGTCGGGCCCTCGATAGCTTTCACCGCCGTGCGTTTCCACCGCGGTTTCCTTGCCGATCCCGTCGTCGACATGCCAGGGAGCCTGACGCGGATCATGACGAAACGCCTCCTCGTCGGGGATGACCTCAAGCTCATCCTCCCCCAGTTCCATGACGAGCTCGTCGGCGACCTGGGCCGGCTCCGTTGGTGGTCCGCCGACGGAGAGCCTTGGTAACTCCGAATCATGGCCGTTCTCGGCGGCCGTCCCCGGTACGGCGGCAGCCACCCACCGAGCTTGCTCCAACTCGACGGAGCGGGGAGATTCCTCGGCCGCAAGCCCGCCTTCGGCCTCGATGCGCCGCCGAAGCTCGGCTAACTCCCGCCTTTCGTCTTCACATTCGCGCTTGCGCAGTTGAAGAAGGGACTGTTCCTGAGCAACGGCCTGCTGGCGACGGCGAAGATCTTCCACCTGCTCATCCAGACGGCGACGCGCCCCGCGAAGCTCTTCTTCCTGCACGCGACGGCGTTCAACGATCTCCCGATGCGCCTGTTCGCGGCGCTCTCGGATTTCTTGCTCGAATTCGGCCAGACGCTGGGCGATGTCGCGGTCCAACTCTTCCAGCCGCGAGCGGTGCCGCGCCTCCGCCGCCTCCTCCTGGTGAGCCATTTCGGCGAAGCGATCCGCAAGTTCCGCCTCTATCCGCTTCCTGACGTCCTCGGCGGTGGCGGCGCTGACAGCCACTTCATCGGCCGCCGCCGCTTCCCGGTGCTTGGCGGCGATTTCCTCGGCTGCTCGGGCACGCTCCTCCAGTTTGGCCCGCTCGGCGGCGATCCGAGCCTCGGCGTCTCTTCGCAATTCCTCCACGGCCGAGCGTGCTTCTTCAGCCGACGCCTCCTGCCGCGATCGTCGCGCCTCCAGGGCCTGCGCCTCAGCCGCTAGTTCGCCGGCCCGCGCATCAAACTCCTGACGGCGGCGACGCAGTTCCTCTTCAGCACGTGATAGTTCAGCCGTTCGGGCGGCAATCGCCTGCTCGTGAGCCGCCATCTCCTCTTCCCGGCCGCGCGCGGCATCTCGCATGGCTTCCGCCTGGGCCATCAAGGCCTGTACCCGCCCGGCCGCTCCGCCATGCTCGGCTTGCGCAGTCAGCAACTCCTCGCGTTGGCGTTGCAGTTCCGCCCGCTCCGTCTCCGAGCGCTGACGCAAGCTCTCAAGCTGTTCCGCCTGCTCTCCCAGTCGTGCTTCTCGCGCGG
>CAYYBO010000060.1:0-10697 GCA_964470125.1 uncultured Planctomycetaceae bacterium | reverse complement strand
AAACGGGTTCCCCCTCTCTACCCCTCTGTGTTTTATCCCGGGCCAATTTACCCCGGGTTTAAACCCACTCCCCAAACCGGCCTGGAATGTCCGACGGGCCTGTTCCAACTCCTCCCGCTCTTGCGCGTGCTGCTCACGTTCCCGCGATAGCTGCTCCCGTTCGGCCGTAAGCTGCTCGCCGGCCTGCCGCAGTGAGCGACGATCCTCGGCCGCCTGGCCAAGCTCGGCGTTCAGCGAGCGCAGCCGCTCGTCAACCGTCGCCGCGTCCTTGGCCAACTGCTCCTTGCGAGCCTTCAGGTGAGCCGCCTTCTCGACGAGCTGGCTTCTGAAAGTCTCGACCTCATCCACCCGCCTGGACAGCTCCTGCCGGGCCAGTTCGGTCTCGCGGTGAGCTGCCTCAAGACCGGATTGCCGCTCGGCAAGGGCTCGCTCGCGGTCGCGAAAAGCCATGGCCTGACGATCCAGTGTCGCCCGCTCGTCCTCCACTCTCGCCTTGACGGCGTCCAATTCATCTCGCCGACGGCCCAATTCCACGGCCGCCTGCTCCAGCCGACTACGCTCCAGCAAGAGCGCGTTTTGTCCGGCGGCAAGTTCGTCCCGCTCCATTTGCAGAGAGCGACGACCGACCTCCAAAGCCTGTTCCTGCTCGCCGAGACGGTGCCGGTCAATCTGTAGCGCGAGCTGGGCCTCGTCGAGCAACAGTTGCTGTTTTGCCAGGCTCTCCCGGCCCTTCTCCAGGCCGGCCAGAGCCTCGGCGTGCTCGGCGCGAAACTCCTCAAACGCGGCTTGTTGCTCTGACAGGTCCTGCGCCTTCTGATGAAGCCGACGTTCGATTTCATCAACGCGCTGGGCTCGTTCACGAATCTCCCTCTCTCGTTTCTCCAGTTCCTGCTCACGACCGGCGAGGCTGCCGCGAAGCGCCTCAAGGTCCTTCCCGGCACGATCCAGAGCGGCCGTCTCCTCACCCTGCCTTCGCTCCAACTCGTTGACGGCTTCCTCTCGGCGGAGAAAGTCGGCGATTCTGGAGGCCAGATCGCTGCGCTGGCGATCCAGCTCGTCCGATCGCTCCGACAACTCCACGAACTGGCGACGCTCCTCGGTGATAAGTCTGGCCTGCTCCTCATACTCTCGCCTCAGCCGGTCGACTTCCGCGGACCGCAGTTCCAGCTCGGCCCCTTTTTGGCGCAGTTCGAGGGAGAGCGCTTCCGCCTCCGCCTGCTTGCGGGAAAAGAGGAGCTCGCCCCGCTGCAATTCCTCGAAACGAACCTCCAAATCAGCCGAAAGCGCCTTGTGTTGATCCGCTTGGCGCTGGGCTTCGCGGGCCTGTTCCTGGACCGCCTGCCGCGCGGATTCAATGCGCTGCTCGGTCAGGTCGATCCGCCGCTGCCACTCCTGCAAACGGTGTTCGCGAACCTCCATCGCCGCCGACAATCGGGCCAAGTCCGCATCGCGCCGGTCCAGCTCGGCCCTTCGTTCACTCGCCGCGCGTTCCCGCTCCCGTGCTTCCGTCGCCGCCTTCTCGACGGCCCGCTCCCGGTCCCGAACGCCTTGCTCTCGGACGGCCAGCGCTTCCCGAAGACCCGCCCACTCCACCTCGCGACTCTCGATCTGCTCCTGCAGTTCCTGCCTCAAGGCCGCGGTCTCATCCAACAATCCGGCGTCATCGCCCTGGGCACGCTCCACCATCTCCTCTGCACGGGCGCTGAGGGCTGATTCCTCGGCGGCGCGGCGAGATTCAAACTCTCGGAGCCTCGCCTCCAACGCGGCCTCGCGACGGGCGAGGGCCTCCTCCTTTGCCGCATGACCCGTCCCGATCTCGATCGCCTGCCTGTCTCCCCCGCCGATGTCGGCAAGCCTGCGTTCCAACTCGGCCTCGCGTCTGGCCAAGGCCTGCCGCTCAGCGGCAATCGCTGCCCGCTCGGCGGCGAGTTCGGCCTCGAACCGGCGCTTCCGCTCCTGCGTCCATTCGTTCAATTCCTTGGCTCGCCGGCGCAGCTTCTCGTGGTAGGCTTTGAGCCGCTCTCGTTCCCGCTCCAAGACTCCCTGCAGCTTGCGGGCCCGCTCGTTGAGAGCGTCCTGGGCCTTCGCCACACGAGCCCGGAGCTCCGCCGCTCGCTGATCGAGCTTCCTGGTCTGGGCCCCAACCGTGCCGTACATGCGAGCCTGCAGTTCCGCCCGTTCACGAAGCCGCCGCAGAGCATCCCTCGCCTCCTGGAGTTCTGCTTCGAGCTCCTCGGGGGGGCGAGCGTCAGGTTCAGGCTGCCGATCAAGACCTTGCATTACAGGAGCATCCAACGCCTGCCCGGTGGCGGCTGCATCCGTCGGTGGCACCAGCATCGTACGTCCCTTGGATGGATCCTTGGGCGACGAAACCGCAATGGTAGTCTCTGTCGTCCTGGTTTTCATTGGCGCGGCACCCTGGCTCCCACCCGCGGAGTTCCCGTCCTGCTCAACGTTTTGGCCTGACCGTTCGAGGCCGCCCGGCGGCGCAGGAACCGTGGGGTGCGGCAAAGCCAATACCAGCCCCCTTGAGGATTCTACCCCCTCCAGCCCGATTCGGACGCCTGTTTCGCGAGAGTGTCTCTCCACCCACGCACTCGTCCTGGCGATCTGCTCTGACGCCTCTCGCAGTCGCTCGAGGTCCCGTGCCAAGTCGGCGGTCAACTCAGCCTCGCTGCTCTCCCGGATAGCGGGCACGTCGGGGATGTCGTATTGGCTGTTTCGGAGGGCATGCAAGGCACCGGGGGACGGTTGCTCCCCCCACGGCTCCTCCGCCAGGCTGGACCCAACCGATGGGCCGGGCCTCGTCTCCCTATCAACACCCTCGTCAACCGTTAACGCGAAGCCGGCCGACAGGTCCTCCACCCCCGCCGCCGGGGCCGGGCGGCCTTGAGTCGATCCGTCCGCTGCCTCTTTGCGTGCGCCAAGACCACCTGCCCCCTCAGGCGGGTTGTGGCGATGCCTTTGCCTCATGAAATGCCGCTCCGTTCTTCACGACTCCGCCGTGGACGTGAGCATCCACTAGGCCGACAGGCCAAAGGGACCTTGTCGGCGGCGCTGCCAAGCGCCTGCACGAGCCGCCGGTTCAACCGTTCGTCATCGCGAACGTTGAGCCCGGCGTTTCTCGTCCCGGGCGACCTCCATCGCCGGTCCCTACCCACTGAACTGCCGGTGTTGTTTTCTCACACTCGGCCGGCGTTGGCTCTCGACAGACTGACATAACGCAAGCTGCCGCAAGCCGGCGTCAAGCGGGTTTATCTGTTAACGCCTCTCCAGGGTCTTCCGAACCCTGCGATCCCACGGCGGTCGCGGTGGGACTTTCGCCAGCGGCCAGACCGGTCGCCTCCACTCCTTCTGCACCCGCCCGCAAGACCGAGTCCCGCCCCTGGAACTCTTGCCTTAGATCGTTCGGGCTTCGCCGCAGGCTGCGTCTGAAAGCTCGCGCGGGCCCGTATTCGGCCTGCTGATCATGGGCCGTCGAACTTTCCTCGTTCGAGCCGGTGTCCTGGCCTAATCGAACGATCGCGTCTCGAAGCGCGCTCAACTCGTCCTGCACGGCGGTCAAGCGTTTGGCCCGTCCCGCGACGGTCTCGCGCAGCATATTGGCAAGGGAGGCGGCTTGACGCGAATCCATGCCGGCGAAGGCCTCATCGTCCTCCGACAGCGACTCCACGCCCTGGCCATTCCGCAGGCCCGCCGCCGAAGCCGGCAAGGCGTTGTCGCTCGGCGCCGAGCCGCCGCTGCCGGACATCTCCGCTTCAAGGTCAGCCAGCCGCATGTTGAGCACTCTCTCCAGTTCCGCGGCGGCCTTGTCCAACTCCGCCCGCCCCGCCTCTTCGATGGCCGCCCGGTGCGCCCGTATCTCGGCCTCTCGCATTTCGAGAGCAGCCCGCCGCCGAGAAATCTCCGCTTCGATTGTCCGGCGTCGTTCGCGGGCGGCGCGCGCCAGGTCGGCCTCTTTGCGGCGCAATTCCGTGTGGCGAATCTGGATTCTCTGCCGTTCAAGCTGCAGGCCGCTGCGCAGTGCATCTTCCTTCTCGACCAGCTTTCGCCGCGCATGGGCCAGCTGCTCGGCCTCCCGATCCGACTCTTCCCGCTCACGCGCCGTCTGCTCAAGCTGAAGGCGATTCCTTGCTGACCTGACGTCGATCTCTCGGATCCGATCCGCCAGCACCTCCCGCTCTCTCGCCAGCGCCGCTTCCTCGCCCTTCAACGACCGCGCCCGGCTATCCAACTCCGTCGTCTGTTGTTGATGCCTTGAACCCGCCCGCTCCACGAACTGCCGCAGGCGTTTGATTCCCAATCGTAGCGAGGCAAATCGGCTCTCGGCGAGATCGAGCTCGTCCTGCTCGCTGCGGACCAGTTCGGCCAATTCCGCGGCGTGCTCCTGCAGCGAGCGCGGCTGCCGGCCCTCCCAGGATCGATCAAACGCGGCTTCCGCCCCATCCGTCGCCGTCGCCCCGTCATCGTGAGTCTCAGTCCTATCCACCGCCGCCCCCCTAAGCGACGACTCGCAAGGCACATCGAAATCCGCTGATTCCGCCGGCGGCATCTCGCCTCTTATCGCCTCCCTGCCGCGATTCATCACCCGGCGGTTCTCCCTCGCCACTTCCAGCAGTTCCGCAGCCTTCCGCTCCAACTCAGCCTCGAAAGACTGGAGCCTTACTCGCTCTTGATTCAAGCGTTCCAGGTGCTTGCTGGCGCGGTCATCCAACGCCCTCTGGGCCGCGGCAACGCGAGCCTTCATACGAAGCAAGCCCTCGTCGCTTACCCGGACTTCGTCGACGCCTGCGGTGCGATGCCGCTCGGCATTCGATAGCTCGCCCTCGATCTGGGCCTCTATCGCATCACCCGATTGAAGCGGCGCCCGCGACATCGCGCCGCCCTCACCCGCGAACGGTGGCGTTCCCGCGTCTATCCGCCCAATCCCCAGGTCTCCGTCAGCCGCCGCCTCGCCGTGTTCTCTTTTCTCGGCACCCAAACCAGCACCCGAGCCCCCAGTTTGCGGCGGGCGGGCACTGTCCGAACCGCGATCGCGCTTCGCCGCCCGATCTCCACCTATGTTGGCAATCACGCCGGCGACCAGCCGGTCCGCAGCTCTGTCCACCCGCTCAGCCCACAACCTCTCCCAGCTCAGTCCCTTCCCCCACGGCAGGCAGCCGGCAACGATATCCCGCTGGTCCTCTCCCCCAAACGGTGCGCCCGGCGCACAAACCGGCTCGCTGCGACCATTCCCCGACGAGCCTGCCGCCGTGTCGCCGAGTTCGTCCGAACCGACGTCAACCTCGAACCTCAGTCGATAGGGACCGACCGTGACCCCGTCCCCGCCCACTAACCTGGCCAGTGTCACCCTGCTGTCATTCAGATAGACTTCGTGTCCGCTGCTCAATTGGCGCAGCAGGGGGCCTTCCTGGGTCCAGGCGATCAGGCAGTGCCGAGCGGCCACGGCATCATCATAGAGAACCACGTCGCAACCGGGATCACTGCCCACCACCAAAACGGGGTCGATCGTCGTCACCTGTCCAATGGTTGCCTCGTCGCCAAGGCGGAACGAGGGTTGCTCGCCGGTGGCCAACTCTGCGATCTCCTCCAGGCCGACCTGCATTCGAACGGTGCCGACGACCACCTCATCGCCATCTGCCAACCTCGCCCAACGAATGCGCCGCTGGTTCAGCGTGGTTCCCCCGGGTGCCCCAAGGTCGCACAGATAGGCCGTGTTTCCAAGCAATATGATCGCCGCGTGGGGGCCGTCGGTGAGACCGGGCGGAAGCTGGACATCGCAGCCTTCCCCCGAACCGATGATGGTGATCACGCGGTCCAGATCGAGTCGTTGTTGCCCGCTGAGCCGGGGGTCCAGCGGCCGGACGTGAACCCGGGCACGCTCCGCAATCTGCTCTTGCTGCACAACCGCCACTGTCAGTACCTCTCCCCTGCGACGGAGGCGCGCCCCCTCTCCGCCGACCGGAACCGCGGTTCCCCGATTCCAGGCTCGATCCGGCTGGGTGCAGCCTCACGAGCGCGAAATCGAAGCCACAGGGACATACCATCTCAGCATTCTGAACCCAAACCCACGACCAGCGGGTCGGATCAGCTTGAGAATATCTATTAAACGGCCGTTTGGCGTGCCTGACATCAGAGCTATTTGAGCCGGAGAACGGTGTTTTCAGGATTATTCTCAGACCATGCCGCCCCGCCTCGGCTCGCGAATCGCTTTTGAGGGCAAGATGAGGAAGGGGGCGGGGATCGACTGCAAGCCGCGGCGTGAAGTGCTTCGCGCCAACAGCATGTAACGCCTTACCAAGCCGAAGTTTATGAATGCTGCTCTGGGGCGGTCGCCTGTCCCCTCTCGTGCCCCCCTTTGTCGGCGCGGTTGGCGCGGTGGCCTGCGCGACGCAGACCCTTGCCCGTTGAACCTGCCTACCCTTCGCTCTGATAGTAGGTTGAGCCTGCTCTGCGGCTCCGGCTTCGCGCAGCCCAAGCGCGACGCGCGGCAGGAATCATGAAGCCGTTGTCCCGGAGACCTCCACCACGGCCTGGGCCTCGAAGGTCTTGCCGGACAGGAGTTCAGTAAACTCGACGCGCACAGTCACCGACTTGCTGCTCGGCCGCGCGGCACCGCCGGACCAGGGAATCCGAATGGTGTAGTGATAGGTCATCAATCGGCCGAACCACATCGGCCGCAAGGCAGCGGGATCGAGACGCACCTCCCCCACCGTGCGTGGCCCTTCGGCCCGGGACAAGTCGAGGAGTTGCAGATTGGCGCTGCCCGCCGCCTTGATGGCGTCGCCCTCCTTGTCAAGCAACCGCAGATAGACAACCACTCCTTCATCAACGCCATCGTGGTCTTCGTCGTACCCCCCGGAAAGCCGCTCGATTTCAATCCTGTCCACTCGGACAAGGTTCTCAATGGACTGCTCGGCCGTAAGCCCCTGCAGTTCCTGGATCCTCCGGCCCTGGGCGGCCAACTGTTCGTCCTTCTGGGCTATTGCCCGGCCTTGTTGTTCAACCTTGTCTCTAAGCTCCTGAATCTGGGTCACACGGGCATCCGCGCGATCCTGGCCGTTGCAGCCCGGGCCCGCCGCTGCGAGCAGAGCACCCAGCACCGCTACCGGCACCACAGGCGCCCGGAGGATGCGAATCAGGAAGGGCCGGGAAGAGAAATCGCAGCGTCGGTGACCCACAGCCGTGAGGACCATGGCGCAAGTTCGCACAACCGTCGCCCACGAGGCGGCAACGCCGCATTGTCTGCCGGATTGGCCGTGCACCCGTATTGCCACGAGGTCGATCCCCGTCGCTACTCAGCGGAGGCGGCAGGCCGACTGATTTCCGGCTGCCGCTCCAGGACCTTGTCCACCAAACCGTAATCCAAGGCCTCGGTCGGCGAGAGCCATAGATTGCGGTCGCAATCCCGCCGGATTTTATCAATCGCCGTACCGCTGTGCTTGCTGATTACGCCGTAAAGCATCTCTCGCAGGCGAAGAATCTCCTGAGCTTCAATTGACAGGTCTGTGGCCGCGCCCTGGAGAACGCCGCCGATCAGCGGTTGGTGCAAGAGGATGCGGGCGTGGGGCAGCGCGAAACGCTTGCCTTTCGCCCCACCGCACAAAAGGACGGCGCCCATGCTGGCGGAGAGGCCGACGCAGTAGGTGGCGACGGGGCATCGCAGGAATTGCATGGTGTCGTAAACCGCCATCCCGGCGGAGACGCTGCCGCCCGGCGTATTGATGTAAAAATGGATGTCGGAGCTCGGGTCCTCGTTAGACAGGAACAGCATCTGGGCGATCAACACGTTCGCGGCCTCGTCCTCAACCGGACCGCCGAGAAAGACGACCCGGTCTTTGAGCAAACGGGAGTAGATGTCGTAGGCCCGCTCGCCACGCCCCGTCTTTTCGATCACGAAAGGAATCAACGAATTATTGTCGGCCATCAACCGCTCCTTGGAGACCGGACGACGATTCCGTCCTGGAGTACCAATACCGCGTTTCGTTAGGTCCGGTGAAGACTCTCTCTAGCTCGCCACGTCGGCCGCGGGGGCTGACGCTACTGTTGACCCTTCTTGTTCTCGTCCTTCTTCTTGCTTTCGTCCTTCTTCTTACCCTCGCTGCTTTCGAGGATTTCGTCGACCAAACCCCACTCGACGGCCTCCTTGGGGTCGATGAACCGGTCTCGCTCCGTCTCCTCCTCGATCTTTGACAAAGGCATGCCCGTGTGGAAGGCCAGGATTTCGTTGAGCTTTCGCTTGTCCTTGATGATCTCCTCTGCCTGGATGCGGATATCCTCCGCTTGCCCGGTGACTCCTCCCCAGGGCTGGTGCAGCATGATCTTGCTGTTCGGCAGTGCGTAGCGCTTGCCCTTGGTGCCGGCGGTGAGGATCACCGCCCCGCCGCTGGCCGCCTGTCCGATCGAGTACGTGGCAATCGGGCAGGAGAGAAAGCGCATCGTGTCATAGACCGCCAACGTCTGGTCGACCAGGCCGCCGGGACAGTTGATGTACAGGTGAATATCCTGGTCCTTCTTCACACTCTGGAGGTAGAGAAGCCGCATTATTACCAGGCTGGCGGTGCGTTCAGTGATCGGGCCCGCCAGGAAAATAATCCGGTTTTCGAGGAGCATGTCCTCGATTGACATCTCGCGATAACGCTGATACGGCACGGGCCCCTGGGCGTGGTTCGCCGCCAAAGGGTGCATGATGCCGCTGCGCAAAACGTTGTCGTCGTCCATGTCACAGTCCCTTGCCCCAGATGTTCAGCCGGTTCACCCGGCACATGTCTCAATAATTGGCAATCGCCGGCCACCTTCCGCCGCCCCGGCACTCCGGGAGTCGCATCGGATGATTGCATCTCACTTCCGCGGCGGCGTGCGTTTCGGCTTCTTCACCTTCTCGGCTCCCTCGCCGGCCGCGGGCTTCTTTGCGGCACGGGATCGTGGCGGCTTCTTCTCCACCTTGGCCTCGGTGATCTTGGCCGCGTCCAAAATCTTGTCGATGCACTTCTCGTCCCTGATTTCGAGGTACAGGGACTCCAAGCCGTTCGCCTTGGCCAGTTCGTCCCGGACGCGATCAAACCGCCGGTTATAGGCCCGGGCCATCGCCGCAATCTGCCCGTTAATCTCCTCCTCCGTGACCTCTATGTCGAGTTTTTCAGCGATCTCCTCCAGAATGAAGTAGAGCTTCAACTGAACCGTCGCCGCCTCGCGAGCGCCGGTCCGCAACTCATCGGCGTGTTTCTCGATGTCCGCCTGAGGAACACCCTGACGCTGCAGCTCGATCATCCTTTTCAGCACTACCCGCTCGGTCTGACGGGCGGACAAACCCTCCGGAAGCTCCAACTTCACGCTGTCGAGCAGGTACTTGCGCACCTGGTCGCGCATGGCCCGCTTGATCTCGAGTTCCAGCTCGCCTTGCATCTGCGTCTTCAGCCACGCCCGATATTCGTCCTCCGAGTCGAAGCCCTGACTCTTGTAGTAGGCCTCCTCCAACGGCGGCAACTCAATCCGCTTGATCTCGTTGATGGCCAACTCAAAATCGGCGGTCTTCCCTCGAAACTCTCCCAGTTCATAATCCTCGGGCAGCGTGCCCTTCGTCGTCCGAGCATCGCCAAGCTTGGCCCCGGCGAGCACCTCGCCGAGATCGTCGAGGACCGCGCCCTCCAACCGCGTCGGCCGAGCCGCCAGCCGGACGTTCTCCTCGGTCTTCACTTCCTTGCCGTCCACCGAGACCTTCAGATTGCAGACGACCAGATCGTCCTTCTGCACCTCGCCGTCGACGACCGGCACCCAGGCCCCGCGGACCGCTCGAATGCGGTTGATCCGCTCGGTCACATCGTCATCGTCGACTTTGACATCCGGCTTCTCAATCGCAACGCCCTCCAGCGAGGGCAACTCGAATGCGGGCTTGATCTCAACCTCGCACTTGAAGGTCAGGTCGCCCTCGGCGGGCAGCTTCATCTGCTGCATGGCGTCGGTCATTTCAAGAAGCTGCTCCTTCTCAACCGCCTCCTCGCCAGCCTTGGCCTTCTTGTCCTTGACAATAACCCAGACGCGCGGATCGCCGAGCACCTTCAAGTCTTCCTTCTCCACCGCGGCCAGGAAGGCATTGGGCACCAGACGTGTTTGCACTTGTTCGCCGATCTCGCGCCCAAATCGCTTCTCAACCAGCCGGCGCGGAGCCCGGCCGCGCCGGAATCCCGGCACAACGGCCTCGGAGACAATCTCGTCGTAGTCCTTGTCCAACTCGGTATCGAGGCTCTGGCGAGGCACCGTGACCGTGATAGTCTTCCGGAGCACGCCGGCGTCTGCGACTTCGACCTTGATGGCCTTCTTGAGGAGTTCCTTGAGGTCCTCCTCTTTCTCCTCGCCGGCGTCGCCAACGCCCTCTTGATCGACCTGATTGGCGGTCAGTTCTTCATCTGCCATAGTCGGCCTCCTGCAAGTGACGCGTCGCGCTCGCCAGAGGCTATCGGACCTCGGCCGATCGCGCACAAAAAAGCCGGTCAGGCATGTGGAAGTCCCGACCGACCCGCGCCGATGTTCGGAGCTTCACCATCCGCGGCCAACGCCTGACCTTCTGGTCGGTAACCCGCGGACCGGCGGGATTATACCCCGGCCCTGGCTACTGCCAAGTCAGCCAAAAGGGGCGGCCCCGGCGTCATTTGCTCGCGGGCTGCCGTGCTGTCGGCTTTATCGAGTTCGGTTTCGTC
>CAYYBO010000059.1:7180-15644 GCA_964470125.1 uncultured Planctomycetaceae bacterium | reverse complement strand
AGCATCTGGATTAACGCTGCTCGCTCGATCGGCGCCTCGTTGACGAACGCAATCGGTTTGCCGGGACGCGCTGCCGTCGCTGTGTTCTGGGAAGGGTTGGTGGTCGCCCCCCGGGGAGGCTGGCTGTATCCCTGGGCGACCGAATCGTGTACGGTCGCAGCCGGGGCCGAGTTTCGCTCGCAGCCCGCCGAGCACAGCGCCGCCAGAATGCCTAATAAGACGGCGGCGCTCGGCGCGCGGCCACAACGTGCCTCGCCGCTCGTTCCGTGCAGCTCTATCGCCTCAACAAAGAAGTCTCTGCCGACTCCGCCGGGGTTCGATGTCATGACTGTCCTCATACGGGGTGGAAGTGCGGGGACGCCGGCTCAGCCTCGAGCGCAACCCAGTTCGCCCGCGAGGCGGAGGTGCGGCCCCTCGCTCGTGCTTCATGCCGGCTTGCGGTTTCGATCATTCCGCGTTTCCTCCGGCCTGCCGAAACGGATCGCGATCAGCGCGGCTGACCAGGAAACGCACGCCGATCAGCGCCCGTGAGAGCATGTCTCGCAACGGCGCGAGCGCTGGCCGTTCGCTGGCCCAATGCCCCAGGCCGATCGCCGCGACGCCCCGGCGAGCGAATCTCAAGGCATCGTGATGGCGGATTTCGCCGGTGATAATCACGCTTCTGTCGCCCAGCGACTCGACCGCGGTGTCGAATGATGAACCACCTGCCGCTCCCGCCCAAACCAGCCCTTGTCGAATCACGCCTCCTCCGTCGCCCACCATCGTCGGACACGCCGCCTTCGTCTTGTGGGTCAATATCCTGGCCAGCGCCGCTAATCGCACCGGCTTGCCGAAGCGGCCGATCCGTCCTTGTCCGAGCCGCCTGTCCGGCGCGGCGTTCAGGGAATACACGTCGAAGGCGGGTTCCTCGTACGGGTGCGACTGCCGCACCGCCTTGATGACCGCCGCAAGCCGGCGCCGAGGAAAGACCGTCTCCATGCGGATTTCGTCGACCCGCTCTAGCCGCCCTTTCCGGCCGATGACGGGATCAGCGCCCTCCGTCCCAAAGAACGTCCCCTCCCCACGCAAGCGAAAGCCGCATTTCTCGTAATCGCCGATCCTCCCCGCTCCCGCCCGGAAAACAGCTTCGGCGACCTGTTCCACGTTCTCCGGCGGCACGAACACGACCAGCTTGCACTGTCGGTCGGCGGCCCCCGCGGTCGCGGCAGGGCCGACCTCCACCAACCCGCAAAGACCCGCCAGGGCATCGTTCGTCCCGCCGGGCGCGGCGTCAAGGGCTGTATGCGGCGAGTAAACCGCGATGCGCTGCGCCAACGCCTCGGCGGCGATGGAAGACTGCCCCGTTCGGCCGGCGATCATCGTTTTGATGGGTCGAAAGATCGGTGGGTGATAGGCGATCACCATGTCGAAACGGCCCTTCCGGGCCTCCGCCAAAACGGCCGGCGTCAGGTCCACGGTCAGCAGGACTCGTCTGGCCGGCCAACCATCACACCCGACCAACAACCCGACATTGTCCCATTCCTCGGCCGTCCAGACCGGAGCAATCTGCTCCATGGCCTCGGCAACCGCCGCGACCGTACCTGTCATCAGTCTTCTAGCCACCTATGCCGCACTCCTCGCGGACCAGAGCCGCGTACCGCGCTCTCAACTGTCCCGTCACCTCGCCCGGCCTGCCCGAACCGACCTCATGCTGCTCGATGGCGGTGACGGGCATGATCTCCAGCACACTGCCGGTTAGAAACACCTCCTCAGCCCCCAGCAACGCATTGATATCGATCGGCCGCTCTTCGGCCTGGATGCCGTCGCCTCGCGCCAGTGAAAGCACTGCTTGCCGGACCGTGCCGGGCAGCACCGGCGTATCGAGCGGCGGCGTCACCAGCACCCCCTTCTGCACCGTAAAAACGTTGCAGATTGAACCTTCCGCCAGTTGGTTCTCCGTGTTGAACCATAGAGCTTCGCTGCAACGCTTGTCCGCGGCATCCTTCATCGCCAATAGACGCGGAAAATAGGCCAGCGTCTTGTGGCCCGCCAGCGGATCAAGCTTGTTCTGTCTGTACGGGCAGATGCAAACGCGCATGCCCTGTTCGTAAAGCGCCTGCGGATACATCTGCACCGGCTCGGCGGTGATCAGCACGGTGGGCTGCTGAGGTTCTTCGATCTTCGCGCCGGGCTTGGGGATCGGGCCCGCCGTGACCGTCGCACGAACGCGGGCCTCCTTGAGATCGTTGACCTCCACCACCTCGTGGATTCCCTTCCGGAGAACGTCGGTATTGACGGCGAGCGCCATGTGCAGGGCTTTGGCCGAGGCCAAAAGGCGGTTCGCGTGATCCTCGAATCGCATCGTGCGGCCGTTGTACACTCGGAGCGTCTCGAACAAACCCGCCGCGTGCGTGAACCCGGCATCAAAGACGGACACTCTGGCTTCGGACGCCGGCAGGATCGTTCCGTTCAGATAGACCAGGTTGTTCATCAGCACGCAGCCTGCTCCAACTCGTTTAGAACCGGTCGCCCGTCCGCCTCCAGCCCGAGGGCGGCGAACATCCCGGCGGCCTTGGCCTCCAGTTCGGCGTATTCATCCTCCGGGTCGCTGTCCGCGACAATGCCGCTTCCGACCATCACGTCCGCGTTGCCATTGCCGATCACCATGGTGCGGATCGCCAGGCTGAGCATCATGTCGCCGTTCAACCCGACATAGCCGACGGCCCCACAATACGGCCCGCGGGGCGTCGGTTCCAGTTCATTGATGATCTGCATTGCCCGGACCTTGGGAGCCCCGGTAATCGAGCCTCCGGGAAAGGTCGCCCGCAGGAGGTCGATCGTATCGGCATCCTCGCGCAGGCGTCCGGTGATGGTCGCCGTCCGGTGAAAGACGGTCGGCAAGGCCTCGATCTCTCCTTCGCTCTCCACCCGCACCGTACCCCATTCGCACACCCGGCCGAGGTCGTTGCGCTCCAGGTCGATGATCATGTTCAGCTCCGCACGGTCCTTCACGCTGGCCTCCAACGCGCGGCCGGCCCGCTCGTCGTCCTGCCTCGTTGCGCCGCGCGGCCGAGTGCCCTTGATGGGACGGGTTGCTACTACGCCCGCTCGCACCTGAAGAAACAACTCGGGCGAGGCGGAGACGATCGCGGCCGGCGGAATTCCGGGCCGCATGGAAAGCGGAATGTATGCGGCAAATGTCGACGGATTGACCTCTTGCAGCCGCTCGTAGAGCTCTAAGGGGTGGCGAGAGACAGGAACGCGGCACCGCCGGGCCACGTTGGCTTGGAAGATGTCGCCCGCGCGGATGTACTCCAGCGTGCGCTCTATCTTGGCAAGATACGCCTCCCGGGAGTAATTCCATTTGGCGATGGAGCGGCGCCGCGCCCGCCCGGCATGCCAACCCGGTTCGGCAAGTTCACCCCACGACCCGGCGAGCAAGACTTCCATCCTGCCAAGCCGGTCGGCGAGCGAGGGCCTCGCCTCCCCGGCAAGAACGCCGGGCAGTTCCAGTCCGGCGGCAATCCACCGGTCTGCGGCATGGTCCCGGATAAGAACCGTGTCATACAATCCCCAACGCGACAAAGGCGAGGGCATCGCACCCTTGACACTAAGCCTCGCCGCCCCTGATGCAGTCCAGGCTACCGGCTCGGTGAACCGCCCCGCCTCGTAGGCGAGGTATCCAATCCACCCGCCCACGAAGGGCAGTTCGACTGGAGGAGCCGGCCGCCGCCAGGGTCTGCACCAAGACGCAAGCTCGGCGAAGGGGTTGTCCGCCGTGCCCGGCTGGATGTGCGATACTCGGACCGGATCTACCGCGAAGATCGAATACCGGCCCCAACGGGCATGCGGCATCGTCGACTCCAGGATCACGCAGCTCGGCAGCGAACCCACCGCCCGGCGGAACGCTCCGTAGTTACCGGGCGGCGACACCTCGCGAAAGGACCAACGCAGCGGGCTTGTGGAAGGCTTCAGGGGCATCGGCTGGTAGTATAACCTGCGGGCGCCGGGGTCGCCGTAATCGGCCTCGGTTCGACCTTGGGAACGTGGAACTTGAGACTCGGGCTGTTTCACGTATAATTGGCTGAAGGGGGCACGCGCAGGCGGTTGACGACCCAAACCCGGAGTGCGACCCCCGATGGACGAACATCACACGCGCCAACTGGAGACATTACCGAGACGCGGCGAACGGCAGACCGTGTTATGGATCATCGCAGTCCTGTTGGCGGTCATCGCCACGGCCCTGTGCCTGCGGCCGGAGAACTCGATCGGAGTGGCGCGGGCCCTCGGTCAAGATGTGCCGATCGCCGGAGCCAGGGGCATCCATGCTTTCTCTGGTCAGATCGCCGAGAACCGCTACGGTCTGTTCATGATGGACGTGGATGCCGGCACCATCTGGTGTTACGAGTATTTGCCGGCGACGCGGAAACTGATGCTGGTTGCAGCCAGGACGTTCCGTTACGACCGTTACCTGGAGGACTTCAACAACGACCGGCAGACATCGCCCGAGCAGGTCCAGGCCATGCTTCGGGATCAGAGCCGCATCAGGGATCGGATCGGCGGCGGCCAGGCCGCCAGCCAGGAGAACGGCGACGCGCTCGACACCGATGTTCCCGGCTTTCCACTCCAGCCGACCGGTGGGGGCTCGGGTGGCGAGCGGGAGCGGGTCGAATGAGTGACCGGATACCCGGCGGCAGACGCGCGAAGACTCAGCGCCGCGTCCTGTCGGCGGCATGAAGCGCCTGCCTGCGAATAGAGGGGACTGGGAAGCCGCCGCAATTCGGGTTGGCTTCTGGGGGTAGTGGAAATACGGGAAGCACGCCTATGGCAACTGAGTACCTGACACTGGAACAGACTTGTGAAGCGTTGGGCAAGACCTCCGACGAGGTCAAGGCCATGGTCGCCGACGGACGTCTCAGCGAGGTTCGTGAGGCCGACACGGTCTTCTACAAGAAGTCGGAAGTAGACCAGATTGCCGCCAAGGAGGGCAGCAGCATCGTGGACTTGGCCTTGACGGACGGCTCTGAGGCCGAGGAAACCGAGTCCTTTGCTTCGGCCCTCTCCAGTCTGGCGGATTCCTCGTCCAGCATAGGTTTGCTCGATGAGGCGACGGCTCCCGAGGCGGCGCCGCCCGCCGTGCTTGATCTGCCGGCGGAGGCTGCGGATGAGATCAACCTCGACGAACTGCCGGAGGAACTGCCCGCCGCTCCTCCCGCTGTGGAAGGACTGCCCGAGTTGGAACTGGGGGCCATCGAGGAGGAGGCGCCGGCGATCGACACGGGCTCCGCTGCGGCCATTCCCGACCTGGGCCTCTCGGGTTCGAGCATCCTCGGCCTGGATGACGAGCCCAAGATCGCCCCGCCGGCCGAAACGCCGGGCAATGGCGAGGCCCGGCCGGCCAAGGTCGGCATCAGCGTCTTCGATGACGACGAGCTTGCCATAACGGCCGACCCGATGGGAGAGACGCAGATTTCCGCCACCGTGCCGGAACTTGAAAGCGGCGGCAGCGGCAGCGGCCTTCTCGACTTGACCCGTGAAAAAGACGACACGAGCCTGGGTGCCGAGTTGCTGGGCGCGATCTCGCCCGGCGAGGCAGCCGAGACCGAGACCGAGGGTGCGCTGGTCGAGGTCGTTGAGGCGGAGGAGACGGTGCAGGAAGGCGAGTTCGGCGATGCCGCGGTTACCGAAGCCAGCGAAGCGCCCGAAGAAGAGTACGCCCTCGTGTCGCCAAGAAGAGTCTCGGCGGCGATGAGAGGGGCCGTCCCGATGAACGTCTGTCTGGGGCTGGGGCTTCTATGTCTGGCTGTGGCGGCGCTGGCGACCGCGGGGGCCATTCAAGGCGTCTGGCCGAGCCTCCTGACGGTGATTTCCCGCGACGTGCCGCACTACGCCGCCTTCGGAGGCCTGGCCCTGGCGGCGCTTGTCGCCGGCGTCCTGGCTATCATGGCAGACCGTAACAAGTAGCTTGCGAATGCTGCTCCAAGTGAGCGATTGACCATCTGCGGCCGGCGTTCGCGTCGGCCGCTGCTTTGCGCTGCAGCCGACGCCGTGTCGGTCCTTTCATGGGCCTTTGGCGGCGGGATCCATCGGCCGCTGGCTTTGCACGCTGAAGATGTTCAGAAAGCCCGATGAGCTGCGGAAGGCAGGCTCCAGGATGCCCGACCCGCGCCATCGCTCCCAAAGACCCAACCGGTCGCCGTCAAGGACCACATAAGCCACCCCGTACTTGTGGAGCAACTCGCGGAATCTCGCCGGTAATTCAGTCTCGAACAGTTCGGCTTGGTCGCGGGCACTGACGTCGGCGGAGACCGCGATGCTGGCATGGCCCGCAGGAGGGCATTGCAGCTTGCGCCCCGTCAGGCCGGCAATCAGGAAGAAGTCTGTCGGCTCGTGGCCCAGGAAGACTTCGTCGATCGACGTGTGCTGTTTGATCCACTCCACGGTTTCCCAGACCTCGTCAGCCCTCGCGGCCGGGACGGCCTTCCAATCGGGCGGGTCGTTGAAGACCGCCCGCGGAATGGCCGGGCCGACCACGACGGCGACCGTCACGGCGAGCAGCACATCAGGTCGAGAAGCCCAGGCGGACAGTCTCCCGGAGAGATGCTTCGCCAGCCATTCGGCGGAGGCGACAGCGCCGCGGGCGGCAAACATCCCGACGGCCGCTTGGAAGTGCCATTGGAACTCGTGCGGGATCAACACCGGCACGTCGACGCCGGTGAACATCCGGATGTATCCCAGCACTTGGCCGACGAGGGTGACGATCGCATAGGCGAGGACCAAGCCGTCAGGCCCGCGGAGGCGGCGATATGTGGAGGCCGCGCCGATGACGGCCAACGGCAGCACGAGAAGCGAGCCGGACTGGAGGGCATAACGTGGGTCGCGCAACTCGTTGGCCAGATATTCCACGGGGTGCAGGTTCTGGCGTGGCAGATTCAGAAGGTGCCGGATCAGGGGAGAGGCAAGCAGGATGCACACGCCGCCGGCGAGCGCCATTCGGATCAATGCCTCGCGTCGGCCGCTCAAACGCGGGGCGGCCGCATGGCCGGTCTGGTGAGTCTCGGCACCGGCGACGGCGTGCAGGCCGATGGCTGCGGATGCGATAAGGGCCGAGAGTGTGTGGTACCAGGCACAGAAGGCGAGGAGCACCCCGACCGCCGCCGCCCATCGGCGCCGCCGCTGCAGCGACGCGAGCCAGGCAATCATGGCGATCGTCGCCAGAAGCGCGCCTTGGATCGAGGTCATCGGCATGGGAGCGTGTGTGGTCCACCACAGCGAGCCGAAGAGAATCACCGGGACCGCCGCAATCGCCGCCCGTCGGTCCCAGACCATGCGGGCCAGGAGATACCAGGTAATCGGCAGAAAGACGTTTAGCCAAAGGATGCTGCCGGAGTAGACCGCGACAGCCGAACAGCCCGCCAGCCGACTGATCCCCGCGAAGATGATCGGCCCGAGCGGGGCGTACCAGTAGGATTGGCCCGGTGTGATTGGGTCCCGCAGCCAGCGTCCGGCAAGGACGTTCTCGACGCCGGCGGTGTCGCGGAAGGTGTCGAAGGCGACGGGCTGGAGCCGCACGACGCCGGGTGCCAGCCACAGCCACCAGAGAACGACTATGGCGGCGATGGCCGCCAGGTCTGCAAACCGCGTCGACCGGATGGCCGCGCTGGCGGGTTGTTGTGTGATGGTCATCTCTTCCCGTTCGCAAGCCTCTTGCGGAGCAGGTTCCTGGCGGTCTCGACGGCGACCTCACGCTGCAGTTGGTCCATGTCACCTTTGGCCGCGGATCGCACGCGGGGCGTGAACACGATGATGGCGCAGAGCAGGCCGATGCAAAAAACGAGCGCAAATCCCGTGTAGAACAGGGTCGCTCTGTCCGATCTACCGGCGGCGTCGATCAGACGACGGAGGATCGCTGTGGTGGAAGACACGGCGGCAAACACGACGGCCATGTAGCCCAGTCCCAAGATGTGGTAGCGCCAGAGGACCCGGAGCCAACCGGCTTTCCCGCCGCACGAATCGCGGAATCGAACCACCGAAACGAGCCAGCCACCCAATGCGACCAGCAAGGGCAAGCCGCAACACAAGCAAGGCCCGTCGTTGCCCATCGAGGGGTGGCGAAACGAGTCTGCGATCACGAGAAGGACCGGCACTGCGGACACCGCCATCAACGCGAAACAGCCCAGGGCGATGGTCGGAGCGGTTTCCATTCGGCGGAGTTGGGTGGAGATGAACTCGGCCGGGATGAGGGCGTCGCCCATCGGATTCATGTAGAAGCACTCCGGGCAGCGGCGCGGATCGCCGGAAAGGCCGCGGAGGTTGTAACCGCACTTAAGACAGTATACGTCAATATCAACGAGGTTGGGCTGCGTCGGTTCGGGCGGTGGACCGCTCATATCGGATGATTGTATCTCCTCGGTGATGAAGCGGAAACGCGGCAGGAGGCTCCGCTGCCGCGCGGGCGGCTTTCATCCGTTGCCGCGGACGCGTT
>CAYYBO010000059.1:2542-7170 GCA_964470125.1 uncultured Planctomycetaceae bacterium | reverse complement strand
GCGGAGCTGGCTGGCAAGGCCGTCGGCGTTGGGGGCGTATTTCATCGCCTCCTGAAGACTGATGAATTCCCCCTGGACGAGCTTGGCCAGCGACGTGGTGAAGGAGTGCATGCCCTCTCGCTCGCTTCCGTCGATGAGGGCGGGCAGGTCGCGGTCCTGTCCCTTGCGGATCAACTCGCGGCAGGTCGGCGTGTTCAGCAGCACTTCCGTCGCCGGGATCAAAGGGATGCCCTCCTGGCAGCCGGGCAGGAGCCGCTGGGCGAATATGGCCTGAAGGCTGTTGGCCAGCGAGCTGCGGATGAACTCGTGGTCGTTCCGTGGGAAGAACTCCAGGATGCGGGTGAAGGCCTGCATGGTGTCGGCGGTGTGGAGGCTGCCGAAGACCAAGTGCCCCGTCTCGGCGGCCTGCAACGCCGCCGTCATGGTGAACTTGTCGCGCATCTCGCCGATGAAAATGACGTCCGGGTCCTGGCGGACGACATACTTCAGACCCTCTTCATAACCGGGGATGTCGATGCCGATCTCTCGCTGGGACACGATCGCCTTGTCGGGCTTGAACGCGTACTCGATCGGATCCTCGATGGTGACGATGTTCGCCCGGCGGGTCCGGTTGATGTGCTGGATCATGGAGGCCAGGGTGGTGCTCTTGCCCGAGCCGGTCACGCCGCAAACGATGATAATGCCTTCGTGGGCGCGTTCGACGACTTCGCCGTAGATCGGCGGCAAGTGGATCTGCTCGTACGGCGGGACCTCCGAGTTCACCCGCCGGATGGAGGCGTTCATCCTGTAACCGGCGCGGAAGACGTTGACGCGGAAGCGGTCGCCGTCGGGCAGTTCGGTGGAGAAGTCCAGGTCGCCGGTCTCGTCGTAGACGTGTCGGCGCGTCGGCGGGATGATCGCGGCCAGGGCCTTCTCGATGTCCTCGCCCGACAGCGGGGGCATGTTCAGGGAACGGAGTTGGCGTTCCACCCGGTAGTAGGGCGACACACCCGCCTTGAGGTGCAGGTCCGACGCCCCGTATTTCTTCATCGCGCCCAATAGAAAGTGGATGTTCAGTGGTTCAGCCATGGCAGGTTTGGATCACAGCCGCCGCGCTCGCTTGGGGCCGGCGCCCTTATTCTAGGAGCGACCGGTGATTTCTCCAAACAGCGTGTAGGGCGTCGCCGCGGATATGCGAACGTCGACGAGCCGGCCGATCCACTCCCGCGGACCGGTAATCACCACTATCTGATCGCCCTCGGTGCGCCCAACGAGCTGCCCGGTCTTGTCTGGCTTCGCCGGCTCGGTCGTCGAATCGCCGACGGCCATTGAGTCGGATTCTTCGGCGGCTTGCTGTTTCATCGCATTCTTGCTGGGGCCTTCAACGAGGATCCGCAAGACGCGGCCCAGCAGGGCATGGTGATTGGCCTGGCTGATCTCCGCCTGCACGGCCAGCAGGTCGTTGTTGCGGCGACGCTTGACCTCGTCCGCGACATCGTCGGGATATCGCTCGGCGGCAGGCGTGCCCGGTCGGGGAGAGTACTTGAACACGAAACAGCTTTTGTAAGCGGCGTAGCGCAGCAATTCGGCGCTTTGTCGGAAGTCCTCCTCGGTTTCGCCGGAGAAGCCCGCGATCATGTCGCCGGCGATGGAGACATCCGGCATGATGCTCCTGGCGCGGTCCAGCAGTTCTTTGTACTGCTCCACGGTGTATCCGCGGTTCATTCGCCGCAACACCGCGCTGCTGCCGCTTTGGGCGGGCAGGTGGAGGTATCTGCAAATCCGGCGGCACGCGGCCATGACCTGGAGCACGTCATTACCAAAGTCGCGCGGATAGCTGGTGACGAAGCGGAGACGGGGCAGATGGGGCACGGCCTCGTGGATGCGGTGCAGCAATTCAGCGAAGGAGGTCTCCCGGCCGCCGCTGCCGTCACGGTGACGATAATGATTCACGGTCTGACCGAGCAGCGTCACCTCGACGACGCCGTTGTCGGCCAGCCGGCGGACCTCGTCGATGATGCGATCGGGCGGGCGGTGTTCCTCGGGTCCGCGGGTGTACGGCACCACGCAGAAGGAGCAGTGTTTGTTACACCCTCGCGTGATCCGCACGTAGGCCTGCATCGGCCCGAAGACCTTGGGCGTCGCCGCGTGCGGGCCGACGGAAAATGCGCGGCTGGAGTCGAGCGATTCGAGGTCGTGGTGAGCGCCGGTGTGCCAGCCGGGGGTCGAGCGCTCACGCAGGCGTCCGGCGAGGGCGATCGCGGGCGAGCGGCCGGCTTGCACGTCCGCGATGAGGCCGGGGAGCCGGTGCAGCTCGGTGGGCCCACAAAGGATGTCCACGCGCGGCGAAGTTTCCAGCAGGCGGGCCGCGTCTCGCTCGGGCATGCAGCCGATGACGGCGACGACTTGCCCGGTCCTGCGGCTGCGGCGGTTCCTTAGCTGGCCCAGCCGCGAATAGACTTTGTCCTCCGCATGCTGGCGGACCGAGCAGGTGTTGATCACGACCAGCGAGGCGGAAGCCATGTCCTCCGTCGGCCGGTAGCCGGCGGCCAGCAATTCACCAAGGACCAGTTCGCTGTCCAAGGCGTTCATCTGACAGCCCATCGTCTCGAGATAGACGGTTTTGTCCATGAGAGTCAAGCTCAACGCAGCCTGTCTTGAAAAGGCGCGATCGCGAGGCCGCGCCGCCCGCCGCTGGCCAAGACCTCAAGACCAATCCTAGCCAAGCGCACAAGTGTGGGTCAAACCTGGACCGTCATCAGGCTGTAATCAGCAAGACAAGTACAGGCCAAGCGAGTCAAGCAGGAGGCGCGGGAACCGCTCGCCCAGGATCTGCTGTTACCGACACTTTTCGCGAAGCGGCGTGATCGGACAGGCGATGCCGTTCGAGAGCCGCGCCATGGGTCGTGGGCCGGAAAGCGGTCGACCGCCCGCTTTCCGCGTTGGCCCCCTTCCAGCCCCGCTGTTGCAGGAGGGGACAATTGCCGACGCCGCGGCTTTGAGCGTAGGATATCGCCATGCACTCGATCAAAGGCAGCCACGTGGATTCGGCGGCGGCGAGTTGGCTTTCGCGGGCGGCCTTCATTCTGGCGGCCGCGCTTTCCGGCGGCTGTCACGAGCTGCGGGATGATCTTCACTTCACTCCGGCTGACGGCGAGGAGCTGCCGATCCTCCGACAGACGCACGGCGCCCATTGTCACGAAGTCCGGGCCATGCAGCTTGTGATCCGCGACGCCGCAACGCTGGCCAAAGTGCCGCTAGTGGATGTCGCGGTGGATTTCTCTCGCGAGATGCTGTTGGTGGTGACGCTCGGGCGGGTCACATCGGATCAGTACTCGGTGAGCGTGGATCGCGTCTGGCGCGAAGGTCCCCGCCTTCGAGTGGCCGCGACGGTGAACTCCCCACCACCGGGTGTTCCAACGGTGACGGCAAGCCCCTACTGCATCGCAGTAGTCCCCAAGTGTCATCTCAACGTGGTCGACTTCAGCCCCCAGCCGCCGCCGAGGACAAGATCGTGGCAGCAGAGCCAGCCGCCGGAGCGATGGTGACAGCCCCTTGCCCCACTGCGGGACGGTCCCGCCGGCACGCACTGGTGCAGAATGGGTGAACACCTGCGGCGTCGGCGAGGCGAAGGCCGGACCGCTAAAAACGGATGTCCGGCTTTTCTGCCCGGCGTTGTCGGGGTCGCGGCCTGAGCATTTCGGAGACACTGGCGCAGACTCTTCGAGAATATCGGACCCCGGACAGCGACGGACCCGGTGGCCGCCGCGAGCCTGGAGACGAGACAGGTGCCCGGACGAAAATCGGCGGGCGTGCTCCCCGGAGCCTCGCTCGCGCTCCGGGCTGGTTCGCGCCCGGCCGCGCGGATCGGGCGGTGAATCAGCAGGGTTCCCGCGATTGCCGAGGTCATACCGGCGGGACGCGGCATTCCCGTTGTAATCTCCAAAGGAAACGTTATACTAGCGTGACTCAACGGAGGGATCCGGACGACACTCAACGTTCGGGCGCAGGGGAGGCGCCGGGAGGAAAGTAAGATATGGCTGAAATCGACGGCGAATTTCCCACGGTCATCGGCGCTGATGCGAAGTTCAAGGGCGAACTGTCCTTCGAGAAGGGCGTGCGCATCGAAGGCGGCTTCGACGGGCACATCGCTTCCAAGGGCTCGTTGTACCTCGCCGAGGGCGCGAAGGTAACGGCGAACATCGAAGCCGCCAACGTTCGCGTGGAAGGCGAGTGCAAGGGCAACTTGGTCGTGTCGGAGAAACTGCATCTCCTGGCAACCGCCAGGATGGAAGGCGACCTTCGCACGAACCGCCTGGAGATCAACGACGGGGCCATCTTCGTGGGCAACGTGGTGGTGGGCCAGCAGGCCGCCCAGGCGCAACGACGCCCGAGCGTTTCCACGGATGCCGCATCCCGCGAGCCTCAGAAGGCCGCGGGGCCCCAACCCCAGACAGGACCAGCCACACCGCAAGCCCCCAAGCCCCGGCCACAAGAACTCCGCGTCGGGCCGTAGATTCGCACACAGAGTTGCCCGGGGGGCGTCAGTCGCGGCTGACGTGTCGGCCGCGGCGGAGCGGCCGCGGCCATCGCCCGGGCCCCCCCTGTGGCGGTAACAACGGCTTCCCACGGACACCCAGCAATTACCC
>CAYYBO010000059.1:0-2532 GCA_964470125.1 uncultured Planctomycetaceae bacterium | reverse complement strand
TGCCACGGCGACCCTGGTTTGGACCGGAGACAGACTTGCGCGGTGCCGCAAGCCGGAGCAAGCGCGGCTCCCGACCGCCGACGATCATTTCTTTCCAATCGGTGGCAGTGTTCATGCCGTGCGGCCGGGTCGTCAAGTGGAGCCGTCCCTCATCGCTTCTCGAACTGCGCAGGTCGGCCTTGTCCTACCCGTCGACCCACTCGGTCCTGGCGAGGTAGCCCTGGATCCTGGGCTGGTCGGGCTGCAACTCCAGCGAGCGTTTCCAGGCGTCCCTTGCCATCTTCCGCCAGACGGGGCTCTTCTCGCGATGGTACAACTTGATGAAGCTGGTCCCGAGGTTGGCGTAGCAGTCGGGATCGTCGGGGGTCACTTCCAGCACGCGGCGGTAGATGTGGACGGCCCGTGCGGGATCGCCGACTGCCTCGTGGCAAGCGCCGAGGTTGAACAAGGCCTCCACCGAATTCGGCTTGAGGGCCAGAGCCCGCTCGAAGGCCTGCATGGCCGGCGAGTACTCCTGTTGCCGGACGAATGCGGCGCCGGCCCGGCAGGCTGCCACATACTGGCGATCGATCTCGTCCGGAGTCATGGCGGCCTGGGCTTCGGCCCGCCGGTCCAAGGCTTCCGCGACGGGGGAATCCGCCGTAAGCGGAGCGGCGCAGCCTCCCGCCCAGGCGATGCTGTAGATACACAGGCACCTGATCCAACCGGCCGCTGATCTACTCAGTTTCATCATGCTCCACCATTAACTCGACAGGCGGATCGCCAAACATCGGACGGGGCGGTCCGTACTCCGTGGGCACCTCGAAGTGCAGGGGCACATCTTGAAGCTTGTCAAAGTTCTTGAAGTGCGGTTGATACCTATCGAATATCTGCTGTTCGCGTTCGCTGATTCGCGATGCGTCCTCGACGCGAGCGGTAAGGAAGACCAGCAGATCCACCCGCTGGGCGGCCGGGCTCTCCTGCCTGAAGAGGACGCTCAGCCCGGGCAGATCGCCTAAACCCGGTATCTTGTTGACCGTGCGGATCTTGCGGTCGGAGATGAGCCCGCCAAGCACGACGGTCTGTCCGTCGTACATCGCGATGCGCGTGTCGATTTCCCTGGTGAGGATTCGGCGGACCCTCAGGCCGGTCGTTCCGACCACTTCGTCGCCCAGCGAACTGGTGACGGGGTGGACAAGCATACTGATCCGCCCGTCGGCAAGGATGGTCGGGGTGACTTCGAGTTGGATGCCGACGGGAATGTAGCTGTCGAAGGATTCGGTCAGCGTGCCCTGATCGGTGATGTTGGCCTGGAGAAGGGGATACCGCTCGCCGACCAAAATGCTGGCGCTGTGGTTGTTGAAGACCAGGAGGCGGGGATTGGCCAGCAAGCGGATGGCGTTGTCGGCGGCGTGGGCTCGGACCAGGGCGCGGAACTGGGAGAAGTCGATGGTTCCCAAGGACATGGCGTTCTCGGACTGGGCCCGGCCGTTTGAGCCGTAGCGGATTTGCGAACCTCCGGCGAATCCAGCCCTCCAGTCCAGGGGCAAGCTGTGATTCAGGGTGGGGCCGTTGGCCAGGATATTCACGTCCCAGTCGATGCCGAGCTGACGTTGAAGGTCGGTGGACATCTCGACAATCCGTGCCTCGATCAGGACTTGCGGCGGCATCCTGTCCAGGTCGGCAATCAGGTCAGCGATGAGTGTCAGGTTGTCGTCGGTATCGGTCACAACGAGAGTGCGGGCGTTCCTGGGCGTATCGCCGGACATGTTGGCCGCCACCTCGCTGATCCCCGAGGAGGCCGCGGCACTGGCGCCCGCTGCGGAGTTCCGGGTCGCGGACGAGCCGTACACGGACGTTGTGCCGGCGCCCGCGCCCGCGTCGCCGCTGAGCTCCGAGAGTTTGGTCCCGCCATAGCCCGGCAGGCTGTTTTCGTTGAGCACCTTGATCCTGCCGCTGGAAGTGAGGGCAAACTCCAGTGCGTCCTTGATCCGCTCCGCATCCTGACACTGGAGCGTGAACACGCGAGTCCTGAGGGCCGGACCCTGGGGCACCCCTTCGCCCTCGGCAGCGGTCTGGGCGGGTTTGGAGATAGTAAGCACCCCGCCCGAGACCGTGTAGTTCAGCCCGTTGTTGACGGCGATGGAACGCAGGGCGGTCTCCACCGGGACGTTCTCAAGATAGACGGAGACCTGACCGGTGATGTCGGGTCCGATCACCAGGTTCAAGCCCCCCTGTTCGGCGACGAGTCGCAGAGCGTCGGTTAGCTCGGCTTTGGCGGTCTGGAGAGTGATCAGCCTATCGCCGCCGAAGCCGACGGCGCCGGCCTCATCGGCGCCCGACGCGCTCCGCGCGGCGGCGGCGCAGGCCGCCAAGGCCAGCCACCAGAGCAGTCCCTTCCTTTCGGTCATCATTCCTCCGCTCCATGCTCGACCACCACGTTGTTCGTGCCGAGCTCATAGTGGAACTTACATCCCGCTCCCGTCAGGGTGAGCGATCCCTTGGCGATCCGCGAGACGCGGTAATGCTTGTCGATTACGTCGCCGACGCGCA
>CAYYBO010000058.1:0-15915 GCA_964470125.1 uncultured Planctomycetaceae bacterium | reverse complement strand
GTACTGCGATCTACTCGAACCCATTTTTGCGGGGCGAAACCCGGCCGCGGCGGCTGGGTGGAAGCCCCGCCCTTGCCATGCAGGATGAGATAGAAGCCGTAGAGCCCGTCCTCCGGAGCATCGAAGGGGAGGGGGTTCAAATTGGTCTCTCCCGGCTGGCACTGATGCCAGCTCTGACCGTGGTCACGCGTGTACCACAGCTCCGCGGTCGTTGGGCTTGGCGTATCCGGCTTTGATCGATAGCCGACCATCACCCGCGAAGAGGCAATGGAATCCGCCTCGATTGGACCACGCCGTCCGCTGAACCTCGATTCGTCCTTCTCTGCAACCGCGAAAGCCGGCAAGAGAAGGAGAGCCGCCAGTGAAACCAGGATGAACCTTGTTCGACGGATGTTGACTGTACCGGGTGCCATTGGTGTCGTTTCCTCGTGGTCGTCCATGACGCCAAGCCGGACCGGGCGCGGGCGGGGTGTACACCCACGGGAAGCCGATGCGATCAGGCGATCCGGCCGCCCCGCCACCGTCTTCAGGGAAGCACTCCAGTGTCCACGGACGATTATCGGACATATCGTCGTACGGTCTGCGCGTCCTTGAGCTGGAGCAAGCGGCGTAATCCGCAGTGCTGACGATGGCCCGTAGTGAGGCGCGCCCGGGAATCCCCCGCGTCTTGCCATTGCCCGCCCCACCCCGGTTCCTGCTCCTTCGCGGGCGCCCCATCGTAACTCACGATGCTGCTATCGCGGTCCGATGGTCGGTTTGGTCGGCGGCCGGGCGGTGCGTCTGTCTGACCCCACGGGTCGGCTGGCTGGGAGGCGGGCCTCGCCGGAGGGGTCTTCCAGCACTGATAGACGGCATGCCTGGCGGGCACGCCTGCCCGGCCGCCGGCAGTGTTGTTGAGGATATGCCTCCGGGGCCTCCTCCGCCCCGGGTGGTGGGAAGGAAGAGAATCGCGGTTTTGCGGACTGGGGGGAAGAACCGCCATGGGGCTCAAGAAGATTCTCCGCCGAACGTTGGAGAGGTTGTCGTTCTGTCTGGCGGCGGGCGGCACGACGGGCTGCGCCGGAGTGGCCAACAGATGGTGGGTGGACCCGGCCCCGCCAGCCGGAATGCCGACCCAGGTTGAGCAAGGCCGGCCGATGAACGACAACGCCAAACCGGCGGACGCCGCCGACGACTCCGAAGACCGCCATCCTTCACGTTGGCGACAGAAGCTTCGGGTCCGCTACTCTTGATCTGCTTGTGCCGAGGGACCTCCGCACAGGCCGCGCTCTGACAAAGCCTTAATCCTTTTTCATGACGATCGTTTGACCGCTGAGATGGCGACAGGAGGGGCCGGCGAGCGTCTCGACCAAGGCGGCCACTTCGTCCGGCTGGAGCGTCTTCTCCGCCGGGAAACCAGGAAACGCGCCTCGCAGCATCTCGGTTTCGACGGCCCCGGGAGCCACGCCGTACACGCGGATGCCCGAAGCTATTCCCTCCGCGGCCAAGGCCCGGGTATATGCCACGACGAAGGCCTTGGCGGCCCCGTAGGCGGCGAAACCCGGGAAGGGATCGTAGGCCGCGACCGAGGAAACGTTGACGATGACGCCACCGCCGTTGGCCGACATGACCGGCCAGACCGCCCGACTGCACAGATAGACCGTGCGGATATTCACCGCCACGATCTGATCGAAGACGTGCGGTTCCATCTGGTCGATCGTGGCCAGCGAGGCGAAGCCGGCATTGTTGACCAGAATGTCGATAGAGCCAAAGGTGGATTGAGCTTCATCGACCAGCCGCTGCACGTCGTCGATTTGGGAGACGTCGGCCAGCACCGCCAACACGGCGCCGTTTGCCCGCTCGATGAGGCTGCGGGTCTCCTCGAGTTGTGCCTGAGTCCTAGCGGTCGCGGCGACGTTGGCTCCTGCGGCGGCGAAGCGTCGGGCAATGGCTCGGCCGATGCCTCGGCCCGCGCCGGTAACCAGCACAGTCTTGCCCTTCAGATAGCAGGCCGGCTGCATTTCTTTGACTCTCCATCCTAAGGCAGCGTCTCGACGACGACGTTTTCATTGGCATAGACGTTGATCCGGCCGGCAATCTTGAGGCTCGTCTCCACAATATCGCTGGCTGACATCGAGGTATGGGCCAGCAGTGCTCGGGCGGCGGCCAGCGCGCACGTGCCGCCGCTGCCGATGGCCAGGATGCCGTCGGTCGGCTCGATCACGTCGCCGTTGCCGCCGACGATCAGGCCGCATTCGGTGTCCGCCACGGCCAAGAGGCTTTCCAGCCTGCGCAAGACGCGATCGGTGCGCCAGTCCTTGGCCAGCTCGATGGCCGCCCGCTTGGTATTGCCCTTGAAAGCCTCCAGTTTGGCCTCGAAGCGATCAAGCAAGGCGAACGAGTCCGCGGCAGAGCCGGCGAAGCCCACCAGGACCTTGCCCTTGTGCAGTTTCCTCACCTTCACGGCGTCGTTCTTCAGCACCGAATCGCCCAGCGTCACCTGCCCGTCGCCGCCTATGGCCACCCGCCCTTCACGACGAACCGCCAGGATGGTCGTGGAACGAATTCGCGATCTCGTCTTGACCATTTTTGAAACCTCGCCTTACCCAGCGTGGTAAGATGGTATACGAGAACCCACATGTTCGTCGCCTGCAAAACCTTTCTGGAAGCCGCCCTCGGGAGGCAGCGCCCGCCCGGCCCCTTGCGCGGACTGTTGCTGCAAGCTTGCGACTCCGTAACCACCGGTCGGCGAGGATCGCAACTCCGCCTGGTTGTGATGATCTGCCTCGTCGCCGGTTTCCTCCTCTCCGGAGCCGCCTGCCAACAACCGACCACTCCGGGCAAGGCCCGGGAGGGTCCACCGCGGCAGAGCCCGACTGCCCCCTCTCAGCCGGCGTTGGGCGACCAGCCGCCGGCCCAGGACGTCATGCAGGATGAGGCACCCCCTCCGCCGCCGGCCCCTCCCGAAGCACGGCAGCTTGAAGAGGCTCACCCCGCGGCTCAGGAGACCGATCCGCGGGAGGCCGAGGAACCGGCCGCGTTTGCCAGGCGGCTGGCCGAGGCACGGCCCAAGCGGCCGGCCCCCTCCTGGGTGATCTTCCGAGAGGCCTTTGACGATGCCAAGGATGCAGCCTGCACGGCCGAGTGGACGGGCGGCAACCGACTGGAAGTACACACCGAGAACATCAGGCGAATCACGCTCGATCTCCACCGCCTGCCCGGCGGCGCCCCCCAGAGAGGACCGTGGAACCTGCAACTCGACGGCCAGGGTGTTCAGATCACCGGCTTTCGCGGTAAGGTCCTCGACCTCGTCCGCTCGAAGAACGGCAACTGGACCGTGGACCGCTCGAAGTTCAAGGAGTAGGAGCCTGCCATGCTGCCGCATATCCTCGCGATGCTCCTGTTGATCTCGCCATGCCAAAGCGATCCGCCTCCACCGCCCGATCGGGCGACCTCGCAGCCGGGCGAGCCCGGCAACCCGGGCACAAAGACGGCGAGTCAACAGGACAAGCAAGCCGGTTCAAAGGGGAAGGGGCGCCGGCCGATGCCGCGGAACCTGGCCGTCCGGGCCATGGAAATGGTGATTGAGGAGGCCGAGTTCAAGGACGTGACCTTTGAAGACTTCGCCGAATGGCTGGAGCGAACCACGAAGGCAAACGTTGTGGTTCGATGGAAGGTCCTGGAGAAAGCCGGCGTCGAGCGCGATCGGCCGATCACCATCAAGGAAAAGAATATCAAGCTGCGAAAACTACTGTCTCTTGTCTTCGTTCAGGCTACCGAGGACCTCCGCGACGTCGAGTTGGCCGCCAAGGCCGACGGCAACACTCTGATGATCTCCACCAAGACGGACATCAACGCCAGGCTGATCACCAGGGTGTACGACGTGCAGGACCTGCTGGTGAGCGTCCCGGACTTTACCGCAAGTACCTTCGGTGAAATCCGCACGGGCCGGCGAGTGGGAGATCGTTTTCTTGAAGCGACCGGCGGGGAGAAGCCTCGCAGCCCCTCCGAGCCCGCCGACGAACTTATCAAGGTGATCACCGCGCATATCCAGCCGCTTTCCTGGAAGCTCAATGGCGGCAAGGGAACGATCCGTCACTACAAGGGCCGGCTGATCATCCGCAATAACATCGAGGTACACCAGGAATTGGCGGGTTACCTCAGCGGCGAGGATGAACCCGAGCGAAACATCGAGCGGCCCGCACTTCGGCGATGAAAGCTCCTGGATTCATCCGGCCGAGCGCCGAAGCGGCGGCGGCCCAGGGCCAAGCCGAGGAAGGGCCGCTCACAACGGTCGGCAAGCTCGCCGAGAGCCGACCGACGAGCCCACAAGAAGGCCTCGGGCAGCTCTTCATCCGAAATAGCGTCTTGGATCACGCTTTTTCAGCTCGGTCGCTTCGTTGGACCGCGGCGAGGGCGGCCTGGTTCCCGAATTCACGGACTTTCCCGGAGGGCGGGTACGCAAGGCAGCGCCGCCCCCGGCCTTGCCCGCCTTGGGCGTCAGGCGAAGTGAACTCAGCAATGCCTCCGTTGTCGCGTTAGCCTGCGGCCCGCAGACCGTTTACCATCCCCGGCGGGCCAGATCGGGCGGAAGCGAGTCAAATCCGAAACCTGATCGGGCAATCCACAGCGGCGAGACCGGATCGTTGGGGCGGCGGGGGCCGTTCGGCGGTCAGCCGGAAGCAGTGAAGGATGGGGCCCGAGTGCCCCGAGGGAGACACTTCAATGAACCAACGTATTAGATTCGGGGTGTTGGTGGCAGCCTTGCTGTTCAGTCTGGGCGCGGGCACGGCGTTGGGGCAGACGGACTTCTCGAAGTTCCCATTGATCAAGGCGGCCCCGGCGGATGTCTTCATCGCCGTGGCCGGCAAGGCGAACCCGGAGCGGAAGTTCCTGGACGACTACTGGGCCGAAGTCAGCCGTGCTTTCTTCGACAGCGGCGTCATGGGAGACCTCTGGGAGCTGATCAGCGACAGGATCCCGGACGAAGAACTCGACAAGGTCGAGGATATCAAGGAACAGTTCTCCACGTTGTGCGCAAAAGTAGCCTGGGGAGACTTGTTCCACGCGGAGATGATCTACACCGCCCGCATGACTCCGCTTACCGGCCCGGGTTCGCCGTATGAGGGCCTGCTCATCGGCCGCATGAAGGGCAAGAAGCAGGCCATGGAGAATCGCGAGTCATTGACGGCGATCCTGCGGGAGATTGCCAAGCTGGTTGAGGCGGAACATGGAGAGGATGCCTTGTCCTTGGGCGAGCGCGAGGTGGAGGGCGTCAAGTTGACCACCTTTGGCCCCAAGATGATGCCCCACTTGGTTTCCCTGGGCTGCAAGGACGATCTCCTCATCGTCGCGTTCTTCAACCGCACGCTGGTGGAGGATTCGCTTTCCTTAATGAAGGGCTCCTCGAAGAAGCAGGGCCTCGTCGCCACCGACCGGTTCAAGAAAGCATTCAAGAACCTGCCGCCCGCTGAGGACGTGGTGGTCTTCTGGGACGCCGCCAAGACCTTCCAGGGCATCAACGACCTGATCTCCTCTTTCGACTCCGAGGCGAAGGCCTCAACCTCCGGCAAGACCACGAAGCCGAAGAAGGGCGACGCCGAAGGAGAGGGCGAGGATGAAGCCGGCGACAAGAAGTCGGCGGCGGCCGACGAAGAGCAGATGGCACTGACGGCGGTGAGGAAACTGCTGGGCGACTTCGCCATGATCGACTATCTGGCCAGCGTCCAATGGACCGATGGCTACCAAGTGCTCACCGAGGAGATCGCAGCCCTTGCCCCGGGAGCCAAGAAGAATCCGCTCTGTCAGGCCATCATCGGCGGAGCGCCGGTTGAGAATTTCGAGAAATACGTCCCCAAGGAGGCGAAGGACTTCTGGTGCACCTCCGGCATCGACTTTCGCAAGCTGTACCACTACGTGACGGGCTTTGTGTCGGAATTGTCGCCCGACGGCAGACAGAGCGTGGCCCAGTTCGAGGAGACCGTCGAGAGGGAGCTGGGAATCAACATTGACAAGGATCTGCTGGCCCTGCTCGACGGCAACCTAATGACCGCAGCGATGGGCAATGACTGGATCATCATGCTCAAGGTCGTCAACGAGAAGAAAGCCTCGGAAAAGGTGTTCGGCCTCATTGAGACGATCAACACCAAGCTCGGCAAGGACAACGCCTTGGTCATCAACGACGTCGAGGTCGCCGGCGGCAAGAAGTTCATACAAATGTCGCACCCGATGATGCTGATGATGGGCGGACTGCGGCCTCCGGTTCTCGGCTTTGCCGACGGCTACATGATCGTGGCATCATCGGCGGCGACCGTCTCCCGGTGCCTGGAGACCGCCAAAGGCGACCACCCCAACATCACCAAGAGCAAGCGGTGGAGGAAGGAGGCGCTGGTCCCCAAGGGCGGCGCTTTGGATTCGATCAGCTTCAAGGACGAGACCAACACCGGCGTCCAACTGCAGACCATGATCGGCGCCCTCACCATGGTCACCGGCATGATGGGCATGGTTGCCCAGGACATGCCGCCGGAGGTCAGGAGCTTCATCACCGGCCTCACGCCGATCCTTACCAAGCTCGGTCCGGTGGCCGCCAAGCTGGACTTCTATCAATCCTCAGCGTCCTACAGCACCTTTGACGGCAGCGCCTGGCACACCCGGAAGGTGCAGAACTACAAGGAACCCAAGGCGGCGAGCGAGGTGGAGGAGGATGAAGAGTCCGCTTCGCCCGCTGACAGGAAGAGCACCGACAAGAAGGTCAAGGGGAAGAAAGGGTCCGCCTCCGAATAGGAGACCACAAGAACAATAGTCGCCGGAGGTGAGCGGAATTCTCGCGCGGCGCGACACCGCCACACCGCTCACGAAGCCCCGACCACGCGGCCGGGGACGACCAACCTGCAACAGGCTCGACGAAGCCCACGGCCGCTTCCGCCGTGGGCTTTTCAATGCCCACCGAGTCCGAGGACTCAGTGCGGTCCTTTGATTCCCGGACCTCCCCGCCTCTTGAACACCCCGTCTTGGTCGGATTCCGTCCCGAGGCAGAGCGGGGGGCGATCGGGCGAAGAGGTCTTCGGCGCACATTTCGACCTCAGGGCAATCGCATGTGCGCGCCTGTCGCCGGGAGCGGTGACTACTTCGACCATGGGGCTGCAATCGCCCCGGTCCCGCCCGGCAGGCTAGTGTCGCAGCCTTGACAGGCCCTGCCAACAGACGTAACCTGACGCGACTAGCGAAACCCGCAGAGAGACTGCCCTTCGGACGATCGAGGACACGCCTGGGATCAGAAACCCGGATCACGAGGAAGATGACCGCAGACCGGCAGAGCCGATGACGCCGCGGATTACCGCACACTCACGGCAGATCAGAATCGGCGGGCGACGTTTTTCGAGGCGACACCCAATGACACAGACACAGAAGAAGAAACTCATCGTTCTCGCGATCGGCGGGAACTCACTCATCGTTGACTCAGAGCACCAGACCGTACACGACCAGTACCATGCGGTCGTGGAAACCTGCGGCCACATCGTTCGGCTGCTGGAGCAAGGCTATCGAGTGGTCATCACGCACGGCAACGGTCCGCAAGTCGGCTTCATCCTTCGCCGGGCGGAGCTGGCTTACCCCGAACTGCACATGGTCCCGCTGGACTCGTGCGGAGCGGACACGCAAGGTGCCATCGGCTATCAGATTCAGCAGGCCATGTATAATCTGATGCGTGACTGGCCCAAGCCTCTGCCGGTGGCGACGGTGGTGACCCAGACGCTGGTCGATGCCGACGATCCCGCCTTCAAGAAGCCTTCGAAGCCGATCGGCTCGTTCATGGACGAAGCGACGGCGGAGGACCGGCGCGAGAAGGACGGCTGGAACATCGTTCAGGACGCCGGCCGGGGATTCAGGCGAGTGGTGGCCTCGCCCGTGCCCAAGGAAATCGTCGAGCTTGACGCCATACGGCGACTTGTGGTCGACGACTTCATAGTGGTCGCGGCGGGTGGCGGCGGCATCCCCGTGACCAAAACACCGGACGGCATGCTGACAGGCGCCGACGCCGTGATCGACAAGGACCTGGCCACAAGCCTGCTGGCCAACAAGCTCGACGCTGACATGCTGATCATCTCGACCGCCGTGGAGAAGGTGTACCTCAACTTCGGCAAGCCCGATCAAAGAGCAATCGACCGGATGACCGTCGCCGACGCAAAACGGTATATCCAGGAAGGCCACTTTGCCCCCGGGAGCATGCTTCCGAAGATCAAAGCCGTTGTGCAATTCCTGGAAGGCGGCGGCAAGGAGGCGATCATCACCGACCCGGCTCACCTGGCCGAGGCCGTGGCGGGACAGACCGGCACGAGGATCATTCGATGACGGCGGCTTCGCCCCAGTACGTCACCCGGCTTTGCTGCGTTAATTGCGGCAAGACGATGCCGCTGAGGGCGCCGGTGTACACGTGCGAATCATGCGGCGAGAACTTGCAGGTCGAGTATGACTACGACGCGATCCGTGCGGCTTGGCGCCGCGAGGACCTCGCCAGGGACCCCGACCTGACCATCTGGCGATACGCGCCGCTGTATCCGGTCGTCGGGAAGATCGAATCGCCGCCGATCGGCTGGACGCCGATGTTCAAGGCGTCGCGGCTGGGGGAGAAGCTCGGGCTGAAGTCGTTGTACGTCAAGGACGACGGGCGGAACCCCAGCGCTTCCTTCAAGGATCGTGCCACCGCGATTGCACTCATGCGGGCCCGCGAGACCGGCCATGAGTTGGTCACCGGCGCCTCGACGGGCAACGCGGGGTCATCCACTGCCGTGCTTGGCGCGGCTATGGGCATGCGGACGCGGATCTTCGTCCCCAAGACGGCGCCGCGGGCGAAGATCGCCCAGCTCCTTGCCTTTGGAGCGGACGTGCTCGCGGTTGACGGCACCTATGACGACGCCTTCGACCTTTGCCTTGAGGCGACGGGGCAGTTCGGTTGGTACAACCGCAACACGGGATTCAACCCGTTTACGCGGGAGGGCAAGAAGTCCGTTTCATTCGAGATTTGCGAGCAGATGGGCTGGAAGGCGCCGGACCTCGTAGTCGTGCCGGTGGGGGACGGCAACATCATCAGCGGCGTGTGGAAGGGGTTTGTTGAGTTCCAGAAGATCGGCTTCATCGATCGGCTCCCCAAGCTGCTCGCCGTCCAGGCCGAGGGTAGCGCCGCGGTGGTCGACGCCTTGGCCGGCGACGGAACGATCCGGCCGGTCTCGGGGGAGACGGTGGCGGATTCGATCTCGGTCAGCGTGCCGCGGGACGGCTTGGCGGCGGTGAAGGCCGTCAAGCAATCCGGCGGCTTCGGAGTCACGGTCTCTGATGGCGAGATTCTCTCGGCGATCATCGAGGTCGCCCGGGGCTGCGGGGTATTCGGCGAGCCGGCGGGCGTGGCGGCGTATGCGGGATTGAAGAAGGCGGCGGCTGCGGGGAAGATTGATTTGGCATGGACGGTCGTCGTGCTGATTACAGGCAACGGACTGAAGGACGTAGCCTCGGCGCTGAAGGTTGCCGGCGAGCCGCGGTCGATATCGAAGGAGCCGGCTGCGCTGGAGAAGGTGTTCTTAGAGTAGGGTGCGTCCTCGACGCATCGACCCGCTAATCGCTGATTGCTGAAAGCTGACAGCTTTTTCAAGGAGTCTGACAATGCGGAGTTTCATCGGTCGCGACATCCTCTCGCTGAAAGATTGGGAGCGGGCGGAGAACTTTCGTGTGTTCGAGATCGCCGATCAGTTGGCGCACATCGACCGGAATCGGCGGAACAGCAATCTGCTGGCCCACAAAACGCTGGTTACCGCGTTCTACCAGCCCAGCACGCGTACGCGACTGGCCACCGAGGGGGCCATGCACCGCCTCGGCGGGCACGTCTGCGGCTTCTCCGACGCCAAGATGACCCGGGCCGGCGACTTCTACCAGGAGTCGATCAAGGACACGGTCCACATGCTGGAGTACTACGGCGACGTGATCGCCATGCGGCACTACCAGCAGGGGGCCCCGGCGGAGGCGGCCAAGTGGGCCAACGTGCCGATCATCAACTGCGGCGACGGCTGGGGCGAGCACCCCACGCAGGTCCTGACCGACATGTACACGATTTATAAGGAGAAGGGCCGGCTGGACGGGCTGCACTTCATGTGTATCGGCGACATGCGGATGCGGACCATGCACTCGATCGGCTACGCCATGACCCAGTTCGACATCGAGGCGACGTTTATCTCGCCGCCGGAGATGTCGCTGACCGAGGAGTTCAAGCAGGAGCTGCGCGATCTGAACCTACGCTTCCGCGAGGTCAAGACCGCCGAAGAGGCCATCGCCGACGCCGACGTGATCTACATGGAGCCGGTGGTCCAGGCGGACTACACCAAGTCGCGTGTGGAAACCACGCAAGACAAGGGCCTGACGCCGGCGGCGTACAAAGTGACCCGCGAGCTGCTTGCCAAGAAGGCCAAGCCGGATTCGATCATCCTGCACTCCCTGCCGCGCATGGACGAACTGCCCGCCGACGTGGACCACACCCGCCACGCCCGCTATTGGGAAGAGGCCTTCAACGGCGTGGTCATGCGAATGACGCTGCTGGCCCTGATCCTCGGGGCCATGGAGTAGGCCGCAAACCCTCGACCAGGCCGGCGCCGCGAGTTGCGCTTCCGCTCGAGGTGGCGTTATCCTGGTGGTGCGAACCCAAACCATGCCAAAGCCCACGGCAAACATGCCGTGGGCTTTTCTGACGAGCGAAGCTTTCGAAGTTCGCTTCCCTTTCAACTACTCCCTCGACAGTGCGGCTGCGAGGCCGGGCACTTGTTCCGCCCCCTGGAGCACGGTGATGCTCGAACCCTCGAAATCCTTGCCGACCGGCTGATAGCGACCGCCCAAGTGCTCGGCGAGAAACGCTTCAGTCACGGCGTTGAAGGCCTTGTTATTCTCAGGCCGGGCGAAGCCGTGTCCTTCATCGGGGAAGAGCACGTAGGCCACGGGGATCTTCTTCTCCTCCATCGCCTTAACGATGCGGTCCGACTCCGCCTGCTTCACCCGCGGGTCGTTGGCTCCCTGGCCGATGAGCAGCGGCCGCTTGATCTTATCCACGTAGGTAATAGGCGACCGCTCGACCAGGAATTTCTTGCCGTCCTCCGTCCTGTGATCGCCGATCCGCGTGGTGAACATGTCGAGCATCGGCTTCCAATACGGTGGAACCGATTCCAGCAGCGTCAACAGGCTTGAAGGACCGACGATGTCGACCCCGCAGGCGAACACCTCCGGCGTGAATGTCAAGCCCACCAGCGTTGCGTAACCGCCGTAGCTGCCGCCCATGATCGCCACCTTCTGGGGATCGGCGATCTTCTCCTTGATCGCCCAGTTGACGGCGTCGATCAGGTCGTCGTGCATCTTTCCGCCCCACTCATGGTTGGCGGCGTTGACGAACTTCTTGCCGAAGCCGGTCGATCCGCGGAAGTTCACGTCCAGCACCGCGTAGCCTCGGTTGGTGAGCCACTGGTGGTAGCCGTTGTAGCCCCAGCCCGCCCGAGCCCACGGGCCCCCATGCACGTACAACACCATGGGCAGAGGCTTGCTCGGCCTGCCGCCCTTGTCCTCCCAAGGCGGCAGCGACAGGTAATTGACCAATTCCAGGCCGTCGCGGGATTTGATCGTTGCCGGGTACATCTTGGCCAGTTTCAGATCCTCGAGGGCCTTGCGGTTGGTGAACAGAAACTTGGCCTTCTTCGCCGGCCGATCATAGTGATAGTAGCGCACGGGACCATCATCCACGACGTAGGCAACGATCCAATGCTTGTCGTCCAGAGAGCGACTGCTGACGTTGACCTCACCATGCGATACCGTCCGCAGGTGCTCCAAATCCGGCTTGATGGCCTCGTCAAGAACCGTCCACTCCTGTTTCTCATAGTTGAAGGCAACGGCCTGTACCGTCTTCTCCGTCGGGTGAATCATCACGCCGCCGACGTCGGCTTTCGGATTCGCGGCCAGGACCTTCTGCTCGCCGCCTGCCATCGTGCGGGTTACCAGGGCGGAAGTGTCACGTCCCGTGCTGTCCACCAGGTACAGGATTCTGCCCGTCTTGTCGAAACCGGCCGGGCCGCTGTTCATCGCTTCCTCGGGCGGGATCTTCATGTAGGAGACCCACTCCGTGCCTTCCTCCGCGGGCTGAAAGATCTCCTTGCCGCCGTCCGGCGTGATCTTGGTCGCCAGCCGAACATTGAAATTGTCGTCGGTGACGAAGCCGACATAGCCGTCGTTCTGCTGGACCAGTTTGCGATCACCCGTCAAGATGTTCACCCGATGAACGTCATGCACCTGGGGATCGCGATCGTTTAGACCCACCAGCAATTCTCCTGGAAACTTGTGGCTGACCTCTTCAATCCGCGCCCTCACACCCTGAATGGGCGTCAGATCGCGGGTCTCATTGTTGGTCAGATCGGTCGCGTAGACGTGCCAGTTCTCATCGCCGTCCTTGTCCTGGATGTAGAGGATGTGCCGATTGTCGAAGGCCCAGAAGTAGCTGCGGACGCCGCGATTCTTGTCGGCCGTCACTGCCTTCGCCTTGGTCAGATCTTCCACCGGAGCCACCCACACGTTGAGCACGCCGTCAACTTCGGCCAGATAGGCCAGTCGCGTGCCGTCAGGACTGATCTGCGGGTTGGCCCTGTCCGGGTTGCCGAAGAGCACTGTTCGTGGAATCAGCGGCACCGGCCAGTTGTCCTTCTGCGCCGCCGGCTTGGATTCCTTCTTCTCTCCTTCCGGCTGCTGCCCCGCCGTGACCGACGTGGCGCACAATGCCAAGCCGACAGCCAGTTTCAAGCTCAAATTTACACGTGACATCGTTTTGTCCCTTTCCTGTTCATCTGCGACATGGCGTTACATTTGTGGAGGACTCTTGCAGCGCAGTCGGCCACCGTATCAGACCTGCTCCCAAAGAGCCCTGCCTGACGCCCAGCCGCTGCTCCACTATTCCACTTGGTGTAACGTGAGGGGCCGACCTGCCTTTCGGGCAAAGGCAGGAAAGGGCCTTTAAGATTCTAACTGTGTGTAATCGAGTTCAGAGCCAAGAACGCTGTGGGGTACCAGCCAGATAACCAGAGTCAATAGAGATGCCGCCAGAACCCAGCCCCGCGAGGCTCTGTTCTTCGCCGTTCGCCAAACGGCGATCAGCCAGAAAATCGCCACTACCAACGTCTTGCTGTCGGTCAGATCGTGCCCGACCGGCCAGCCGGTCCAGTATTCGCCGAAGGCCGCCTTCTGCATGATCGCCCCCGCGACCAGCCCGCCGACTACGAGGGCAACGGTGGTGCCGACCGCCAACGGAAAAACCGCCCGGCCCCTAACCAGCGCTTCCAGCCCGGCGCGGACGGCCAGCAGCACGGCCAACACCATCCCCAGGACGTGTGGGATCACGATGGCGTTTGGCACAGCGCCCCGAAACCGCAGGACCACCTCCCCAGGGGTCAAAGCGACCGGATCGCCGCCGGCTCCCTCCAGCGTGATCTTATACGCCACCTTGCCGGCCGGTGGTTGGTGCGGCAGCCGGCCGATGAGTTTCTCTCCATCCCATTCCAAAGGCTCGGCCGTCCAGTCGTCATGGCTTCGATAGCGGCGAAACTCGATCATTCCAGTGATTGCCGGATCGGGCCGCGGCACCAGGATCTTCGCGTCGTCGTTGCCGTCATAGCTCCGCGGCAACCTGGCCTTGATCTCATGCCCATGCACTACCGCGCGAGCACTGACCGGATAGGTGGGGCCGGTGACCATTTGGTAGACAAGCAGCAGGGCCGCCGCCAGGAGGGCGATTACCCAGTAAGAAACGGATTGCAGCTTCATACCCGAGGTCTCCTGCCAAGGGGGACTAGGCGGATTGTAGCGGGGATGGCCTCGAAAGTCGGCCCTGTCCGGGAGCCGCGCGCGCCGGCGCGGTTTCCCCGGAGAACTGCCGACATCGCGCCTGGAGGGAGTCGAACCCCCAACCGCCGGATCCGAAGTCCGGTGCTCTATCCAATTGAGCTACAGGCGCACGTAATCGCACTCTGTCGCCGCCATCAACCTAACCGACCCAGTAAGCTGCAACAAGCCTCGCTGTCGGCCGATAATCTCCTTGAAGCCGGCGACGGCGGAACCGGCCGAATTTGGGCAGAAACCCGCCCCCTGCGGAGGCCGTATTATCTCAGGCGCTCATGGGCGCCGACGTTCGTTCTGATGGGTCGATGAGGTCGGCGATCCCATCGCGTCCAACCCGACTCATGGGGTAAGATCATAGCCCGGGTAGAGTCATCAGGCGGCGATAGGACGAAGACGGCCTGAAAGAGGAGCGAATTCATGTGCGGTATCGTGGCATACACCGGCTTCCGTGACGCCCAGCCGATCCTGCTGGAGGGCATCAAGCGGATGGAGTACCGCGGCTACGACTCGGCGGGGATGGTGGTGCTCCGTGACGGTCCTCTCCAGGTGAAGAAGGCTCCCGGGCGGATATCGGTGCTGGAAGCCAGGCTGGCCGCGGAGCCGATGGTCGGCACCTGCGGCATGGCTCACACGCGATGGGCCACGCACGGCGCTCCCAATGAGATCAACGCCCATCCGCACACCGATGCCAGCGGCCGCATTGCCCTGGTTCACAACGGCATCATCGAGAACTACCAGCCGCTGCGGACCTACCTCGAAGACAAGGGCATCAAATTTCGCAGCGAGACGGACACCGAGGTGCTCGTTCAACTCATCGGCCACTTCTACAACGGCGACCTGGAGACCGCCGTGCGGACCGCCCTGCGAGACGTCCGCGGGACGTACGGCATCGCGGTGGTCTGCACCGAGGAGCCGGGCAAGATCGTGGCGGCGCGAAAGGGCAGCCCGCTGATCATCGGCGTGGGCGACGACGAGTACCTGGTGGCTTCCGACGCCGCGGCGATCATCCAGCACACCACGCAGGTGATCTACCTCGCCGACGGTGAGATGGCCGTCGTCTGGGACGACGGTTTCCGCACCACGACGCTGGACGCCCTGCCGGTGACCAAGGCGGTCACGGACCTGGAAATCTCGCTCGAAGACATCGAGCTGGACGGCTTCCAGCACTTCATGCTCAAGGAGATCATGGAGCAGCCGAAGGCGGCGGCGGATTGCATGCGCGGGCGGATCAACCCCGATGAGGGACTGGTTCACCTGGGGGGCGTCGCCAAGTACATGCGCGAGCTGGTCCGCACCAAGCGGTTCATCATCACCGCCTGCGGCACCGCGTGGCACGCCGGTCTGGTCGGCGAGTTCCTCTTCGAGGACCTGGCCCGCATTCCCACGGAGGTGGAATACGCCTCCGAGTTTCGCTATCGCAACCCGATCATCGACGACGGCACGGTGGTGATCGCCATCAGCCAGTCGGGGGAGACGGCTGACACGCTGGCGGCACTTCGCGAGGCCCGCGACAAGGGGGCCCTGGCCCTGGGGATCGTCAACGTCGTCGGCTCGACCATCGCCCGCGAGACCGACGCCGGTGTGTTTCTGCACGTCGGACCGGAGATCGGCGTGGCCAGCACCAAGGCGTACATCGGGCAGGTGCTGGTGCTGACCATGATCGCTTTGATGCTGGGGCGGCGGAAGAACCTGTCGCAGCCCGACCTGAAGGCGTACCTGACGGCCTTGTACAGCATCCCCGAGAAGATCGAGCAGATCACGCGGCAGAGCGACGTGGTTCGCGAGGTGGCCGAGCAGTACAAGAATTCTCACAACTGGCTATACCTCGGCCGGGGATACAACTATCCCACGGCCCTGGAAGGGGCTCTCAAGCTGAAGGAAATCTCCTACATCCACGCCGAGGGCATGCCCGCGGCGGAGATGAAGCACGGCCCCATTGCCTTGATTACCCGCGACATGCCGGTGGTCTTCATCGCGACCAAGAACAGCCAGTACGAAAAGGTCGTCAGCAACATAGAGGAAGTGCGAGCC
>CAYYBO010000057.1:7629-15958 GCA_964470125.1 uncultured Planctomycetaceae bacterium | reverse complement strand
CGATCATCACTGGTACACTAAAGCATGAGTCGTGCCAACTAAATCGACAGACTCTCTCAGGCTGGGGGATAGATTTCCCGCCGATGCCGGACTCTTCTCAGTCGCAGCGCGCCGCCGCAAGAATCGATTTTGGCGATACGTCGGCCACGGGGGGCCGACGCTACGGCAGCGGGATGACCCCTACAGGGTCAAGGCCATGACACGCAGGCCCAATCCCCGTGGGCGGCGCCCACGGCTACTAACTCTCAGCCTTCCAGGCTGGGCGGATCGGCGTGCGGAGCACGCCCTACCTGACTGAAACGATCATCGGCCTGCGGGATTCCATGCAGCGAATGACGTGACCACCCGGCGCGGCCGACGTTAGACCTGGTTGGACGGCGATCTCCACGAAGGGACGCAGACTCACCTGATAGGAGCCATGCGATGCGTAAACAGGTTTTGCCGGTGGTGTCGTTTCTGGTCGCGGTACTCGGCCTCTGTGGCGCCGTGCAGGCTCAGAAGCGACCCCAGGTCTCCGTTGTCTCGGCGCGCCTCGCCGATAACCTGTACATGCTCTCCGGGGCGGGATGCAACCACGCCCTGCTCGTCGGCGACGATGGGCCGTTGCTCATCGACACGGACATGGCCGAATTCAATGACCAAGTCGTGGCGGCGGTCAAGGAGATCACCGACCAGCCCATCCGCTGCGTGGTCAACACACATTGGCACTTTGACCACGTCGGCGGAAACGAGGACCTGGCCAAAAGCGGCGCGATCATCATTGCTCAGGAGAACGTTCGAAAGCGGATGAGCGAGGAACAGGTGCTCGGCGGGCTCGGCACTCGCGTGCCGCCGTCGCCGCCGGCTGCGCTCCCGCGAATCACCTACGCCGACGCATCGACGCTTCAGTGGAACGGCGAAGAGGTGCGGATCATCCGCCTGGAGCCAGGCCACACCGACGGTGATTCCCTGGTCTTCTTTCAGAAAGCCAACGTCCTGCACGCCGGCGACATCTTCTTTAACGGCATGTATCCGTTCATCGACGTGAACGTCGGCGGCTCCATAGACGGCATGATCCGGGCGGTAGACCGCGTCCTGGCCCTGGTGAACGAGGATACGAAGATCATCCCCGGCCACGGCAAGCTGTCCAATGCCGCCGAGCTTCGCGAGTATCGCAAGATGCTGGCGACGGTCCGCGATCGGCTCAAGAAGCTGATCAAGAAGGGTAAAACCCTCGAAGAAGTGCTGGCCGAGAGGCCCACCAAGGACCTCGACGGGAAATGGGGCCGCGGCGCCATGAAACCGGATGTCTGGGTCCGCGTGGTCTACGAAGGCCTGGCCCGCGCGAAGCCAACGTCTCAACTCAACCGGTAGCCGAACAGAGCCGCGACCGCCCGCCCTTTACGTCGCGAAGCGATGTCAAGGGTGAGGGAGCGGTCACCGTCCACCTCTTGCGGCCCTACCCGCGAGAAATCCACCTGGCATCCGCCCGACAGCGCCTACCCTTATGCCATACCGCCCAAGTGAGTGGAATCGTGTGACAATCCCTCTTGAATTCGTTACACTCACTGGTCATGACTCCCCAGCAATTCATCGCCAAGTGGCAGCGGGCCAACCTCACTGAGCGATCCGCCTCCCAGCAGCACTTCCTCGACCTCTGCGAGCTCCTCTCCCAGGCCAAGCCCGCCGAGGCCGACCCCGACGGCGCTTGGTACACCTTCGAACGCGGCGTCAGCAAGACCGACGGCGGCAACGGCTGGGCCGACGTCTGGATGCGCGGCCACTTCGCCTGGGAGTACAAGGGCAAGCACAAGGACCTCGCCGCCGCGTACCAGCAATTGCTGCGTTACCGCGAGGACCTTGAGAACCCGCCGCTCCTGGTCGTCTGCGACATGGACCGCTTCGAGGTCCACACCAATTTCACCGGCACCGTCAAACGCGTCTACGCCTTCGACCTCGACAGCCTCGCCGACCCCGCCAACCTCGACGTCCTCCGAAAGCTCTTCACCGATCCCCAAGCCCTCCGGCCCGAACAAACCACGGTGGGAGTCACCGAGGCCGCCGCGGCCATCTTCGGCCAACTCGCCGACACCCTCAGGGGCCGGGGCATCGACGCCCCCGACGCCGCCCACTTCCTCATGAAGCTCATGTTCTGCTTCTTCGCCGAGGACGTGGACCTCCTGCCCAAAAACCTCTTCACCAGCCTGGTCACCAAAGGAAAGGACGACCCCGCCCGGCTCTCCCGCCTCCTCGCCGGGCTCTTCCAGGCCATGTCCAGGGGGGGCGACTTCGGCGTCGACACCATCGCCTACTTCAACGGCGGTCTCTTCGCCGATGCCCAGGTCATCGACCTCTTGCCGGCCGAGATCGACCACCTCATCGAACTCGGCCGCTACGACTGGGCCTCCGTCGAGCCCTCCATCTTCGGCACCCTCTTCGAACGCACCCTCGATCCCTCCAAACGTGCCCAGATCGGCGCCCACTACACCAGCAAGGATGACATCCTCACCCTCGTCGAGCCGGTCCTCATGGCCCCGCTGCGCCGAAAGTGGACCGAGATCAGGCGACAGGCCGACGAACTCTGGGCCAAGACCCTCGAATCCGCCCGCCAGGCCAAGACCTCCCGCCGCGCGCCCACCACCGATCCCAAGCTCCGCGCACCTTTGGACAAACTGATCGGCGGCTTCGTCGAGGAACTCGCCCAGGTCCGCGTTCTCGACCCCGCCTGCGGCTCCGGCAACTTCCTCTACGTCTCCATCCAACTCCTCTTGGACCTGGAGAAGGAGGTCATCGCCTTCGCCGCCGACCGAGGGCTCTCGCTGCTCCCTCACGTCCGCCCGACCCAGCTTCATGGCATCGAGATCAACCCCTACGCCCAACAGCTCGCCCAGGTGGTCATCTGGATCGGCTACCTGCAGTGGATGCGTCTGAACGGCTTCTCCCCGCCCCGCAACCCGGTGCTGGAGCCCATCGAGAGCATCAAGCGGATGGATGCGATCCTCGACTTGTCTAACCCGGAGCGCCCCCAGGAGCCTCCTTGGCCCGAGACCGACGTGATCCTCGGGAACCCCCCGTTCCTCGGCGGCAAGCTCCTGCGAACGAATCTCGGCGATGATTACGTCGACGCCATGTTCAAGGTCTGGGATGGCCGCGTCCCGCGCGAGGCCGACCTCTGCTGCTACTGGTTCGAGAAAGCCCGCGCGTTGATCCAGCATCGCACCCCCAAGAGCTCGGCGTCCTCCACCAAAGCCCGCGGCAAGCCTGCCGCGGGTCCGTCCCTCCGCGTCGGTCTCCTCGCCACCCAAGGCATCCGCGGCGGCGCCAACCGCGAGGTCTTGAAACGCATCAAGGAAACCGGCGACATCTTCTTCGCCGTCTCCGACCGCGACTGGATCCTTGACGGCGCGAACGTCCACGTCTCCATGATTGGATTCGACGACGGAAGCCAGCAGAGCCGCACGCTGGACGGAACGCCGGCCGGTGTCATCAACGCAGACCTGACCACGGCCAGCGACCTCACTTCGGCTGGCCCAATCGGCGAGAACCTGGACGTCGCGTACATGGGCGACACGAAAGGCGGCGCATTCGACATACCGGAAGCTCAGGCCAAGAGGTGGATAGCCTCGCCTAACCCGAATGGCAAGAGCAATGAGGATGTGCTCCGCCCTTGGACGAACGGTTTGGACATCACGCGTCGCTCTCGCGGGATGTGGATCATCGACTTCGGCTGTGACGCGACCCTGGAGGAGGCAGCTCGCTACGAAGAACCGTTCGAATACGTTCGCGAGCACATCAAGCCGGAACGCGATAGCAACAAAAGAGACTCCTACCGCATCAAGTGGTGGATTCACGTCGAACCTAGACCCGCGATGCGCAAGGCTCTTGGAGCGTTGTCGCGATTCCTTGCCACGCCAAACCTCACCAAGTTCAGATTGTTTGATTGGATGCCCACGACCATCCTTCCCGATCACCAACTCATCGTCTTCGCCCGCGATGACGACTACTTCTTTGGCGTCCTCCACTCCGCCATCCACGAGCGATGGTCGCGCCGCAAGGGGACCCAGCTTCGAGAGGCCGAATCCGGCTGTCGCTACACTCCGACAACCTGCTTCGAGACCTTCCCCTTCCCGCCCCTCGCCGGCGGAATCGCCAAGACCCTCGACCCCGCTTCCTTTAGCCGCGACCCGAAGGGGAGCGCGTCCCCCGACCGCGCTCGCGCTCTCCGCGACCGCATCGCCGCCGCCGCCGCCAAGCTCAACGAACTCCGCGAAAACTGGCTCAACCCCGCCGCCCCCGACGGCTCGCCCGCCCTCACCGAGGCCCAGCTCAAAAAACGCACCCTCACCAATCTCTACAACGACCGCCCGGCCTGGTTGGAACTTGCCCACCTTGAACTCGACCGCGCCGTCCTCGCCGCCTACGGCTGGCCCGAGGATTGGGCCGAAAAGCTCCAGCCCAAGCGCGACCCCAAGGGCAAGGTCAACCCCATCCTCGGCGTCGCCGACCCCGCCGTCGAGCAGGAACTCCTCGCCCGCCTCCTCGCCCTCAACCTCTCCCTCGCACCCTCCAATCAGCCGCATCCCGCCGACGCGCCACAATGGCCAAGCCGATCAGAAAGACCAAGATGAACGCCGCGCTTCTGGCGTCGAAGTGAATCGACGCCCCCGCCCCATCCTCGACGACTCCGAAGAAGCGGCGCAAGACCGCGCCTTCGTCGGGCCGGGTAAGCCACAGGCTCAAGCCGTTGTGGACGATGTGCAGCAGCATCGCGGGATAGATCGACCCGCAACGCAGACAGACGAAGGCCAGCAGCATGCCGAGCAGGGCGATTACAGGGATCTTCTCTATGTTAATGTGATACAGGGCGAAGATCAGGCCGACGGCCAGCACGGTCGCAGCCGTTGAACGCCTCTGACGCAGCCCCGCCAGGAGGAACCCGCGGAACAACAGCTCCTCGCAGATGCCGGGCAGCGCCGCAAAGGCCAACAGCACCGTCCAGAGCGACCCGCCGGTCAATAATTCAAGCTGCCGTTCCATGAGGCTTTCAGAAACCGGGGAAGGCGGGAAGTAGACGCGCTGAAGCTGTTGGAGCAACAAGGAGACCGGCGCCACCGATATCGCCAGAAGGGCCGCGCCGAGCATGGTGCGGCCGTCGGGCATGCGGAGCGAAAACGTCGCCCGCAGGTCCAGCTTCGCGTACCAACTCAAGAGCAATACGGGCACGGCGAAGATCAACAGTTGGGCCCCCGCCACGACCAGCTTGAACCGCTCGGTCGTAGACGCCTCGTCGATGAGCGATGACTGCCAATAGAAGTTCAACGGAAAGACAAGGGCCACGGCGAGCAAGGCCAGGGCTGCGGACGGGGATGACCGCGGCTTGATGAACCGCCGTCGCAAAAGAGTCTTGTAGCTGCCGACATCTCCGAAGAGCACCGCCTCGTGCCCGTATACCCTGGTGGCGACGGCCACCGAGGCGACGGCGTAGAGACAGGTGGAGAGCAAGGTCACGGCCATTGCGGCGAGATCGTAGCGGCCAAGGAGCAACTCTCGCATGAGGACCACCACGTTGGCCACGGGCACGACGAGGATAGCGCCCTCCAGCTTCACGGTGGGCATGTAGGACACCACCATCGCCGGAATGATTGCCGCGACCATCACCGGCATCATGTAGTTCTGGGCCTCTTTGAAGCTTCGGGCGAAGCTGCAGGCGGCCAGCATCACGCCGCCGAAGAGAACGGCGAACGGAACCATCGCCAGAAGCACAACCGGAGCGGCGGTCTTGAGGAAGCCGATCCGCTGCCGGGCCTGCTGTTCAAGCTGTCTGCGTTGTTCAAGGTAGTCGCGTTGCGAGGGTCCGGCCGGAGCAAAACCCGACCGGCCGCCGGATTCCTCAAGCGACGCGGACGACGCCGGAGCACTGCCCGGGGCGCCCCCGCCGGCGGTCGGCTCTGCTGACAAAGGAGGGCCATGTCCTTCTCGTTCCGCCGAGACATCGGCCGGGCGGCTTTCCGCCTCTTGCTCGCTCAACGTCTCGACGGTGCTTGCTGTATCCACCTGCGGCCGCGGCTGCATCGGCCAGGAAGCCAACCGCTCCATCCCGCTGAAATGGACCATCGCGGTCATGGAGGCCAGGTTCAGGATCGTGCTTAGCATGGCGATGGTCACGATGACGCCGAATTTGCCGGCGACGATCTGGCCGACCGGCACGGGCGCCGCCGCCAGCGTTTCCAACGTACCACGCTCGCGCTCACCGGCGGTCAGGTCGATCGCCGGGTACATCGCTCCTGTAACGGTCATGGTGACCAGAAGGAACGGAACGATCATCGCCAGTATTTTGGCGAACTGCTGATCCGGCCCGGCCGTCGAGATACTGTTGGCGGCCAGCGGCGTGAGGATCGCCTCGCCCCGCGGCACTTGGGCCAACCGTGCCTTGACGATTCGCTCGGATTCGTTGCCTAGGATTCGGGCGACCTGTCCGAAAGCGAATTCCGAACGTGGATCGGTGTCGCAATAGATGAGCTGCACCACGCGATTGGTGGCGTCGGCCGGATCGGCGGGGTCCGGGGGCGGATCGAGGAGTACGCCGACGTGGGCCTTCTGTTGGACGACAAGGTCCCACAGCGATTCGCCCGGATCGGCGACGACGACCATCACCTGGTCCGCCTGCATGCGGGCGATGAGGCCGCCATCCCTTCCGCCCAACTGCTCGCCTGTCTCCTGTTCGATACGCCGCAGCTCCTCTTGCCGGTCCTGGTGCTCGGCATCCTCCCTTTCGAGCACTCCTTCCAGCCATCGGCGATGCTCTTCCGTCGGCACGCAGACGACGTAACGCTCGGCCTGCCGCCGGCCCGTCTCGATCCGCAGGGCCTCCACCAACACGACCATCAGGACCGGATACAGCACGATGGGCACAAGGATCATGGCGATCAACGTGCGCTTGTCGCGCAACGTGTCCACCAGCTCCTTGCGATAGACCGTCCAGACCCGGCGGTATCTGCTCATCAATCAAGCTCTCAGCAATCAGCGTTCAGCGATCAGCGTGGGCCGTCGCCGGCTGTACGCACGTCTGTTGTAGCATGGCTGATCGCTGAATGCTGATCGCTGACCGCTTTCTTCAGCACATGCTCCTCTTGCCCGCAAAGCTTCAGAAATATCTCGCTGAGACGCCGGCGGCCGGTTTGCATCCGCAGAGTATCGAGGTCGCCCTCTCCAACCAGCTTTCCCTCGTGTATCAGTCCGAATCGCCGGCAAAGCCTCTCGGCTTCGTCAAGGTAGTGGGTGGAAAGGACGATGGCCTTGCCGCGAGCACCCTCGGCGCGGATGAAGTCGAGCACGATCCGGTTGGTCAACACGTCGAGTCCCAGCGTCGGTTCGTCCAATATGAGGACCGGCGGATCACCGATCAGCGCCCGGGCGATGTTGGTTCGCTGTTTCTGCCCGGTGGACAACCCGCCGCAGCGGAGATCGGCGAAGCCAGCCATGTCCAGCCAGTCGACCAGCTCATCGATCCGCCTCTCGACGGCGGGCCGTTCCAGCCCGATGAGCGCGCCGAAATATCGCAGGATTTCCCGCGGCGTCAGCCGGTAATACAGGCCGGTGCTGGCGGTCAGATACCCCAGCGAGCGTTTGGCCGCCTCTCGGTCGGCCTGGATGTCGCTGCCGCCGAGCCGGGCAGTCCCCGTTGTGGGTGTGAGCAGCCCGCCGATCATCCGCAAGGCCGTGGTCTTGCCGGCGCCGTTCGGGCCGAGCAGGCCGTATATCTCTCCGGCCTCGACGCGGAAGCTTAAATCGTCGACGGCCCGCTTCTCGCCGCCGTCGGTCGTGGGAAACACCTTGGTGAGCCCGCAGACTTCAATCATGCCGCCGCCCCGCAGAGCAGCCACCTGACCTCCACGCCGGCAGGGACGAGAGGCCCCAGGAAGGCGAGTGTGAAGGGGAACCTGCGACGCCTGTCTCCCCTCTTGGAAAGCCGAGATGCCATTCTGGTTTCCGAAGGCCCGATTGTCTCGCTTGGGCTGAAGCAGGACACTCTTTTACCCTCGATTCTCGTCGTGGACCGCCGGTTGGCCGGCGCCAACCAACAGAGTCGGCCTGTCGTCACCCCGTGCAAGCGATGAACTGAGGAGGACGAGCGCACAAACGGCGAAGGAGACGCATCGCATTGTTATCTCCCGTGCCGGACACGCGATTCCGGCTCAGAGACAAAAATGACATGCAATCTGATTCCTCGCTCAGCGGCGCCAAGGCCCGCGGGAGCAAGGCGGGCCAGAGGAGGAGGGTGCAGGCTTGCGGCACTTGTCGACCACCCTCCGGAATGCCTTGCCCGCCGTCCGGAGCACACGTTCGTGCT
>CAYYBO010000057.1:0-7619 GCA_964470125.1 uncultured Planctomycetaceae bacterium | reverse complement strand
ATAGGTCCGATCTTCCGGGTGCCTGCCTTCTTCCGGCGTTGTCCAGCCGTGAACAAACCGGGCGGCTCTACTTGGGTGCCAGCAAGTCGGCCACGAAGTCGGCGATGTCCTCTTCCAGCGTGCCACCGTAGACGGCGCAAGCGGCGTTTTCGCCGGGCAGCATGCCGGCACCGAGCTTGGCCCTGATGAAGCCTTCGATGTCCAGGCCGTTGAGCACGCCGTCAGCATTCATGTCACCCAGAAGGATGCAGGGGGCGACGGTGCTCTGGCTGACATGGCCGGAAGCAGGGTACCAGGGAGTGATGTTCTGGCCGTAGTAGTTGCGAGCCTTGACCCTGAAGCGGTAGGCCACGCCCGAGGTCAGGCCGACAGCGGTGATGGTCTGTGTCTGCACCCAGGTGTTGGCCTGGCTGCCGCCGACGGGGTTGTCGCCCGGATCGAGCACTTCGAAGTATAGACCCGAAGAGCTGGCGGTAAGCCGGGTGAAGGTGTCCAGAGCGGTGAGCTGAACGGATGTCTCGGTGACATCGCCAAAGGACAGGCCGACCGGCGTCTCGATGAAGGTGGCGGCGGCGACAACTGCGGAGTATTGGGTTTCGTTCAGACTCAAGGATAGGTCGCGGGCCTTGACCTTGTAGGCATAATTACGGTTGGTCGCGAGATTCGTGCTGGCAAAGGAGCGCGAGGCCTGCCATTCGCTGGAGGAACTGCCGCTGCCGGTGGCAGAGAAGTAATACTCGACGGGGCCGAATGCATCGACGGCCTGGACGGCGGTCATCACGATCTGTGAGGTACTGATGGGAGTGGGAACGCCGCCGGGCTGTTCAAACTGCATGGGATTGGGCGTCGGAGGGGTGCTGTCCGGCTGGCAATCGTCGGGAATGCCGTCGTCGTTGCGATCGGGGACGGCTCCCGAGGCGATATCGCATTCATCGGGAGTGCCATTGGGCTGGCAGTCAGGGCTCGTGCCGTTATAGATGTCGCAGAGGTCCGGCAGACCGGAGCCGTTGCAGTCCTTGTTGCCCCCGACCTCGCAAGGGTCCAGAACGCCGTTGTAGTTGCAGTCGAGCGAAGGATCAGCGGCGATTTGCTGGCTGTCCGGCTGGCCGTTGCCATCGCAGTCGGCGGGATCGGCGGGGATAGTGAAAGCCTTGATGCAGAAGTTGGCGGAGTTGTTGTAGGTGTACAAATCCCGCCAGAACGAGCCGTTCCAGTAGTAGCTTTCGTCGGGGCCGGCGGTGGACGGCACCATCACTCGGTAGGAGTCACCGAGCAAGACGGGGATGTCGGAGGTGCAGTCGTAGGCGTGCCCGCCCTGAGAGAGGGAGACGTACACGTAGAAATCAGCCTGCGGCAGCAAAGCCACGGGGGCGTCAAGATTGACGGTGTGATAGCCCAGGCGGGCGATTGTACCGCTCTTGGCGGCTCGCAAGTCGAGAAGCTGCCCGCCCTCGAAGCGGTTGAATACCTGCACCGTGTAGTCGACGTTGTCGGCGGCGGTATAGAAGCTGATCGAGGAAATCCGCTCGTTGTCAACGGAGGTGAATCGGCTGAACGCCTGAGAGGCGGAACTCATGGTGGCCCGCCAGCCGTGATAGTCGTGGTAAAAGACGCGCCGGTAATTGAAACGCTCCGCGTCCTGGTAGGAAACGGCGCCCATCTGCGGGTGCTGGCAGCAGTGCTTGTCGTAGTAGGAAATCCAGAAATACCCGGAGAGGCCCCAACCGCTGCCCCAACTGTTCTTGCAGAGCCAGGCGCCGGGCAATGGGGCTTGGGTGGCCTTGCTGTTGTTCCAGCCGACGATGGCCACGGCGTGATTGGGCGGGTTGTTGTTATCAGGCGGCTGGTAGTGCGTGAAGGTGACCGGCGTTATCAGGGCCTCGGAGGAAAACAAACAAGTGCCGACAACGCCCTTGGTCATGATGGCGTTTTTGATGGTGTTGATGTTACTTAGGTCAGCCCCGGCCACGTACCACTCGATGTGCCGCGGATAGTAGATGTGGTAACTGGGCAGATACCTGGCCGGCGGGGTGGCATAGGACTGCCCGTCCACGTCGCGAACTGCGCCCTCGCCCCTGGTCAGGTAAGCGGACCCCACCAGGTAATCGCCGCCCTGGTGGACGACCAGGCCGGTGCCGGTAGGCGGATCGACGTCGTCGTTGTTGTGCTGGTTGAAGCCGTTCCACCAATCGAGGTGGTATTCCGCAAGATTGGGCTGCCCGCTCTCGCCGGCGGCCGCCCAGTTGCCGGTCATGAGGAGGTTGCCCTCCATCGCGGCCATAATGCCATGCGTCCAACAGGTACCGCCTTGCTGGCTCTTCACCGAGGTCACGTAATTCTTTCCGCCCACGCTGCGAAGATCGTATGAACTGGGGGGATCACCAAACACCTGAGAAGCAGTTGAGAAGAAGAACGCGAAGCCTAGAAGGAGAACGAGAGGCCGAGAGGCAACGATCATGGCGATTCCTTTCCGCGAACTGAACGAGGCTCGCCGCTGCCGCGATCTACTCATCGGGACGACGGATTGGTCAGGTAGGTCTGAGCCGCGGGTTGACCGGCCCCGCCGCATCCCCTGCCTTGGGGACCACCACCATAGTGCCCCCCACGCGGTCGGCCGTGCAACAACCAACGAGAGCTCGGCGGTCGGTCTCCAAAGCCCGGTGCGCCCCCCTGCACCCGTCTTGCCTAATCCAACACACCCCTTCGATCCTACCAAGAGCGGGCCGCTTTTTCAAGATAAGGCCTATACCCTTCTTGCCTGGGTCGCGGCAATGGCAACAAGGGCCGCAGGGCGGCCGGCAGTACATTGCCGAACTACTCGCTGTCGCTTGGAGTGGCTTCGGGAGTCGACGCCCAAGGCCGGCGCCGACTGGGCGCTTGACCTGTTGATGAAGGGCTCTGGGATCGAGTTCCTGCAACTTCCGTCGGTCCGGGGGGCTATGACGGCAACGTGGTGCTCAGCGGGCAAGCTCACCAAGGTGGCGGGCGTCGCTTCGCCGTCGTTGCGGCTGCGGCGTTGGTGTACGATGCCAGGCTGTGAGGAAGGTCAAACATCCCGGGGGCGAGGGGCAGAGTCGGATGGTCCAGCCCGAGCTTCTCGCCCCGGCAGGCGACTGGGAGTGCCTGCGAGCTGCTTTGGCCAACGGAGCGAACGCGGTCTATTTCGGGCTGGGCGACTTCAACGCCCGCAGGCGAGCGACGAACTTCACGGAGGGCGAATTGCCCGGAGTGATCGCCTGCATCCACCACCACAACGCCAAGGCCTACGTTGCCCTCAACACGCTGATCTTCTCGCAGGAATTGCCGCTCGCGGCAGAGTATGCCATGGCCGTCGCGGCGGCCGGCGCTGACGCCGCCATCGTGCAGGACCTCGGCCTGGCCTGCCTGATTCGAAGGCTTGCACCCACACTAGAGATACACGCCTCCACGCAAATGACCCAGACCGAAGCGATGGGGATAGAACTCCTGCGATCATTGGGTTTCGGCCGGGTAATTTTGGCGCGGGAGCTCAGCACCCAGGAGATTGAGAGGATCCGCCGCGTCACGCCGATGCCGCTGGAAGCGTTCGTCCACGGGGCAATCTGCATCTCATACAGCGGACAGTGCCTGGCCAGCGAATCGCTCTGGGGAAGAAGCGCCAACCGGGGCTTGTGTGCCCAAGCCTGCCGCTTGCCGTATGAGCTGGTGGTCGACGGACAAGCGAGGGACTCGGACGGGAGGAAATACCTGCTGAGCGCCCAAGACCTGTCCGCGCTGGAGCGGATTGGTGATCTCGTCTCATTGGGTATTGCGGGCTTCAAGATTGAAGGGCGGCTGAAGAGCGCCCAGTACGTCGCGGCATCATCGCAGGTATACCGGAAGGCGCTGGATGCAGCCGCGCGAGGCAAGCTCTTCAGCCCCTCGTCTCGGGAGCAAGAGGAGCTGGAGTTAAGCTTCTCTCGCGGACAGAGTTGCGGCTTCTTTGACGGCGTGGATAACCAGCGTCTGGTTCACGGCCGCTTTCCCAAGAAGCGAGGCCTGTTCGTCGGCACTGTCGTTGGAAAGACCCGCCGGGGCATTCTGGTTGAAACTGCAATCGGTCCCTCGAAACGCCCGCTCACGGAGGAGAAGCGGCCAGGCGTTCGACGCCCCGGCAAACCAACCAGCAGCGTCTCCGCCCGGCGAGAGGTTGCACTCAAACCTGGGGACGGCGTTGTATTCGACCAGGGGCGCCCGGAGCAGCAGGAGCAAGGCGGCCGGGTCTTCACGGTGAGACCGGCATCTGGAGAATCCAGGATGAATGGGCCGGGCCCAGGAGCCGTGGTGGAGTTAACCTTCAACCGCGTCGACGTTGACATCACGAGCGTGCGGAGCGGCAGCAAGGTGTGGAAGACCGATGATCCCGTCTTCCGCAGGGGCCTCGTCCGCAGGCGTGGAGGAGGGGCGATTCCCCGCGCGGCATCGTTGAGCGTCCGCGTGGAGGGGCACCCGGGAGGCAGCCTGACAATTAAGTTGTCGGACGAAAACGGTCATGATGCCGTCGTTTCGTGGGAGGGTCCGCTTCGACCTGCTGAACGGCATCCGCTAACCACCGCTCTCATCAGTGAACAGTTTGGGCGTCTGGGGGGCACACCGTTCGAATTGACCTCGGTGGAGCTGCTTGAGCTGGGTAGCCGCACGGAGTCCATCCCGGTGCTGGCCCCCAAGAGCGTCCTCAACGAGTTGCGGCGACAGGGCGTCAAGGCCCTTGTGGATGTGCGAGAGGCGGCGCGTCGACACAGCGTCGCCGACGGCAACGCCCTCAGCACCCTCCGCGAGGAGCTGGGGCGATACTTCGCCGAAGACTGGCCGAGGCTTGTTGGAAGCTCGGACGTCGAGCGGGAGACGTCGGTGAACGTGCTGGTTCGAACCGCCGAGCAGTTGCAGGCGACTCTGGATTGGGCCTCGACGAGCCGGGCTGGGGTGGCCACGGCGATCTGCGGCGATTTCACGGAGACAGGCCTGATGGCCGACGCTGTGCGACGTTGCCGAGCGTCCGGCTGCCGTATTGCTCTGGCCACACCACGAGTGCTGATGCCTGGAGAAGCCGGGGCGCTCGAAGCTATTGCCTCGCTTGCGCCTGATTGGGTGCTGATTCGCAATCTTTGCGCCTTGGCCTATTTCCGGCGCGAGCATCCCGACCTGCTACTGGTTGGGGACCAATCGCTCAATACGGCCAACGAGGTGGCGGCTTTTGTGTACGCGCGCGAGGGTGTGCGACGCCTGACGCCCGGCTATGATCTGCGCTGGCGCCAGCTCAAGGACATGTTGGCCTACGTTCCGTCCGCCTTCGTGGAGGTCGTCCTGCACCAGCACGTACCGATGTTCCATACGCGGCATTGTCTGTACGCAGCGAATCTGTCGGGGGCGACAGACTGCCGGGCGTGCGACCGCCCTTGTGAAAGCCGCCGGCTTCAGCTTCGGGACCGCCGGGGCAAAGACCACTCCGTGCTGGTTGACGGGATGGGGCGAAATACCGTTTTCAACGCGGCGGTCCAGACCGCCGTCAATCTCATCCCTGAGATGATCCGGATCGGCCTGGGTCGTTTTCGGGTGGAGATGCTCCACGAACGGAGGGATGATGTCGGCCGCCTGCTGGCGGTCTACGCGGCGGTGCTATCCGGGGAGATGGAAGCAACGGCAGGGCTTCGAAGGCTTCGGGGCGTCGTGCGACCGCCGGGCCGCCTGGCGACCCTGGCGATTGAATGAGGGGGGGCGGGCTTTCCCAGCCTGAGAGAGAGCAGGAGCACCAGCCCAGCTCAACAGACGCTGCGGGCTCGGTTTCGGAGCCGTCCCCGCGGCGGCGGCGACAAGGACTGCGGGCAACGCCCTGCCCGCCGGCCGGTACGGCAAGAAGGCCGCCAAGCGGGCTTGGCGGCGCGCGGGGCGGACGCTAAGATCACGGGGCGGCGCAGCCACAACCAAGCCGGCGGTCGCTGATCGAGGCAGAGTATTTCCACGAGCGGAGTAACGGCATGGGCGAACAAACATCGAGATTACAGATTCGCGACTTCAAGGGCATATCCATCGTCGAGTTTGCCGACCGCAAGATACTCGACGAGATATGCATCATGGAGATTCAAGAGGAACTGGAGAAGCTCGTCGAGGCCAAGAACGGCGGCAACGTCCTGCTGTCCTTCAAGAGCGTGGAACATCTGTCGAGCGCGGCGCTGGGGATGTTGATCACCTTGAAGAACAAGGTTGAAGGCAAGAGCGGCAAGCTCATGCTGAGCGACATCAACCCCCAGATTCTGGAGGTTTTCAAGATCACCCGCCTCAACAGGATGTTTGAGATTCAGCCGACCATCGATGACGCACGGGCGGCCTTCTCGGGCGGCGTCGGTCGCTAAGGCGTCCAGGGACCGCGGGGCGACCCCGACTCCGCGAGCGGGCCGGTTCAGCCTCGTCGGGGGCGCCGCTGGGAACAGCAGACGCGCAGATCGGTTCGAGATCGAAGGTTGCCGGACTTGAAGGAAATCATCGTTCCAAACGATCTTGCCGCGGCCAAGACGCCTGAGAGGCTCATCCTTGGCGAGGCCGAAGCTTGCGGCTATTCCGAGAACGCCATCTTTGCCGTCAAGCTGGCTCTGGAGGAGGCAATGACCAACGCCTTCCGGCACGGCAATCAACGTGATCCGGTCAAGAACATCACCATTCGCTACCAGGTAAACCAGGAACGGATCGAGATCGAAGTGATCGACGAGGGCCCGGGCTTCGAGCCGGACAAAGTTCCTGACCCGACCCAGCCGGAATACATTGACCGACCGCACGGCCGGGGCATCATGCTGATGCGGGCCTACCTGGATTCCGTCGAGTACAGCAAGACGGGCAATGCCGTCCGCCTGGTGATTCTCAACAAGACGCCATGAACACTTCAACCTCATCCTCAGTAGGCCGCGGTCCGCAGGATGTGCCCTTCTCAATCAGCGTTGAGACACGGCCCGGCGCCGCCGTCGTCCGACTGGCGGGCTCCTGCACGATGGAGGTGGCGTCCGGCGTCGGAGAGAGCCTTATCGCCCTGGCGACTCCTGCGACGCCACTCCTGGTCCTGGACCTCTCCAAGTTGGATTTCATCGAGTCAACGGGATTGGGCGGGATCGTGGCCGGGTACCTGCGCGCGCGACGTAACCGGGGTGAGCTGCGCCTGGTCAGCCCCTCCCCGACGATTGCGGAACTGCTTGAAATGACCCGCCTGACGCAGCTCTTCCGTACCTGCGGCTCGATCGAGGAAGCTTTGAGCCTGCCGATGCCCTGACCGGGGTCCGCCGATTGGGGACCGCCCCGCGATTCTCGGAGCGTCGCTGCCGCCGCGGCGGCTGGCGCGTCCCGTCGCCGATGCGGACGGAATTCCATACGTCAAGTCGCTCCGCGGGGGCATCCGATGATTCGTAGGTTGCGTCGAAATACGATGATAGGGCTGCTTTTGGGCCCGAGAACATTGAAGCAGCCAAACACGGACACGTATAATCACGCGGGCAGGAGGGGCAGCCACCCGCCGGTCAAACCCTCCCCTCGGGCGTTGCGAACGCGGTTCCTCGGCCTTCCACCTAGTCCGGTATTCGTGAACCGAGCGGGTGGAGGATCGTTGAGTAAGGAGGGGG
>CAYYBO010000056.1:0-16071 GCA_964470125.1 uncultured Planctomycetaceae bacterium | reverse complement strand
TCCTGTATGGTCGCGATCTCCGGCGGGATGGCCGGATCGTTCGGCCAGCAAATCGACTCCGGCAGGGCGAAGTACTCGGCGAAGCAGCCGTCGAAGTCCACGCCGAGGATCTTCATGTTCTTGCCGACGTGGAAGGCCCCCAACATGCTCGTCAGATCGCCGGGGTCGTAAATATGCGTCTCGGCGGAGATATAGTCGCCGACCTTGATCCGCTTGCAGTGCGGGCCGACCTCGACCACCTCGCCCGCCACCTCATGCCCCAGGATTTGCGGCAGGGCCTTGGTCCCGATCCGGCCGTTGGCCCAGGGATCCCACTTGTATATGTGTACGTCGGTGCCGCAGATGCTGGTGGCCCGGACCTTGACCACGACCCAATCGGGCCGCGGCTTGGGCATGGGCTTGTCCTGGTATTCGGCTCCGAGTTCCGGTTTCGTCTTGACGACCGCCTTCATAGTCTCCATGCGGGTAACTCCCATGCGAGAAATTCATCCGTGGGTGTGGGAACAGTGGATGGCTGCGATGCTTCCCTACGCCGCCGCCAAGCGGGCAGCGCTCTTGCCATTGCGGATAGCAATTGGCGCGCCAAACGCCGTTTCGCGCTCTTCGATTGAGACACTATACTGCGGTCGGCGTCGGATGACAATTGCCACGGCCGTGCCAGTCACACCCCGGGCGCCGGCCATCGCCGGAAAGCAGGCGGGACCGTGAGATCGCGGAGTGACAAACTCTCAAAGGCATCTCCGCGGCTCGTGTTTGTCCGTTGACGCTGCCGGGCGAATTAAGGCGCGTCTCGCAGTTGGCCGAAGCCAAATTAGGGTTCTCGTGCCTGGAGACCCCGGAAGCTGCTGCACGCTTGAGCGCATCGCGCGAGGAAACTAAGCTCCCGCCAGGCAGCCCCCCATCGAGGACTCCCTGCGGAGACTGGAAACATGACGGTCCTTCTCGTCTTCTGTTGCTGTCTTGCGGCCTTGGGCATTGGCGGTCGGTTCTACAGCCGGATCATATCGCGCGTGTTGGGGGAGGACGTGGCGCGGCCGACGCCGGCGACGCGGTTCAACGACGGAAGGGACTTCGTGCCCACGCCCACCCCCGTCGTCTTCGCTCACCACTATGCCAGCATCGCGGGCGCCGGCCCGATCATCGGTCCGCTGCTGGCAATGTGCTTCGGATGGCTGCCGGCGGTCTTGTGGATCGTCTTCGGCGGCATCTTCATCGGCGCCGTCCACGACTATTGCGCCACGCTGATCGCCATGCGCGAAGGCGGGCGGAGCCTGGCCGTGGTCACCCGCCGAACGCTCGGCCGATCGGCCTTCCTGATGTACATCTTCATCATCATCGCCCTGTTGGCGTTGGTGACGGCGGTCTTCCTGCTCATCAGCGCCCAGGCCCTGGCCAACGTGGCCACCGCCACGGAGTTGGGCTTGTCAGGGGGCGACCATGTTCTGGCCCACCACGAGTTCGTCGAGGACGGCGTCACCAAGGTCCGCATCGGCGGCATCGCCAGCACCAGCGTGATCGTCATCACTCTGTGCGCCCCCTTGTTGGGCTGGTTGTACATCAAGCGCAACGTCAACGTCTGGTTTTGTTCGCTGCTGGCGGTGCTCATCTGCTGTGTCAGCGTGACGATCGGCGTGCGCTGGCCGGTCCGCGCCGACCTCAACGTATGGATGTGGTGCATCGGTATCTACACGCTGCTGGCGGCGGGGCTGCCCGTATGGCTCTTCCTTCAATCGCGTGACTTCATCAACGTACACCTGCTCTACGCCGGCATCACGATCCTGTTTCTCTCGCTGGTCGGGGCCGGCCTGCGCGGCGTGCCCATGAACTTCGAGTTCTCCTCCATCGCCCAAGGCATGGCCGTCACCAAGGACTGGGTCTGGCCCGCTCTCTTCATCACCATTGCCTGCGGGGCGTGCAGCGGCTTTCACAGCCTGTGCGCCGGCGGAACGACGTGCAAACAACTCAAGACCGAGAAGGCCGCCCGGCAAGTCGGCTATTGGGGGATGATCCTCGAGAGCGTTCTGGCCGTGTGCGTGGTTTGTGCGATCTCCATCGGTCTCTCGCACGGGCGGTACCTCGAGATCTGCTATCCCGCCGCGGGCCAGGCAAACGTCAACCTCGGCTTCTCCCTGGCGATGGGCAACACGGTCGGCCTCGGCCTGGGAGTCCCCGCCGTCTGGGGGACGATCTTCGGCATGCTGCTGCTGGAGGGCTTCGTCATCACCACGCTGGACACAGCCATCCGCTTGAACCGCTATCTCTTCGAGGAGGCCTGGGCGGCAGTCTTCGAAAAGTACGATGTCTTCGTGGAAGCGGCGGCGGCTTTCAGCGAGCCCACGCCGACGCCGGCCGGGACGGGCGGCATTCCGGCGGACGGCGCCGCCCTGGCCTACAGGGCGGATCTCCTGGCCCCCCGGCAGGTGGCGCAGACCAGCGGGGTCTTCCGAACGGCTTTGAGCGTTTTGCGCCTGCCCTGGTTCAACACCGCCCTGGCCGTGACTCTCATGATGATCATGGCCTACCAGGGCGGCGTGCGGGCGATCTGGTCGATCTTCGCGTCCGGCAATCAATTACTCGCCGGCATGGGTCTGACCGTTGCGTCGATCTGGTTGCTGCAACGCGGCCGAAAGGCCCTCTACACCCTGATCCCTGCGGCGTTCATGTTGATCACCACCCTGACCATGCTCGTCCGGCTGCTGTTCTTGAAGTACATTCCCAACGCGGGCTCCATGCTCGCCCTGCTGGTGACCGACGTCGTCGTGCTGATACTGTCGGCCGGCCTGCTGTATCACGTACTGCGGATGTTGCTGCAATTGCGTTCCGGGCGCGTGCTCGCGCCGGAGGCGAGCGGCGCGAAGGTTCCTTCTCGGTAAAGCGAATTGCCGTCGGCCATCGATCACTCGGGTGTCTCGACAAACCAGCCAAGAAGTTCAGGCCCGGCCTGCCGGAACGGCCCCCCGTGTTTCTCGTTCTTCTCCTGACACGGTACAATCGCCTCCTGTGTGCCACGCCTGGGCACGCGAACATGAAGGAGCAAACCGTGAACAATCGGATGTTGGCTGCCTTGGTTGTGCTCGCACTCTGCATCCCCGTCCTTGCACGCCAGGAAGGACCACAATTGAAGATCGGCGAGCCGGCCCCCGGACTGGGCTTCGACGCGCTGCTCCAGGCTCCTCAAGGCACCCGGGCAACGCTCGACGAGCTCCAGGGCAAAGTCGTGATTCTGTACTTCTGGGGGCCTCACGCCAAGCCGTGCATCGATGCACTTGGGCCGCTCAACAAGCTGATCAAGCAGTTCAAGGGCAAGCCGGTGCAACTCGTCGCCATCACCTCGGTTGACGCCGACACCGCCCGGAAATTCGCCGACATCACTCCCATCGAGGGCTGGATCGCCATTGACCGAGACCTGTGGATATTCGGCGCCTACAGCGCCAGCCCGGTTCCCCATGTAGTCGTCATCGACAAACAAGGACGCGTGGCGGCGATGGTGAAACCCGAGGACCTGACCGAAGCAGCCATCAAGGACCTCCTTGCAGACAAGGCCGTCAACCTGCCGCTCAAGGTGGGCAAGCCCGTCAAGGTCCAGTGGAAGCCCGGCAAGGACAAGGAGGAACCGGAGCCGATTCTCCAGATCGCGATCGCCCCCTGTCATTCGCCGCCGCAACAGGCTCGCTTCAGTTTGGACAAGAGCAACCGGCGATTGACTGCCCGGGCGCTACCTTTGCCGTACCTGGTGGCAACGGCCTATCGTGCCGAGTTGGGCCGCGTGGTCTCCAGGCTTCCGCCGTCAAATGACCGTTACCGCGTCTCGCTGATCGTGCCCAAGGGACATGAGCAGGCGATCTACGCCATGCTGCAGGAAGCCCTGGACAGCGCCTTCGATCTCAGCGTGACATGGCAAAGGCGCAGCGTGCCTTGCTTGGTCCTTACGAGGGACGAAAGCGTACCATTGGGACTCGATAAGGCAGGAGAGAGTCGAAAACAAGGGAAAGGCAGGGACGGCCAGAAGCGGAGCGACAGAGCCGGTCACATCGCCCTTGCTGACGGATTGCTCTACTGCTACGGCGTGGACATGGCCGGCTTTGCCGCCGCCTTGGAGAGTTCCTTCGGCGTTCCAATCGTCGATGAAACAGAAATCAGCGGCCGTTTTGACGTCACCATCCAATACCGACCCGGTGACATCGCGGCTGCCAAGCAGGCCTTGAACAAACTGGGCCTGCGACTCGAAGAGGAAAAGCGTCAGGTCAGACTGCTGGTCATAGATCGCGCCGGCAAGAGCGACTGAGCCGCCCACGGTCTATCTCTCGTCGGCCAGGTCCGATTGGAGTTCCAGGGCGAGCCGGCGATGCGCCCCTGCACCAGGCCCCCCCAGTTCGGCCAGTGCCGCGTGCAGTTGGGCCAGGCAGCCCATCACCAAAGGGTCGCACGGCGACACGGCGTCGGCGCGGTTCATCGCCTCCAAGGCCGCCGTCCAATGCCCCGCCGCTGCGTAGGCGAGGCCCAGATTCAGGTGGCCGTCCCGATCGCCGGGCTTCAGGTCCGCCGCCAGGGAGAAGCATGCCGCCGCTTCCATCGGCTCGTCGAAGTCCATCCACACCACACCGAGGTTGAACCATCCGCTGGCAACCTCCGGCCGTAGCTCCAGGAAGGCTCGCCATGCATCCCGGGCCTCGGCCAGGCGGCCTGCCCGCTGGGCCAGCGTCGCCAGGTTGTACCATGCCGGCGCGTGCCGGCGATCGACCCGCACAACCCTGCTGAACTGATCGGCAGCCTCGCCATATCGCCCCAGCCGATAGAGCACGACGCCGTAGTTGTATCCGGCGGCCGCGTCTTCGGGCGCCAGCCGCACCAGCTCGGCATATACCTCCGCCGCCTCGACGAAGCGTTTCGCGGCCACAAGGGCGGCCGCCTTCGCCGACAACGCCGTCACGTCGGTGGGCGCTTTGGCCAGAACCCGGTCGAACTGCTCCACGGCGGCTGCCGGCTGGCCCGACTGCATCTCGGCCGCCCCCGCCAGGAGTTTCGCCGTCGCGGCGTCCGCGAGATTGCTCCGCCACCGCGCCGCCGCTTCATCCAGTTGCTCGCCCATCCGTTCGAGCTGCTGTCGCCACGGAGACGGGCGTTGACGCCGGCGAGGCGGCGTCTGGTCGGCGAGAATCTGCCGCTCACGCGCTTCTTCGCGAGTCCTTCGCAGCAGCGCGAACTCCTCCCGCATCGAGGTCCGGGGCGAGTCTACATCCTCTTCGGCCGCTCCGGCCGTCGCGGCAGGAATCGGGCCAGGGGGCGCCGGTACCGCGTCTCCCGACATGTAGAAAGACAAGGCCGCCACAAACAGGACGAACCCGGCAACGGCGGCGAGCAGGAATCTGCTTGTGTTCACGAGGGATAATCGTGGGGTTCACGACGGGACCTGTCAACCAAGAGCCCACGGACGCCCGGCCGCCGGCTGAGCATCCGTGGGCCCCAGAGAAGCCCCACTGGCTTCGCGATTGACAGGGTGCAAAGAGCATGATCGGTCGGAAGAGAATTCCGAGCCGCTGCTCTCTGCATTCGTTCTTCCCCACCGGCAGGGCGATGGCCGACCCAAGGGGCCTGCCCCGCTCCGCCAGGTGATCGTTTCTCCACCATAGTCTATCGGCGGATCTTCCCGAAGGCAACATCGCGCGGAGGAGACGGCCGTGGTTTTCCGTGCCGGCGCGGGCCTGCCGAGCTTGCATCGCATCGGGGAGTGAATCATGTTATCCTCCAGCGTTTGATCGTTGAATGCGGCCGGTCCGGGGGTCCGGCGGGGTAAGCCGCGATCGAAAGGGATGGCTTGAATGGCTCATATCGTGGAGTGCGTACCGAATTTCAGCGAGGGGCGGCGGCCGGAGGTCATAGATCAGATTTGTGCCGAAATCGCCGCCGTGCCCGGTGTCCGGCTGTTGGGTAGTGAGATGGATGGCGAGCGGAATCGGGCGGTGGTCACCATGATCGGCTCGCCCGAAGCCTGCGGGAAGGCGGCCGTTGCCGCCTGCGCCAAGGCGATGCAACGGATCGATCTCAGCCAGCACCGCGGCGACTATCCTCGTATCGGAGCGACCGACGTGATCCCCTTCGTCCCACTGCGGGGCGTCAGCATGGAGGAGTGCGTGCTGCTCGCCCGCCGCGTGGCCAGGGAAATCGCCGAACGGCTGGCGATTCCGACCTTCCTTTACGACTGCGCCGCGACCGTGCTGGCGAGGCAAAACCTGTCCCACATCCGCGGCCGCGGCTTCGAGGAACTCCGCCAGGTCATCGGGACTACTCCCGAGAAGACGCCGGATTTCGGTCCCGGCCGCCTTCATCCCACTGCCGGGGCCACGGCGGTAGCCGCCCGCGATTTCCTGGTCGCTTTCAACGTTTATCTTGGCACGACGAAGATGGAGATCGCCCGGCTCATCGCCAAGGCGATTCGAGGTTCGAGCGGCGGCTATGCCTTCTGCAAGGCCGAGCCCTATGAGAGCAAGGAGCGAAACTGCGTGCAGGTGGCCGTCAGCTTGACCAACCCGACCAAGACGCCCATCCACCGTGTCTTTGAAGCGATCAAGCGTGAAGCCGCACGCTACGGCATCGGCATCCTGAGCAGCGAGGCGGTGGGTCTGGCGCCGATGGCGGCGATCAGCGATGCGGCGGCGTTCTATATGCAGATGGAGCGAAGCCGGCCTGAGCAAATTATCGAGATGGCGATGTTGGAGGCGGACACGGCGGCCGGTTTTCTGGAGGACCTGGCCTCTCGGGCTCCGACCCCCGGCGGCGGGAGCGCCAGCGCCTATGCCGGGGCCTTGGGGGCGGCCCTGTGCGGCATGGTCGGTCGGTTGAACGACAAGAAGAGCGGCGAGCCTGGCCCGCTGCACGACACCATTGAGCAGGCCGACGCCCTTCTGGCCCAGCTCCACGGTCTGGTGGCCGCGGACATCGACAGCTTCAACGCGGTGGTGGCAAGCTGGAAGCTGCCGGAGGACGACCCGAGCAAAGAGACCCGGAGGCAGGCAGCCCTCGCGGGGGCCACGACCGTGCCGCTGGATACGATGGCCTTGGCCCTCGAGGTCATGCGTCTGGCCCGCCAGGGGTGGGAGCGGTCAAAGGCAAGTTGCCGCTCCGACGCGGGCGTGGCCGCGTTCGCCGCTCACGCGGCCCTGGAAGGAGCGAGGTTGAACGTCATGATCAACCTGCCCAATATTTCCGATCCCGGCAAGCGGGCGGAGTTCAAGGCCAGGGCCGACCGACTGCGAGAGCAGGCCCGGGCACTCCGCGCTGAAATCGACAGAGCGGTGGACGCAGTATACTCGTGAGTTCAACGGGCTGAGGACCGGGAACTCAAATGGGCGACGAACCGATGGCGGCGCCATCTCCTCCTGTGCAGCACGGAAGCAGGAACGGCTCCAAAGCCATTCTTGTCATCTGCGCCCTCGCGGTTTTGGCCGCCTACCTGTTTCACGCCGCCTACTTCATTCACTACGTTAACGATGACGCTTACATCACCTTCCGCTACAGCCGGTTCTGGGCGACAGGACATGGACCTTACTTCAATGTGGGCGAGCATGTCGAGGGCTACTCCAACTTTCTGTTGATGCTGCTGCTGGTCCCCTGCTTTGCTTTCGGCGGCCAGGCAGCACTGCCGCTGGCAGCCAAGACGATCGGGATCGCCAGCGGCGCCGTCAGCCTGTTGCTCGTTCTTGCTTTCTGCCGATTGCTCACCCCTTGGAATTCCCCACGATCGGCCGCCCCGAGACTCAGCGGCATCGCTGCGGCCGGCTTGGTGGCGGTAAGCCCGGCATTTGCCCTGAACAGTACGAGCGGCTTGGAGCCGAGCGAGTCTTTCACCATGCCCATCCAGGCTTACACTATCTCCTTGCGGTGTTTCGCCGCGCGGAAGGACCGGAGACTGAGCCGATGACCTTCGCCCATTAAGCCGGCAGCGAGCAGGCTCTCATGATGCGATTGTTGTGTGCTGTCGTTGTAGTCGTCGCAGTCGCCCCGGCGGGCGACCCCCCGCCCGAGACGCAGCCTGCCGCCTCGCTCTCGGCGGCGCGAGATTGCTTCCTCCGAGGCGAATACGACGCGGCCGTCGACATCTACGATCAACTACTGGCGCAAACGGACACGGCCGTCGCCGCGGCGGTCGGCCGGGCGGAGATCGACTCGCTTCGCGGAACGTATGCCGACGGTGTCGCCCGGCTGGAGGCAATCCGAGATTTGGGGCGCGACGCCGCCGATTGGCACGCCGCCCTGGCGGCCCTGCTGGTCGAGGTGGGTCGATACGCCGAGGCCCTGGAACACAACCGCAAGGCCCTCGATATCACCCCCGGACATTGTCGGGCGCGTTGGCAGCTCGGCTCGTTGTACGAGTATCTCGGACGCGATCGAGAAGCGGTCGAAACCTATGAACCGTTCGAAGAGTTGATGACCGAGGGGGCGCTGCCCGAGACGCCCGAGGAGTTGATATTCGTGGGGCGGGGTTTTTACCGCATATCGGTGTTGAGGCGGCATCCGAATCTAACGCAACGCACGAAGCACGTCTTGACCGAGGTTTACCAGGAGGCCTTCGACGTCCTCGATCCGGCGTACTGGCCGGGGCGGCTCGCGGCCGCGGAGCTCCTGCTTGAAAAGCACAACCTTGGGGAGGCAAGGTTTGATTTCGAGGCCATCTGCCGGCAGAACCCAAGGGTGCCGGGCGTGCACGTCGGATTCGGCCGAATCGCCCTCGACGGCTGGAACTTCGATCTGGCCCAGCAGGCCGGCGAGACGGCCTTGGAGATCAACCCCAACTTCCTACCGGCCCTGCTGTTGTTGGCGGACCTGAGGATGCAGGAGGGCCGTTACGGCGATGCCGCCTTGATTGCGCGGCGAGCCTTGCAGACGAACCCCGATTCCATCGAAGCCTTGGCCGTGCTCGCCGCGGCCCAGTTGAGGATGGGGAACGCGGAGGCGTCGCGGATCACCCAGGAGCAGATCGAGAAGATCACCCCACGGCCGGCGATGCTGCACCACGCCCTCGGCGTGTGGCTCTGCGCCGGCAGGCAGTTCGAGGATGCCAGACCGCATCTGGAGAAAGCGATTGAGTTTGCCCCGACATGGCCGGCTCCACGCGTGGAGCTTGGCCAACTCTACCTGGAGATCGGCGAGGAGGACCTGGCGAGGTCTACGCTGGACGCCGCCTTCGCCATCGACAGCTTCGACGCCCGGACGCACGAAATCCTGGGCCTCCTGGACCGGCTGGATAAGTTCGCCCGGCGAGAGACGGGGCACTTCATCATCCGGTATGACGAAGAGGCCGACGGCGTGATCGCCCCGTATTTCGCCGAAGCCTTGGAGGCGATGCACCCCGAAATTTGCGAGAGCATCGGGTTTCGCCCCCTCAAGCCCACCATAGTCGAGGTGTTTCCTGACCACATGGGTTTCAGCCTTCGCATCGGCGGGCGGCCGTTCATCTCCACCATCGGCGCCTGCTCCGGCCGGGTGATTGCCTTGTGCGCCCCGCGGCGGCAGATCGCGCCCTTCGGGGCTTACAACTGGGTCGAGGTGCTTCGCCACGAATACGCCCATACCGTCAGCATGGCGGCGACGGAGAACCGTATCACCCGGTGGTTCACCGAGGGACTCGCCCAGCGCGCGGAGAACCGGCCCAGGCCGTGGACGACCATGCTCCTGCTGGCCGAAACAAGCCGCGAGCGCCGACTCACCGCCGTGAAGGACATCGATTGGGCGTTCGTGCGGCCCCGTCAACCCGGCGGCGTGGGGCTGGCCTATGCCCAAAGCGAGTGGATGGTCGAATACATCGAGGAGCGATACGGCCGGCAGGCACTCTTGGACATGCTGGAGGTCGTGCGGGCTGGAAAGATGCTGGAGCAGGTGTTCAGTGAAGTCCTGAAGTGCGAAACGACGGTCTTCGACCAAGAGTTTGGGACCTGGGCGGCGGAGCAGGCGGCATCGTGGGGGCTGCCGACTTCGCAACCCGCTGAGGACCGCGAGAGGGTCGAGGCCGAGCTCAGAGACAATCCGGATGACCCCGTCCTATTGGCCCGCCTGGCTCTTGCGTGGCTGCAAGCCGGCGAGCTTGGCAAGGCAAAGAAAGCGGCCCGGGAGGCCCTTGAGCAGGACGAGGATCAACCCGTTGCCCTCGAGGTCATCAGCCACGCTTTCATCCAACAAATGCTGGGTGAGCGGGATACGAAGAAGCGAGAGGAATTGATCAAGTGCGCCGAGCCGTATCTGCGGCGGCTTATCCGGCTCGACCCGCAGAATCCCGCCGCGATCAAGTATCTCGGCTACGTTGAGCAGGCCCATCGCAACTGGCCGGCGGCCATCGACCGGCTGAAAACGTATCAGCATCGCTTTCCGGCTGATCCTGATCCGTATCGCCGCCTGGTGGCCGTCTATCTCGAACAAGATCGGCCCGCCGACGCCATCCGAGAACAGACCGCCCTGGCCAAGCTCGTGCCGCACGAGCCGGCCGTCCCTCGGCGGCTGGGGGATCTTCACGCAAGAGAGGGGCGTTTCGACCAAGCAGCGGCTTGGTATCTCAAATCCATCCAAGCCGATCCATACCACCTCAAGACCCATCGTCGCCTGGCTGAAGCGTGCTTCAAGGCGAGCGACTACGCCGGAGCGGAACGAGGGTTCGAGGCGCTGTGCCGGTTGAAGCCAAACAGTGCCGAGGGATATGAGGGGCTGAGCAGCGTGCTTCGCCGGATGAACCAGGCCGACAAGGCCGAGGAGTTCGCCGCGAAGGCGGCTGCGATCCGCGAGCGGAGCGCAAGCCATGCGCCCCCTCCGACGCCGCGGACATCGGGCCAAGAAGAGGCGTCGTCGTCTGAGGAGTAATGACGGCCCACGAGGCGCCCGTCCCCTTTTGCCACGGGCTGGCTGGGTCCGCTGCGCGGACCGACTCGCTTGTGCCGCGTCTCGGCTTTCCGGTCCGCAGAGCGGACCCTGCCAAACTATCCCCCCCGTGCTTTCCACATGCGGAACATGCCGGGACGGTTGGGCGGTCGCTCGCCGAAGCCATAGCGATAGTAGAAGGGCGCGACGCCGTCCGCGGCCATCAGGCCGATGAACGAGTTCGACCTGGCATGGGCGGCGATGTAGGCCATGATCGCATCCATGATCCGGCGGCCGAGCCCTTGCTTCTGATAGGCCGGCAGGACCATCACGTCCTGGACGTAGAAGTAAATGCCGCCGTCCCCGACGACGCGCCCGCAGCCGATGACGTTGCCGTGTCCAGAAGGTCGGGATGTCGAGGCGCCCGCCGAGCCGAGTAGCGGCCCGCACCCTCGCGCGGCCGGCGAAGCTCCCGCTGAGTCGTGTTGATGGAGTTGGGAGGGCGAAGCTCCCGCCGAGTCGTATTCGCGAAGTCGGGATGTCGAAGCTCCCGCCGAGTCATCCGCCTGCGAACCCGCGTCCCCCTCGCTCCGGTGTTCCCCGCAGACCACGCAAACCGAGAAGAGGCTGTTCGCCAATCCTCTCGCGACCGCCTGCGCGTCCACCTCCGCCCACCCCACAGCTCGCCGAAGGGCTTGGTACTCCTCCACGGTCGGAAGGCGTTTGACGACATTGAAGTCTTGACCCGTCATAGGCCGCTTCCTCCCCTCAACACAAGCGACGTTTCGTGAACTCGCCGAATGGATGATGCCGCCGCGGCCGCAGGTCTGCAAATGCATTCGCACCGGCCCGCAACCCAGCCGCGTAGCGGCGAAAGGTATTCGCCCACGGCTCGCGCCAATAGTATCTACGCAAGTCCGTTCGACCCGCCCCGGATGGGGCGAGGGACCGTAGCCACGGGTGGAGTCCGCCGCAGGTGGACGGAACCCGTGGACTCGCGGTGGTTCTTGCACGTTCCGCCCTGAAGGGGCGGCGGAGGTAGACGATGGCCGAGGCTGTGGCACTCCTCCGCCCCTGCCGGGGCGGGATGGCGACGCGAGTGCGGCGGCCCACGGGCTGCGCTCCGCTTGCCCGTGGCTACGATCCTCGGCCCCTCCGGGGCCGCAGAGCGTCCAGCTTGACAACGAGCTGCTGCACAATGCCAGGCATGGACTTGTGCGGATACCGTCGGCTCGCGCCGTGGGCTAGATTCTGCCGCCCTGACCGGGCTGTCCGTTATCGCTTGTCCAGGTTCTCAGAACCTGGGGGATGGATTTGCTCGCTCCGATCGCTGGCCTCCGCATTTGGCACAATCCGCCGCTCTACGAAATCAATGCCCCAAGTCTGAAGATTTGGGCCACCCACGCCACTGGCGACGGCCTTGGCGGGCGAACCCCCCACGACATGAACGTGCCGGACCCGGTGTCGACGAATTCGCGCTCCATCCCCAACGCCTGCCGCTCCAGGTCTGCCGCTTAGCTTATCACTTCGCTTACGTAGGTCTTGTCGGTCAGGCTCGGGCAGTTGATTCGCACGTTCAGATGGGCGCCCATCACCGCCGAGCGGGCGCACAGCGCCGCCACGCCGGCATCCGAGGCGCTCGCCTCCATGCCGATCTCGGCCATCGCCTTGGCGACCTCCATCGACGCCAGGGCCACCTCCATGACACGCAGCGGAATCTCGATCGCTCCCTTGGTCGCCGCCTGGATGGCTCGCGTCCGCTCGGCCTTCTCCGCGTCCGTGCCCTTGGGCAGGCCCATCGCGTCCATCACCTTGTTGAACGCGGCGGTGTCGTCGTCGATCAATCGCAGCAGCTCGACGTAATAACCCTTGCCCTTGTCGGCCCAGTTGGAGAACTCCTCCCAGCGGGCGTCCCAGCCGCGCTTGTGCGACGAGAGATTCGCCACCATCGTCGCCAACGCCGCCCCCAATGCCCCCATCGACGCCGCGACCGACCCGCCGCCGGGGGCCGGCGATTCCGACGCCGTCTCCTCCACGAAACCGGCGAGCGGCATCTCGACCAGCAGCTTCCGCTTCTTGCCCTGACGAGCGGCGATGGCGTACTCGATGATCTTCTCCTCGGGCTTGAACGGGGCGAGATCGCCGAGCCCCAGCGACTTGACCGCGATCTTGATGAGCTCCTTGTCGGAGACGCCCGTCGAGCGGTGCTGCTTGCGGAGGAAGTATCGCCCGGCGTCGAGCATGGCCCGCAAGGGGATCATGCCGACGAGTTCGGAGCCAGTCACGCGGATGCCCCGCTCGCCGGCCTTCTTGCACGCCTCGTCGAAGGCCACGTGGACCGGCGTGATGCCGATGTTGGTCAGGTTGATGGATATCTGGGCGACGCCGTACTCCTCGATGTACCAACCGATGGCCTTGCAGGCCTTCAGCGTGCCGGGAATCCAGACAGTGTTGCCCTTCTCGTCCTTGACGAGCTGGTTCGTGGCGGGGTCGCGCTTCTCGCGGCCCTTCTCGCGAATGTCGAAGGCGACGGCGTTCGCCCGGCGGGTGGAGGTCGTGTTCAGGTTGACGTTGTAGGCGACGAGGAAATCTCTCGCCCCCACGGCGGTGGCCCCCGTCTTCGGGTTGAACTCCGCCGGGCCGAAGTCCGGCTTCCACTCCGGCCTGGCCAGCTTGTCTTTCAAGCCCTCGTACTCGCCAGCCCGGACGGTCGCCAGGTTTCGCCATTCGGGCTTGAAGGCCGCGTTCTCATAGCAATAGACGGTGACGCCCAGTTCGTCGCCCAGCCGCTTGCCCAGCTTCCGGGCATATTCGACCGTCTCCTCCATCGTGATGTTCGCCACCGGCACGAGGGGGCAGACGTCCGTCGCCCCGAAGCGCGGGTGCTCGCCCTTGTGCTGCCGCATGTCGATCAGTTCGGACGCCTTGCGGACTGCCCGAACGGCAGCCTCCAGCACCTGCTCCGGCGGGCCGACGAAGGTGACGACGGTGCGGTTGGTGGCCTTGCCGGGGTCCACGTCCAGGAGCATGACGCCCTCGACGGTCTCGACCTGGTCGGTGATCTGCTTGATGACGGCCATGTCGCGCCCCTCGCTGAAATTCGGGACGCACTCGATTAACTGGTTCGGCATGGTGTTCGTTTCCTTGGTGAACGAATCAAGTGTTCTCCAACACAACCCGGCCACGTTTGAATACCGTGCGGACGGGATTGACGCCGACTTGGTAGACCCAGCGGCTCACGTCGGGCACGTCGAGGATCAGCAGGTCGGCGATGAAGCCCTCGGCGATCGCGCCGAGGGAACCGGCCCGGTCGAGGGCGGCGGCGGCGTTGGCCGTGCAGGCCACCAGGGATTCCAGCGGCGTCATCTTGAGCAGGCTGGCGGCGATGGACATTATCAGCGGCAGCGACTCGATCATGCACGAGCCGGGGTTGCAGTCGGTGGAGATCGCGACCGGCAGGCCGGCGGCGATCAGCTTCCTCGCCGGGGCCGGCGGCGAGCCCAGGAAGAAGGAGCAGCCGGGCAGGAGGACGGGGATGGTCCGGGAGCGCAGCAGTGCAGTAATGGTGTCATCGTCGATGCACTCCAGGTGATCGGCCGAAACCGCGCCCAACTCGACGGCCAGCCGCGTCCCGCCGCTATTGGTGATCTGCTCGGCGTGAAGCTTGGGCTTGAGGCCGAACGCCTGACAGCGCGTCAGAAAACGCCGGGCCTGTTCGACGCTGAAGGCCCCGCGTTCGCAGAAGACGTCGGCGAACTCGGCGAGCTTTTCGTCGCGAAGGCGGCCGAGCAGGGCGTCCGTCGTGATTGAGTCGACGTATTCGTCCGGCCGGCCCTCGAACTCCGGCGGTACCGCGTGCGCGCCGAGGAACGTCGCGACGATGTCGATGGACAGTTCGGCGGTCAGCCGTTTGATCGCCCGAAGCGTCTTGATCTCGTTCTCCGCGTCAAGCCCGTAGCCGGTCTTCGCTTCCACCGTCGTCGTGCCGCTCGCCAGCATGCGTTGCAAGCGCGGGCGGGATTGTTCGACCAAATCATCCTGCGACGCCTGGCGCAAGGCCCGCATGGAGTTCCGGATGCCTCCGCCGGCCTGCATGATTTCGAGGTACGTGGCCCCCTCAATCCGCTGGACGTACTCGTTCTCCCGCGAGCCGGCAAACACGACGTGGGTATGGCAGTCAACCAGTCCAGGGACGACAGTTCCACCGCCGGCGTCGATAGTCGCGTCGTACGGTCCGGCCGGCGCCTCGGCCGCTGGGCCGAACCAGGCAATGCGTTCATCGTGCAAGACGACGGCGGCGTCTTCGACGACCGGCGGCGAGCTGAACGCCGCCCCGGCGACCGGCCCGGGGGGGACGGCGACGAGTTGGCGGATGTTGCGGATGAGTGTTCTCATCGGTTCACGGTAGGGTCCGCTGTGCGGGCACTACAGGCTGGTCCGTACAGCGGACCCTGCTGCCCTGCTCACTCCTCGAGCATCTTCTCAAAGATGATCAGGTTTTCCGACCGGTCCTGGTCCAGGCGGATGCCGACGATGTTGAAGCCGGTGGCGATGCACAAGTGCAGGATCGGTCGGTGGCCGTTCTGGCACTCCATGCGGATGTACTTGTAGTTGTGCTCCCGCGCCCAGGCGACCTCCGCCTCGTGGATCTGCGTGGCGATGCCCGTGCGGCGAAACTGCGGCAGCACGCCGAGCAACCAGGAGAAATACGTATTGGGCTTGAGCTCGAAGCCGGTGGCAAAGCCGACGGGCCGCTTGTCCAGGCTGGCAAGGAGCATGAGCGGGTTGTGCCGTCCTTGAAAGCGCCGGCGGAAGAACCCTGCGTCCTTCGCCGGCCGGAAGATCTCGTTGTACAGCTCAGCGATGAGCGGCAATTCGCCGGGTCCCACCACCACTACTTCGGCATCGGCCATGATTCGCCAGTCCTCTCAATGCGGATGATTGCGCAACAAGTGCTATCTTAGCGGTTCCGGAGACAAAGCTCACGCCGAGGCTGGCGGCATCTCCGATCAGAGCCGCGACCACCTGCCCTTCACGTCGCGAAGCGGTGTCAAGGGTGAGGGAGCGGTCCCGCCGAGATTGGAGGGGCCCTCGGGACCGCACGTTGACCGCTCCCTCACGGTCGAGGCTTTGTTCACTCGGTTGCGACTTCGATTGCAGTCTCGCGATTGCCATTAGCTCGACTTTTGCCCTTTTTGAGGGCTGATTCATGTTGACCGCGCGCAATCA
>CAYYBO010000055.1:0-16395 GCA_964470125.1 uncultured Planctomycetaceae bacterium | reverse complement strand
CTGGGGCGACACATACTGGAACGGCGGGCCGTGGTTCCTGACTACCATGTGGTACGGCTGTTACTACGCCGGCCGACAGGACGTGAACCCCGGCAAGGGCGACATCGACAACCACAAGTATCGCCTGGATCTACTGGTTGATCGCCTGGGTCCCGTCGGGCTGGGCGCCGAGCAGATCGCGCCGTCGAACAGCTTGATGTATCTGGGGCAGACTGATTTCGTTCTGCAGGCTGCGTGGCCGAATGCCTGGGAGTCGATGTCGTTCATGGCTGATTCGATGATGATGTTCCTGGATTACACGCCGGATGCAGCGGGCAATACGCTCCGCATCGAGCCGAAGCTGCCAGGCGGCTGGGCGACGATGACGTTCAACAATCTGCGGCTGGGGAGCCATCGCATCAGCGTAACCTGCTCGGAGGGGACCGGCACGGCGACCAGTGCTTTCACAAATGTCACCGGGGGCCCGGCGAACTTCGACACCTACATCCGCGTGCCGGCTGGTTCGACGGTTCTCGGCGTGACGCGAGACGATGCGTTCGGCTGTCAGTCGATGGCCTTCATGTACGACCGCGCGACCGGCCGCGTGCGCGTGACCGGCCCGCTGGCGACCGGCGGCGGCGGCCTGACCACCATCACCGCCCGCCACGGCATCCGCGGCGACTTCGACGGCGATGGCGAGGTTGACATGGACGACGTGCCGGCGCTCGTCGACGTGCTGCTCGGCCTGGACACGGATTGCGTGAGGCGGTTGATCGCGGATATGACCGGCGACGGCCTCCACGACGGCCGTGACGTGCAGCCGTTTGTCAACGCCCTGTTGGCGCCGTGACGCAACGGTGATGCGGGGCGCATCGAAACGCCGCGGGCGGCCTCGCCGGAATACCGGCGAGGCGTCCGCTGGCCTTTACGCGGTCTTGTCATCGTTGGGCTCCTTGGTTTCCGTGTCGGCGGCGTGCTTCTCGGCCTGCTTCTCGGCCTCGATTTCCTCGAACACGCGGCGACCGAACTCCTCGGAGACTCGGGCCAGTCGATATTTCCGCACGTCGATCATCCGCCGCTTGCCGCGCGCGGTCTTCACCAGGACGTACGGAATGCATACATCTACGACCTGCACGGGCGACGGATTGCCCGACGGCAGAAGCAGAACGCGAGAGAGACGCCCGTTCCAGTCGGCGCGCTCCCAGGGCGGCGGCATGCACTCGCAAACGACGTGCAGCACGGATACGTATTCTCCGGGCCGGATGTCCTCGGGGGCCACCGCCCGGGCGATTTCCATTTCACGGTCCATAGTCACAACTCTTCCGACGCGTCCGCGCGGACGCCGGGCGAATCCGAAACCAAACACGCCAAACTCGAACAAACGGGAAGCGAGACCGACTAATCGGCGACGAGCGTCGCTTCGCGCGCGTACCATCGCCGAGGCAGCAGGGCCGTGTCGACCAACTGCATTCTGGCGTTTGAGAATATCTCATGGTTCACGCGCACGGGTCTCTCCTGTGCTGACTGCTCCGCGCAATCCGATCTGAAGTCGCTTCTGCGCGGTGCATCCTGGCCGACATTCGTAACTGCGCAATACTCTAATATGCGCAGTTTTCAGCGATTGTCAAGAGGTATCGGCCGCCGATTCCTCAGAACGGAGCCGCTGCCCCAGGCCCAGCGCCCCGGCAGCGCCCCGGCAGCGCCACGGAGGGCCTTCCAGCCTCATGCCGGATTATCTAACATGCCGCGATGTTGACGCTATCCAGAAACCACACCCTCCTGCTTGCTTGCTGCCTCGTTCTTCCCTGTTGCTGCGGCTGCGGCGCCTTCCAGGTCGAAGGGGGTCTCTACCCCCTGCCAGCCATACACATCGTCTATCCTCGGCCGTCGGATGTCGGTCTGGCCTTCGAGGATGTCCAGTTGACCGCCGCGAACGGACAGACGCTGTACGCCTGGTTCATACCCGCCCAGAACGCCCGGGCGATGATGCTGCTCCATCACGGGGCGGTGGCCAACCGGAGTTCCGGCCTGGCCCACTGCCGCCTTCTGCACGACCTGGGCTGCCATGTATTCATCCACGACTATCAAGGCTTCGGAGAGAGTTGGGCGTTGGCGACGCTCGAAACGATCCTCCCGGATGCCGATGTCGCCCTCAGCTATGTCCAACAGCGCAACCAGGCAAGTGGTTTGCCGATCATCGTGTTCGGGGCGTCGATGGGCACGCTGCCGACGTTCGCCCAGGCGGCGCGCGGCCCCGCGGGCGTAGCGGGGGTGATTGTCGAGGGGAGCTGTGTGCCGCGGGTTCTGCCGTCGTTTCTTTTTCCGGTGATAGGGATCGTCCCGTCGCCGGAGGCATTTCTGAACGTGCCGGCGGAGTTGGACCCGCTGGCCAATGTCCCGTTGATCACGCTGCCGAAGCTGTTTATCCACCCCCCGAACGACACGCAGACGCCCATCGCGGGGGCCAGGGAACTCTATGCTGCCGCGGTTGAGCCGAAGCAGTTTCAAGAAGTGGCCGGCGATCACCTCCTGGCGATCAGCGCTGATGCCAACTACCAAGCGATCATCGCGGCCTTCCTTGATGAGGTCGTCGGCCCCATGCAGCCGTGAACGGGGATCGGGCGTGGCGCCGCCACAGGGCGTGCTATAATAGGGTCGGCGATGGGGTTCGCCGTTGCCCTGGTCGGTCGCAGAGCCAGGGTGAACCGCCTGTCTCGACGATGGGCTGATGACCCCTGCTGGACGATCTTGGGCTCCGGCAGAGGGTCCCGGCCCGGAAACCCAGCGAGAGTCACAACCGGGAGTGCGCCCCTGCAAACCGCGTCGGTTGACAGGGGGCGAGCATCGGGGCATGGCGAACCATGAACAAGTACCACCGCTCAGCAATCGCCGTCACCTTCCAACACATCGACTCGCAATTGGCCCAGATCGAGGCGATCCTCCAGGCGTTGGGCTCGAAGTCGCCGCTGTCGGCTTACGCCTTCGACGTCGGCGCCGCCGAGCAAGTCGGCATCATGGGGTATCTTCAGCGCATCCGAGAGAAGATGTGGGCGGCGATGCAACGGTTGGAGGTGCCCGCCGACACGCGCCGGGTCAGCGCGACTTGGTCCATCCAGGTTTCGCTGATCGGGATTCTGGTGGACTTGGCGAACATCGAGCCGCAGAGGCTTGGCGGTCATGGACCGGTCGCCCCCCAAGCCGCCGTCGCCTTGGCCGGCATCCTCGCAGACCTGCAACGGCTGGTGAACGGCCTGCACGCCTACATCCGCCGCGCACATGGCCAGGATGTCGCCGACCGGCTGGCACGATTGACCACCTCTCCGGCCGGGCGGGCCAGTCTTGCCCTCATCGAGCAGGTCATCATGCGGCACGAGTTGGTGGAGCTGCGACCCGTGCTGGACATGATTGTATCCCGCTTGGAGGCAAATGAACTGGAGGTGGCCTTCTTCGGCCGGGTGAGTTCGGGGAAATCATCGCTGCTGAATTATCTGCTTGGAAGCGAGGTCCTGCCGGTAGGGGTCCTGCCGGTGACCGCCGTGCTGACGCGGCTGCGTCGAGCCGAGCGACCCGAGCTAACTGTGTACTCCGATCTGTCCCCTCCAAGGCGCGAGCCTATCGAGCGGATCGGCGAATTCGTCACGGAGGAAGGCAACCCGCGGAATACCCGTCGAGTGAGCGCCGTGGTGATCGGGCTCCCGGCGCCGCGACTGGTTCAAGGGGTCACACTCATCGACACGCCGGGCGTCGGCTCCCTTGCCACTGTCGGCGCGGCCCAGACCAAGGCCTACCTGCCGCGATGCGATCTGGCTGTCTTGCTGGTGGACGCCGGTTCAACGCTGGACTCCGAGGACCTGGCAATGCTCCGCGGTTTTCACGAATCGGCGATTGCCGGCATGATTCTGGTGAGCAAGAGCGACTTGTTATCCGCGGCCGATCGCGACCGAGTGGTGGAGTACATCCGCAGGCAGACGGGCGAGGCCCTCGAGGTCGACGTCCCGGTTCATCTGGTCAGCACTCGCGGACCGGACGCCCGGCTGGCGGATCGGTGGTTCGAGGAACAGATCGTCCCGATCCTGGACCGGCACGGTGAGCACCTCGAGGCATCCATGCGACGGAAGATCGCCAACCTGGTGGAACTGGCCGCGGCGCACCTGGCCGCTAGGTTGGACAGCGCCGGGGCGGCGGTGTCGGTGGAACGTTCGACCGTTGCCAGACGGATACTGAAGGACATGGACGACCAAATCGCGGTCGCGGCCGCGAGCATCTCGGAGCCCATTGATCGTGGCGTTGGAGAGCAGGTCGCGGAGTTGATCCTCGCCGCCGCCCGCGAGCTCGTCGCTCGCGCCCGCCGAGGCGATTCCGATCGCGGTGTGCTGCGTGAATTCGTGGCCGTGCGCCTCGCCGACATGGCCGGACAGACGCGAGCACGGCTCATGGACTTGGCGAAGTTCCTTGCCGACGGTTTGCGTCAACTCGCCGCCGACGGCGACGTGGGCGACGCCGGCTGGCTCGACGGAAGCCTGGCGGAGTTTGAGCCGCTTCCCCGGGCGGATGAGGAGCGATTGTCGTCGCTTCCGCAGGCGCGATGTTCGCGTCTGCTGGCCGCGTGGACTTCGGTTGCCGAGTGGTCACAACGAAGTGAATTGCGCAGGGAAGCCGGCTTGGCGCTTTGGTCCCTGATCCACGATCACCGATTGAAGCTGCGTCGCTGGTTGGAGGTGAATCTGCAGCGCATGCTGGACGCCTTCGAGGCGCGGGTCGCCGTGTTTCGCGCCCGCTTCGGCGGGACGGCTGAGCAGGGAGCGAGCGACGAGACCGTGGCGCGGCTTCGCGCCGACCTGGCGGCATTGCGGGCCGCTTCGACGTCGTCGGAACGGAGTCCATCAGAAGCGCCGTCCGCAACGGCGGCCTCCGCGTGAAGGGCTAGAGCAGTTCACGCTTGCCCGCGACTGTGGCACGGGCGTCTCGCCCGTGGCTTCACCGGCGAGACGCCGGTGCCACAGGTGCATCCAACCGTGAAGTGCTCTAGGCCCCGGCCACGTCCCGACGCGCCGGGGGACTGCGTCGGCGTCAATTTCGGCGCGCCGGGTAGGGGACTTTTGCTAAGAATGGGAGAGCGGGAGCTTTCAGCCTTTGGCTATTTGCCGGTTGATGCGGAGAGTGGTGATAAGGACGAGGGATGAAGGTTGAACGGCGCGGGCGTTGGAAAGGCAGCTATTGCGCGGTAGGCTGTGCGGCATGGCGAGACGCAAGATTACGCCGGAGGCGCGCAAACTGCCGCATGAGAAAAGTCTTCCCGAGGCCAAGAGCAAACGTGGCAGGGCAGTTCGAGGGCATCAAGGAGCAGTTGTGAAAAAAACGGACAAGAGCTTCGCCGACTATCGGCCAGATGCCGCAAATTGGATCACGCTCGCCACGGGCGAGTACTATCCCGACATCCTTCCCTCCGCATGCGAGCTCTATAAGCCTGTCTTGGTCATGTTCGGCCAAATTCTGAAGCGTTCGGAAAGCTCCTCCGCCCTGTTTCACAACATTTGCGACATCACCGAGGTCTGGATGCGTATTCAGTTGGCCCGCGTGTTCCGCAAGTACGTCTGCCCAGCCTTGTCTGTCGAGATGCTCAAGAAGAAGTCGCAGGCCGAGAAGATCTGCGACGACTTTGCCAAAAAGTTTCGTCCGGTCAACCAGGTACAAAAAGCCTTCGCGTCGAGGCCGATCCCTGATGAAGCCCTCTGTGCCGTCCTCTGGGAATACAAGGACCGCGGCAAGAAGGGGTATGACCTGACCGAGAGGTTCTTCGCGATGATTCGCGGACAGTTACCTGGCTACTCAATCACCGGACCGGAACGGGCTGGCCTGGATATACGCTTGGGCACTGTTTGGCCGGACTACCCCAAACCGGACCGCCCTGCGGACTTCATCATCGCACGCGAAGGAACCGTCGTCGCCGTAGGCTTTGCGCGGTACGACAGCGACCGAGGGGGCGCGCAAGAGGACGACCGCACTGGAGGATATCGCGACTGTGCCGGCGAGATCCTCGGCTTTGCTTCCAAGAAGGGCCTGAAGAAGCTGAAGGTCATCTTCCTGAACGACGGACCGGGCCTGCTTCTTGGCTCCATGTGGGCTGACTATACTTACATCGAAGAGAGCGCACGCGGCCGGATCAGGGTAGTAACGTTGCGGATGGTCCCTGAGCGCATCACCGCCGCGTGGTTGGAGTCATAATCGATGGCAACCGGCGTACCATCAAAGCGAAGGCGCGCCAAAAGCGCGTACTGGTTAGAGTATCAGGGCAAATTATCCCGCTCCGAAGTGCTTGCGTTGCCGACGGCGGAACCCAAGGAGATTGGGCTCGACGCTGCGAACGGCAAGCTCTACCAGGGCGACAACCTGCCGACGCTGCTGTGGATGCAGGGTGATCCCGGTGTCAAAGGACATGTCCGGTGCGTATACATCGATCCGCCGTATGCGACCTCAATGGCATTCGTAGACAGACACGTTGAGCACGCCTACGAGGACACCCTCGACGGAGCGGAGTACCTGGAGGCACTGCGCCGAAGACTGATCGCGCTTCGCGAGCTGATGGCCAGGGACGGCGTGATCTTCGTTCATCTGGATCAAAACATGGTCTTCGAGGCCAAGCTCCTGATGGACGATGTTTTTGGACGCGAGAACTTTCGCAACTTCATAACGAGGAAGAAGTGCAATACTAAGAACTACACGCGGCGTGTCTTCGGCAATATAGCGGATCACATTCTCTGGTACTCCAAGACGGAGCATTACGTCTGGCATCGACCCTACGATGAGTGGAGCCAGGAGCGGCTTGAGGAAGAATATCCCTGCATCGACAGGGCTACCGGGCGTCGATATAAGAAGGTCCCGGTGCATGCCCCGGGCGTGCGTAATGGGGAAACAGGGCAAATGTGGCGCGGTAAGCTCCCGCCAAGAGGGAAACACTGGCAGTATCCGCCGGACAAGCTCGATCAGTTTGATGCGGCAGGGCAGATGTACTGGTCCCCGAACGGGAATCCGCGGCGCAAGGTGTTCTTCGACGCAAGCAAGGGAATCCCGGCGCAAGATATCTGGATGGGATTCAAGGACGCTCATAACCAGAACATCCACATCACAGGCTATCCGACGGAGAAGAACTTTGAGCTTCTCCGCCGCATCATCGGTGCGACCACGAATCCCGGCGATCTTGTTCTCGACTGCTATGCGGGCTCTGGTACAACCCTCGAGGCTGCCTCAAGTCTGGGCCGCCGCTTCATCGGGATCGATTCATCCAAGGCCGCGATAAGCGCCACAGTAAGGCGGCTGCGAGAGGGTCGAAAGGCGATGGGGGACTTTGTCGGCGTGCGTGGAAAAGCCATGACAGCCTCGGTCGGCCCTACACTCTTCGACGTTGCCCGCCTTGCGGAGTAGCCGGCGGCCGGTCCGCCCGCGCGTCAGCTCTTCACGAACAGCATGATCCCGGCGACGATCATGACCGCCTCGATCACGACCACGAAAACTCGGTCGCTCAAGCGATCGAGGACCCGCTTTCCCAGCCAGGAGCCGGCGAACATGCACGGCGCGATCAGCAGCCCGGCGACGAGTACGCGCGTCGAGAGCAGGCTGGTCGAGCCGTACGCCACCAGCTTGAAAACGTGCGTGATGACGGTCGCGGCCGCCTCGGTGCCGATGTAAGCAGCCTTGACGAGTCCGTAGGCCAGGAAGAACGGGGCGGTCACCGGCCCCGTGCTGCCGACCAGCGCCGACAGGAGCGAGGCCCCGGCGCCGACACCCGCGAAGCCTTGGGCGGGCAGCTTCGGATAGCGCCCGCCGATCAGGCGGCGGTACGCGACGACGGCGACCAGGAACAGCCCGACGCCGCGCGTAAGCCAACCGAGCGGCGCGGCCGCGAACAGCGCCCCGCCGAGCAGCGCCAGGGGAACCGCGCCGAGCGCGTACCAGCCGACCACTCGGCGGTCGATGTCCGCCCGATTGAGCAAGACCCGCGAGCCGTTGCCCACGAGCTGGGCGAGCGTGAGGATCGGCACGGCGTCACGTACCCCGAACGCCCAGACCAGGACCGGCAGGAGCAGAACGGCCCCGCCAAAACCGGCGACCGCGGCCACGGCTGCCGCGACAACCGCCGCGACCCCTATGACGACTACGTCAAGACTGTCCATGTCAAGATTCCCGGAGATTCACCATTGGACCTCCCCCCACGTCCACGGCAGGCAAACCTGCTTGTCGCCCGCGAGGTGTATCAGCGCCCGACGGTAGGCGTCCTTCTCGTCATCGGTCGCGAGGTATCTCCGCAGGCTGCGGTGCTTGGAGGCGTAGGCCGTCATTTCCTTCGCTAACTCGGTGAAACGCTCGGCGGCCTGGCGAAGCAAGGAGCGGCGGAGGGCGTCGGTTGAGACCGCCCGGAGCAATCCGTCGAGGTGACGCAGGCAGACGCCGTGCGAATGTGCATACTCTTCCTGGCCGGCCGGTCGGCTCACGAACTCGGCCAGGCGGGCGGTGAAGTCGGCCTCGGTTTTTCGCAAGAGGGCGCAGACTCGGCACTGCTCGCGGCCGAGGAACCGGGCCAGCCCATGATCGACCATCGGGCCGGGCGATTCCGCCAGGCTGCTCATTTCGATCGCGGTCCGCTCGGCGAAACGCGGCAGTGCGGCGCTCAAATCCTGCGGCGCCATGCCGGCGGCCAATTGCCATGTGTGGAGGGGACAGAATCCCCGCTCCTCGGCAAAGCGTTGCCGCGCGTCGTCCCGCGTTGACAAATCGGATTCAAAGCGGCACAGGAACTCAAAGGCGACTCGCACCAAGTGCTCGCAGGCCGGGCAGCCCCGAGTCCGCAAGGAGGCGAGGAGCGACCCGTCGGCGTCAGGGACTACCGGGGCGGCGCCGGCGTCGGTCTCCATCGGCTCCGGCCTAGGAAGTCCCTGCGATGGTCGTTCCTCGGAGTCGTTCATTGTCGGTTCGCCGCTTTGCGGCTCAGCCTCGCGAACGCAGTGGGTTGGAGAATACGGCCGCCTTGCCCAACTCGGCTTCGATTTCCAGCAGCCGGTTGTACTTCGCGATTCGCTCGCTGCGACAGGCCGAGCCGGTCTTGATCTGCCCGCCGCCCATGGCCACGGCAAAGTCCGCCATGAAGGCGTCCTCGGTCTCGCCGGAGCGGTGCGAGATCACGAAGCCCCAACCGGCTTTGCGGCACATCTCGATGGCCTGAATCGTCTCGGTGACGGTGCCGATCTGGTTGAGCTTGATGAGCACGGCGTTGCTGGCCTTCTCGCGGATGCCGCGCTCGATGAACCGGGTGTTCGTGACGTAGATGTCGTCGCCGACGATCTGAATCTCGTCGCCCAGCTTGGCCGTCTGCCGAGTGAAGCCTTCCCAGTCATTCTCAGCCAGCCCATCCTCTATCGAGACGATCGGGTATTTCCGCACCCAGCCCGCCAGCAGAGCAGTAATCTCGTCGCTGTTCTTGCGGCCCTGGCCGGATTTTGCAAGGTTGTATGCTCCATCCTCATAGAACGAACTGGCTGCCGGGTCCAACGCGATGGCCACGTCCTTGCCCGGCTTGTATCCCGCCGCGGTGATCGCCTCGACGATGACTTCGCAGGCCTCATCATTGCTCTTGAGATTGGGGGCGAAGCCGCCTTCATCGCCCACGCCGGTGGCGTAGCCCTTCTTCTTGAGAATGCCCTTGAGCGCGTGGAACGTCTCCGCTCCGTACCGCAGCGCCTCGGCGAACGTCGGCGCGCCGATCGGCATGACCATGAACTCCTGGAAGTCCACGCTGTTGTCGGCGTGCTTGCCGCCGTTGAGGATGTTCATCATCGGCACGGGGATGCGCACCGCGTCGCGGCCCCCGAGGTAGGCGTACAATGGCAAGCCGCTGACCGACGCCGCGGCCCTGGCCACGGCCATTGACACGCCCAACATGGCGTTCGCGCCGAGCTTGCCCTTGTTCGGCGTGCCGTCCAACTCGATCATCAGGTGGTCGATTTCCCCTTGGCGAGCGGGGTCACGGCCGATCAGCTCAGGCGCGATCACTTGCTGCACGTTGGCGACGGCTTTCAGCACGCCCTTGCCGCCATACCGCTTCTTATCCCCGTCGCGCAGCTCGACGGCCTCGTTTTCGCCGGTGGAAGCGCCGGACGGCACCGAGGCCGAGGCGGTGATGCCGTTGTCGAGCTTGACGAACACACGGAGCGTGGGGTTGCCGCGTGAGTCAAGAATCTCCAGGGCGCGAATGGAAGCGATCTTGGTGTTCATGTCGTTTCTCCTGTCTCATCAAGGATTGGTCTATCGATCCTGGCGCCGCAGCGCCGCTTGATTCCGGTGAGCCTCAGTTCTCGGGAGCCGAAGAGCGGCTCGTGAGATTCCTCTCTGCGATCCGGCCGGCTCGCAGCATATGGACAAGAGCCTCCACTTGGTCGGCTTTCAACGGCAACTGCCGCACTGCTGCCATCGCAGCGGCGACATCGTACTCCGCCCGCTGCAAAACGGCACGACCGTCTTCCCATAATGCAAAGGCGGCACGGGGGTCGTCGTCCAGCGGCTGACCGACCGAGCCTGGGTTTACAACTACCGATCCGTTCCTCGGGCGAATCAGCGGCAGGTGGGTATGGCCAAGCACCAGCACGTCCGCCTGGATGCCGGCCGCAATCTCGTCCAGCAGCCAGGCGGATGCGGTCGGCGTGAATCTATAATCGAACAGCGGATCGGCCAGCGTGGCGTGACACACGGCGAAGGTGACGCCGTCGATCTTTCGTTCGTTAGTGAGCGGCAGATCAGCCAGCCAGCGCAGGTCCTCGGGGCTCAATTGCTGCCGGGTCCAGTCCCGCATCGCCAATGCAAGCGGCTGCTTGCCTTCGCCGGCTCGCGGATCGGTCTCGAAGGCTATGGCGTGATCGTGATTGCCGCGAGCACAGATCGCCCCTTTCTCGCGGAGCCAGGCGATGACCTCGCGAGGTCGCGGACCATAATTGACGGCATCTCCCGCGAAGAGCACCTCGTCGAACCGACCGGCGGCCCGCTCGACGGCCGCCAGCGCCCAAGGGTTGGCGTGAACGTCGGAGATCATCAGGATTCGCATGGTGACGCCCTTTCTTCGCTTTCAAGGGTTCGCCCGTGCGGCAGGGATTCAGCGGGCCAGTACTTCTTCCACAATTCCGCCGCCTCCGCGTCCGCCGGATTCTCGATCAGCAGGTCTCGAAGCAGGTCATGGGCTTTGTCGTGTTGTCCCAGCCGGAGCAACGCCGCCGCCCAATGAAGCCGGAACTCAGGCTCGTAGGGGTTGAGCCAGGCGGCTCGCCGGAACTGCGATTCCGCCAGCTCCATCGCCCCTCGTTCGACGAAATAGACTCCTAACTGATCACGATCGTAACCCAGGTAGTGAGAGGGGCGAAGAAGCTCCTCGCGCAGCCATTGTGGATCGCGATGAGGCTCATTTTTACCGCGTTCCCGGGACATCACGGCACCCAACCAGTCTCTCAACGGCCCGCCGCCAGGCATTCTTGATCCGCGGCTCGGCGGCCGGCGCCGACTGGTAGTCAAAGCTGTCGATCAACTTGTGCAGATCGGACGGCATCTGCCGAACCGCTCGCAGGGTCGCCGCCGTCAACACATTGAGAATCGGGCCGGTCTTCAGGCAATCGCGAATCGCTCGCAGGTGCGGCAGGCACAATCCTTCGGAATCCTGAACAGCGCCGGCGAATTCCGGCTCGCTCCAGCGCTGACGCATTTCATCCACCGCGAGCTTCAGCAGGCTCTCCTCCTCCTCGCACCAACGGCACGGCTTGCCTGCGGGGCGCTCGGCAAGTCCCTCGCCGTGGGACTCGTAGAGGTCCAGATACAGGATCGCCATGCCCAGCGCGTCCCGCGGCTCGGCCAACATCCAGGCGTGCCGATGGCAGAAGCCGGCGGCCGCGCGCCACTGATCCCGAAACCCGACATCGTTGACGCCCTCGTAAAGCAGCAACTCCGCACGGCGTCGCATGCGAGACGAGATCAGGGCGCACAGCAGACAGCCGGGCTGTCGAGCCGCGTCTTCAAGTTGTAGAAATGATGCCGAACCTTCGGCGCTCATCTTGATCCACCGTGCCGCCCGCCGATGACCGATCCTCCCGTGGCTCCAGCGGCCGCGGGCCTGCATGCTCCTGTATCCCCCCGGCGACGCGCCGACGCCGCGGTCTTAGTGGACACTCATCACGGCGCAATGCGCGTGATCCGCTAGTCGGTCGGTCGTGGAGCCGATCAACCAATGCCGGGCGGCTTCGAGCAATCGGAAGAACGGCAGGCGGCGATCCGTCACGTGCATCCACCTACTCCTCGCCAGGGTCTCCGGGCTCGGTTGGTCTGGAGGCATTGCGGCCCGTTGATCTCGTCGCCCCTGGCGCGGCCTGGCTGGTTTGTCTGACCGACCGTGGTCCATCGCGGCCGGGTGTGGGCGCGACGTCGCTTCGGCCGCTATTGGCCGCCGACAAGTTGAGGTCGTCTGAGCTCTCCTCATCTTCCTCGTCCAACATGGGAATGTGTTCCAGCAGGTGCCGAGGCATGAATAGCAGTCCGGCGATCAGCGTCGGGACCACGGCGCTGGCGATCACCACGGTCACAAGAAACGAGTACTGCTCTTGTGATACGATGCCGTGAGTGTACCCGTAGAGGGCGGAGATCGTGCCGAACGTCAGCCCCGTGGACATGAGGAGCGTGTAGTACCATCGTTCTCTCGGATTGCGCCAGAATCGTCCGATCACCGGCTTCAGGCCGAATATCTTCGTGAGCACCTTGCCTCCCAGCAGCACCACGAACACTGCCGGCGCCGCGACCACCGTCGAGATGGAAACGAGAGAGCCTGCTCGGATGAAATAGAAGGGTGTAAGAAGCCCGACCGTCAGCGTGCGAAGCCGGCGAACCCATTGGTTGTCCTGAGCCGCTGCTCCGGCCAGCACCATGCCGGCGATGTACGCAGGCAGGACGGCCTCGCTCTCCGACCAGAGGGCCAACGCCCCTAGACCGAACAGGACGAGCAGAACCCACTTGGTGCGGATAGCGGCGGTTCGAAAGGCGTATCGGCGAGTCAGCCAGCCGGTGACGAACGGCAAGGCGGCGAGCACGACGACACTCACCCCCGCGAAGACCAGGGTTCTGTATGTAAACGGAGCGAAGATCAAGCCCAACGCGATGACCGTGCCGAGATCGTTGACGAAGCACGCCCCCAGGATGCCTTTGCCGAAGTCGGTCCGGTTGAAGCCCGTTTCCAGCATGACTGCATAGACGACCGCCATCGAGGTGGTTGAAAGGGCGACGCCTGCCAGCCAGCTTGCGGGCGAGCTCCAGCCCAACACGTATCGGGCAAGAGCGGCGCAGCCCAGGAACGGCGCCACGAAGCCGACCGACCCGACGGCGGCAATTTCCTTCCACTTCGCCCGAAAGACCGCGGGCTCCAGTTCCGCGCCGGCCAAAAAGGTCAGCAACACGGCGCCGGTCGTGGCGAGGAATCGCAGCCAGACGGTGTTGGCCCCCATCGCGTCCGGTGAACCGTAATAGTGCGCGGCCAGGGCGCCGGCGGCGATGCCGACGCAAATCTCCACCAGGGCCGTCGATATCCGCAGATGATTGGCGATGATCGTGGCCACGACGGCCAGAGCGAGCCACAGACAGGCAAGGGCGAACGCTTCGTTCACGAATGGAGTCCTCCGCGCGCCCGGAACAAACGGCTCGACCTGCCGGCAGCGAAGCGGGCACGCTTCGTCACCTCCTGCCGCGCGGCTTGTCCGGCAGGAGTCATCAACCCAAGGGGGGTGGTTACAGGGGGACTCCATCCCCACGTCGGCTGCGATTATACAACGCCCTGCGGAATGTCAACAAGCCCTTGAGTGGGCGATGAAGCGGCGGAGAGCATGGCCGTCGTGGACGTTGATCCCAACTGCCAAGCCACAATATCGGCGTTCCTCGAAGAGGGCGCCGGCCCCATCGCATCGCCGTGAGGAAGATCACGCCAAACGTCACCAATGCCATGATGACAAGCAACAAAGAGAGCTGGACATCTTTGAGAACGCCTCTACTCCGTCAGCGGCTCCCTCTGATCCGCTCAGTGGCTGCTCGCCGGCTTAGTGTGTCTCCCGCGGCCCAAAATGGTTTTCCGCTGCGCGCGCCCTAGAATCCAAACGACCGTCCGGGCCAGTTCCACCTATCCGATCAAACAGCCGACGTGAGGGCGGCGGGTCTGAAGGCGCGCTGAAGAACAACGGAGGCATATTGATGAGCCTGGTACACGTCCATCTGATGCTCAACCACTTCCCGGTATTTGGGACCGTCTTCGCGCTGCTGCTTCTATTAGCAGGCATGCTGACCAAGAGTACCATCCTGCGGAACAGCGCCCTCGCGGCTTTTGCCGTCGTCGCCTTGATCACGTTGCCGGTCTACTTCACCGGCAGAGCGGCCGGTCCGGTCGCCGAAAGCCTCCCTGGCGTTGCCGGAAGTGACATCGAACGGCATCAGGCATCGGCGATAATCTCTCTGATAGCGGTGGAGGTGTTGGGCTTGGCAGCAATTGTCGCCCTCGTGCTCCTCGATCGGATACCCGCCGTCGCTCGACGGGTGGAGACTCTCTGCCTGCTGCTCTCGGTGCTTACTGGCGGAAGCCTGGCCTGGACGTCCAATCTGGGCGGACATATACGCCACCCGGAAGTCCGCTCGGAGACGCCGGCTTCCGCGCAGGAGAGTGGCGCGAGGTGACTTCAAGGCAGCCCCAGGCCGCGGGAAAGCCGCGGCTTCTCTTCGCACGACCTTCAATGGGCCGCAACTGCTTTGCGCGGGGCCCTCAGCATCAACCCGATCACCGCCGCGACCAGGCAGGCGATGCCGGCGATGATGAAGGCCGGATACCAGGCGTTCATGGCGGCGTCGAGCTTCGCGGCCTGGTCGGCCGCCCCGGCGACGGCCGCCTTGCCGGCGTCGGCGAACTTGCCGGCCATGATCGGCCCGACGATGCCGCCGATCCCATAAGAGGTGAACACCCAACCGTAGTTCTTGCCGACGGTCTTGTTGCCGAAGAAGTCAGCGGTCGCCGCGGGGAACAGGGCGAAGTTTCCGCCGAAGTTGAAGCCGATCAACGCCGCGCCGAGATACAGCAGCTTCTCGGTACCGCCCATGTTGAAGAACAGCAACATGACCACGCCTTGGATGGCGAGCATGAGCACCAGCGACGGCTTGCGGCCGAGCTTGTCGGAGACCGTGCCCCAGACGATCCGCCCGAGTCCGTTGGCGATTGCGTAGAAGATGGCCATCGCCGTGCCTGCCGCGGCCGAGGCGGCTTCGAGCGTCATGCCGGACCGGGCCTGCAGGGCGTCGATACCGAACAGCTTGATGATGCCGATGACCATCAGGCCCGCCAGGGCGCCGAAGCAGAACATGATCCACAGCATGTAGAACTGGGGCGTGGCCAGCATTTGCCGCGATTCGAGGTTGACCGCCGTCCCGCCGGCCGCGCCGGCCGTTGCTCCGGTCCAGCCGGCGGGCTTGTAGCCCTCCGGCGGGTTCTTCATCCAGGTCGAACCGATCATCACCAACACAAAAAACACAACGCCGTAGATTATGAAGACCTTGGAAACGCCGAACGCAGCCAGCAGCCCGGTCCACCCCGCAAAACCCTGGCCGAGGTATATCCACAGGAGGGCGCCGAAGCCGAAGCCGGCGACGGCCAGGCCGGTGATCAGGCCCTTCTTGTCGGGGAACCATTTCACGCCGGCCGCGATGGGCACGACATAGCCCAAGCCGATGCCGGCGCCGCCGATCAAGCCGATGCACAGAACAAGCCCAAGGTACAGTTGACCGGGCAGAATGCTCTCAAGCAGACCGCCCAAGACATAACCCACCCCCAGAACAAGACCGCCCACGCGGACGACAAGCGTCGGCCCCGCTTTGGCCTGCCACCTGCCGCCGATGATGGTCATCACCGCGAAGCTGGCCAGCCCGATGGAGAAGATAACCTGGGTCTGCGTCTTGCTGAAGCTGAACGGGTCCTTCTGCAGCGACGGCGTGAAGACCGACCACGCGTAGATGGCTCCCAGGCACATCTGGATCATGATGGCCCCGACAACCACGAGCCAACGGTTCATCACTTTCTGCGTTGCGGCGGTGCTGTTGCTGTTCACCTTGCTGGGCTCCTCTGGAATGACGACTTACGAATCCTTCGGTGCGCGAAGGCCGTCAGCGCGGACGGCGATCGCGTCATCCGGCTGCATGGGCTTGGGCGATCGTGCCGCGGGTACCGCTTGCGGAAACACGGAGCCGCGCCGCTCCGGGCTTCCGGACGGTCTTGACAAACCTTCCTGGCGGCCGAGGATCCAAAGTTTGCGCGTTTTTCAAGCTGTTGCCAAGTAGCGGGTGGTCAGGATTGAACCTCCCGAGAGGCAGTCG
>CAYYBO010000054.1:13805-16473 GCA_964470125.1 uncultured Planctomycetaceae bacterium | reverse complement strand
CCAGGCGCTGCCGTCCCAGCGGGCGATTCGGTTGCACGCCGCGCCGCCGGCGGTGGTGGTGAAGCTGCCTCCCGCGATTAAATCGCCGCTGTACACCGTCAGGGCATACACGTCGCTGGCCATCCCGCTGCCCAGAGACTGCCAGACGCTGCCGTTCCAGCGGGCGACGCGGTTGCACGTCACACCGCCGGCGGTGGTGAAGTCGCCCCCCGCGATCAGCTCGCCGTTGAAGACCGTCAGGGCGCGCACGTGTGGGTCCGTACCGCCCATGCCCGACCCCAGCGGCTGCCAGGCGCTGCCGTCCCAGCGGGCGATTCGGTTGCACGCCGCGCCGCCGGCGGTGCCGAAGTCGCCTCCCGCGATCAGCTCGCCGTTAAAGACCGTCAGGGCTTGCACGCTGCTGCTCATCCCGCTGCCCAGCGGCTGCCAGGCGCTGCCGTTCCAGCGGGCGACGCGGTTGCACGTCACGCCGCCGGCGGTGCCGAAGTCGCCTCCCGCGATCAGCTCGCCGTTAAAGACCGTCAGGGCTTGCACGCTGCTGCTCATCCCGCTGCCCAGCGGCTGCCAGGCGCTGCCGTTCCAGCGGGCGATACGGTTGCACGCCACGCCGCCGGCGGTGGTAAAGCCCCCCCCCGCGATCAGCTCGCCGTTATAGACCGTCAGGGCGTACACGTAGGTGTACGATCCTTCACTCATCCCGCCCCCCAGTGGCTGCCAGGCGCTGCCGTTCCAGCGGGCGATGCGGCTGCACGACACGCCGCCGGCGGTGGTGAAACTGCCTCCCGCGATCAACTCGCCGTCATGCACCGTCAGGGCGAACACGTGCGGCCATGATTCTCCACTCATCCCCGTGCCCAACGGCTGCCAGGCGCTGCCGTTCCAGCGGGCGATGCACTTGCACGCCGCGCCGCCGGCGGTGGTGAAACTGCCTCCCGCGATCAACTCGCCGTTGAACACGGTCATGGCGTACACAATGCTGTTCATCCCGCCGCCCAGCGGTTGCCATTCGCTGCCGTTCCACCGGGCGATGCGGTTGCACGCCACGCCGGCGGCGGTGGTGAAACTGCCCGCGGCGACCAGCTCGCCGTTGAAGACCGTCAGGGCGTGCACGATGTTGTTCATTCCGGGGGGACCCTGCCCGGGGAGCCAGCCGCATTGGCCCCAGGCCGGTTGCAAGCCCACGTACGCCAGGGCAACCACCGCCGACGCGCAGATTCTCGGCGCCGATTTCATCGCGTTGTCTCCCGACATGATCAGACCGCCGCCCCGCCGCGGCAGCCGCTCTCGGACTCGCCGATTGGCCCGGTGGACGCACACTCCGACCTCCCCCGGACCTTCGTCGCCTGTTGGCAAACCACCGAGACTACATGCAGGATATCAAAAGCGGCGTGGGAAGTCAAGATATCGGGCCTTCACGAGCGGGCGCGGTCAGGGCTATCGCAAGATCGCAAACAGAGCCGCGACTGGGAGGGAGCGGCTACGCCGGGATTGGATCGGCCGTTGACATCGGACGGGAACCGCTCCCTCACGGTCGCGGCTCTGATAACGGCTGCCGGCAACTATCTGATTCGGCGATCTTGCGATTGCCCTGCGGGAGAAGCCTGCCCTTCATCCGGACAAAGCGGAGCTTTGTTCTACCCCGCCCTTCCTCCGAACAAAGCAGAGCTTTGCTCTCCCCGGTCAATCGTGCCGCAAGGCTTCGATAGGATTCAAGCCGGCCGCTCGTCGGGCGGGCAGGAAGCCGAAGATCACGCCGACGCCGGCGCTGAAGGCGAAGGCGATCAGCACGATCAGCGGCGACATCAGCGGCTCCACGCCGATCGAGCTGGCGATGAGGTTCGCCCCGACGATGCCCAGGAGAATGCCGACCGAGCCGCCGGCGCTGGAGATCACCGCCGCCTCGACCAGGAACTGCCGATGAATCGCCCGCGTGGAAGCCCCGATGGCCATGCGCACGCCGATCTCCCGCGTCCGCTCCGTAACCGCCACCAGCATGATGTTCATAATGCCCACGCCGCCGACCGCCAGACTGACCAGGGCCAGGAAGAACATCAGCAGCGTCATCTGGTTGCTGACCGTTCGGGCTTGCTCCTCCTTCTCCTTCAGCGTCGTGACTTTGAAATCGTCCTCGTCGGTCTCCCCGAGCTTGTGCCGCTGGCGCAGCAATTCGCCGATCTGCTCCACGGCCGGCTCGACCGCCTCATCCGTCTTCGCTGAACACAGGATGACTCCTGGCTCCTGTATGCCGATCAGGTCGCGGAGCAGGATCGGCAAGGGGATCACTATGGCGTTATCCTCGTCCATGCCCAGCGGATTGAAGCCCTTCGGCTCCAGCACGCCGACGATCTTGAAGCTAAGTTGCCCGATCCGCACCGAGCGATTCAGCGGGCTTTGGTCGCCGAATAGCTCCCGTAGCGTCGTCTGCCCTATCAGGGCGACGCGACGCGAGGCCACAATGTCGAACGGCTCCAGGTCGCGTCCCTCGCTGATGCCCCAATTACGAATGGCGGTGTACTTGTGGTTGGCCCCTGTGACCGGCACGTTGAAGTTGTTGATCTCGCTGATGACCTGCAGATTGATGGCCTGCATGCCGGTGGCCAGGCTGACCGCGACGAAAACAAGTAAAAACGATACGGGGACGCCCTGGTAAAGGTGGATGTGAACAAAT
>CAYYBO010000054.1:0-13795 GCA_964470125.1 uncultured Planctomycetaceae bacterium | reverse complement strand
CGCCCGGCGCGGCGGATATCGCCGATCAGGGAATCCTTCACGCCTTGGACCACGCTGACGCAGATGATGACCACGGACACGCCCATGATCATGCCTATCATGGTCAGGAAGCTGCGCAGCTTGTGCCGCCACAGCTCTCTCAGGCCCATCTTGAAGCATTCGATCCAAAGCGCCAGCATTAAACCAAGCCCATCAGTTTCGCCGAGTCCCTGTAGCGTCGCCCCCGTGGCCGACATGGAACGGGAGCGGGCGATGGCTCGCGCTCTGCGTCGGCCACGGGGGCGACGCTACATCACTCGCCGCGCCGGTCAGCTCGCACACCGCCGGGACGGCGGCGCCCCAGCTCTTGTCCCGTCTCTCACGCCGCCGCGACGGTCAGCGCCCGCACGTCCGGCACCGGCGGTCCACCGCAGCGGGGCGTAGGTTGATCCGCCACGACTTCCCCGTCTCTGAGCACGATCACCCGCTCGGCGAAGGAGGCAATCCCCGTGTCGTGCGTGACCATGATGATGGTCAGGTGCTGCTGCTCGTGCAGCTCCTTGAGGATGTTCATGATTTCGCCGCTGGTGTGGCTGTCGAGGTTGCCGGTCGGCTCGTCAGCCAGGAGCACGCGGGGCGTGTTGACCAGGGCCCGGGCGATGGCCACTCGCTGTTGCTGGCCGCCGGAAAGTTGCGACGGCAGATGATGAGCCCGGTCGGCCAGATCGACCTTCCGCAAAGCGGACATGGCCGCCTCGCGTCGGCGCCGGGCGGGGACGCCGGCATAGACCATCGGCAACTCGCAATTCTCCAGGGCAGTGCTGCGAGTCAGCAAGTTGAAATTCTGGAAGATGAATCCGATGTACGTGTTTCGCAGCTTGGCGAGTTGATCGCGGCCCAGCCGGTCGGTGGCCTGGCCCGCCAGCCGATACGACCCCTGCGTCGGCACGTCCAATGCTCCGAGGATGTTGAGCAGCGTGGATTTGCCCGATCCGCTGGCCCCCATGTTGGCTACGAACTGTCCCTCGGGGATGTCCACGTTGAGGCCGCACAGCGCCCGTACAGCTGTCTCGCCCGCGTCGTATACCTTATGGAGATCGCGGAGCTGCACCATCAGCTTCGCGTCGGGTCTGCCGACGGTGGAGACGATTTCACTTGGGGCTGGCTCAGGGGTAGGGGCCATGAATCTCCGGCGCTAGAGCGAGCGATTGTCCGGGCGGGCCAGTCTTAGCGTTTCCTTGAAGCTAAAGCCTGACTTGGACTTGTCGGTGAATTTTCTAACGAACGAGTCGCCCGGCTTAGCCCCGGCGACGATTTCCGTGTTGACGTTGTCGGTGACACCCACCCACAAGGGCACGACGATCCAATGCCTGGTCGTCTCGTCGAAGCTCCAGGCGTGGGCTTTGGAGCAATACGCCGCCTCCTGACCAGCGGCGTCCACCGTCGGGCGCGGCGGCCAGGCCGCCGGTTCAATCAGCGCTCGTCTCTCCTCCAGTGATAACGAGGGAGGGTTGAAACGCAATGCCGCGTTGGCGATCTGGGGCACGGAGGCCTTCTCCACGCACACGATTTCAACGTTCACCGAGAGTCCTGGAATCAAGGTGCGGCGCTCGTCGTTGTCCACCTCGAAGTCCACCGTGTAGGTCACGACGTTCTGAATGACCTCGGGTTGGTTGTATTTATGCTTGATGTGGTCCTCAAAGGTCACCGGTTGCCGAGCCTCGACGGTGAATCGCACCCTCTGGCCGACGGCGATATGGGCGATGTCCGACTCGCTGACCTTCGCGCTGACCTTCATCCGATCCAGACTCGGCGCCAGCAGATACAACGGCGGGGTCTGAAAGGTCGCGTTGACCGTCGTGCCCACGTCGAAGTAGCGCTTGAGCACTATCCCGTCGATCGGTGAACGGATCGTGCATCGCTCCATCCTGGTAGAGGTGAAGTTCAGCCGGGCCTCCGCTAGCTTGAGGGTTGCCTCGGCCTGCTCGACGGCCTGATCCGCCCGGGCAGGCAGGATCTTCTCGTTGTTCAGGGCAAGGTTGTAGGCTGCCTCCGCCGCCTTGTGGGCGGCTTGGGCCCGGAGCCAACGGGCCTTAATCGTGACCCACTCGGCCTCGCTGGCGTCGCTATTGGCGTACAGTTTATCTACGCGCTTCCAGGAGTGCTCAGCCTCCAAGAGGGCCCCTTCGGCGTCTTCCTTTTGAGCCAGGGCCTGCTGTGTGCGGATCGGCAGATTGGCGATCTGCTCGTCCCGGGCCAGCTTGGCGTCGGTGAGAAGGCTCTTGGCCTTGGCATAATCCGCCTGCGATTGTTGATTCTCCGCCTCCATCAGCTCCGGGTCGATCCGGCAGAGGACCTGGTCTTTTGTGACCGGTTCATCGGGGCCGACGGATAACTCGATGATCTTGCCGGTCACCTCGCAGCCGACCTCGACAGTGGTCAGCGGTTGGACGGTCCCGCTGGTCTCGATGGTCATGGTAATCGAGTCGGTCCCGACTGTGGCCGTCGTCAGATCGTATTCGCCGTTGGAGCGGTCCCAGAAGGTGAAGGCCAGTGTTCCCCCACCGAAAACGATGATTGCAGTCACAATGATCCAAGGGCGCATAGTCACCTTCGGTTCCGGCAGCCAACAGTCTGTCAGTCGGCAGTGTAATGCCCCGGCGGCGGCTTGCAAAGTCGGCCACTGCGGCCCCCCCGCGCGTTTCGGAGGAGCAGGTACCGAGGGCGGGCCCCGCGAGGGCTGAGTCCACGATGAAGGTCGCGGAGGCTCAGGAGCAGGAATCGGCGACTACGGTTTAACGAGCAGACTTGACGCCACGCGGTCGTTTTCCGGCTGGTTGGTCAAACGCCGACGCTGCACGATCCATTTCGACAACTCAGCCCTGACGAATTGTCGATTAGTGCAGTCCGCGTGGCCGCCGGTCCAACCGAGGTTGGCGTGTTGGGCGGTGCGGCTGATGTTGACGATGCGCCCACTGGCCTTGCCCGGTCCGTGGAGGCCGACCAAGCCCGCCGAATCCTCGAAAGTTCCGTCGATTGTGCCCAAGGCTCGCACGGGGCCTTGCAGAACGGGGTCGCTGCCGGTGCAGTAAACGTAGATCTTGCCTTTCAGGTTGGCCAAAGCCTTGCGGCAGTCGTAACTGCTGGACAGGCTGGAGCCGAGCATGATGTAGTTGTTGGCCTTGTGCGGCGGCTTGATGTTCTCCAAGGCCCACATGCCGACGCCGGTGCCGGCCGAGAGGGCGATGATGTTGGCATCGGCGTCGGGATGCTGCTTCAAGTATTGGGTAATGTCGTTGCCCAGGGAGGCGCCGGCCCCTTTGGCGATGAACCGCAGGGTCTGGTCCAACGCCGGATTCATCGTCAGGGACCAGTGGAAGTTGCTGACCAAGCCCTGGTAACCCGCGTCCTCCAGCCCGAGGGGAATATCCAGGACGCCGAAGCCCCAGTTGCCGGCGCCGTCGATGTACCAAGTTCGACCAAACTTCTCGCGCGGGTCCGCGCAGCCTCCGGCCAAGACAAGGACCGGCAGGATCAGCATTGCCCACGGCCGTTTCATAGCTCTTGCCCCGATCGAGGCGGTCATCGGGCGTCCTCCATCTTCCAGGCTCTGATAATAGTCGACAACCGGAAGTTGCTGCAATCGGCCTGTTCGGTGATACAATTCGGGCATCATTTCACCCCAGTCATGAAGGGAGGCCGGTTATGGCTGAGCAACTGATAGGCAGAGTGACGCACTATTTCGGCAAGGCCCAGGTGGCGGCCATCGAGATTACAGATGGAGAGCTGCACGTGGGCGATGTGATCCACGTCCTCGGGCACCACTCAGACTTCACCCAGAAGGTGAACTCGATGCAGATGGAGCACGCCCCCGTCCAAGTGGCCAGGGTCGGAGACAACGTCGGCATCCAGGTCGCCGAACACGCTAGAGAGCACGATCAAGTGTACCGAGTGCTGGCGGAGTAGCTGCGGGCGGCGCGTAACTCCGGCTAACCCTTGATCACGCCGAGCGGGCGCATTCTGGCGACGCGCGTGGCGATGCCCGCTTCGTGAAGGACGTCGACAACCTGGGTCACGTCTTTGTAGGCGTCGGGCTGCTCTTCGTCGAGGCCGGTGCGGGCCGTGGCTCGGGCGATTACGCCGCGGGCCAGGAGTTCCTTCTGGATCGAACGGCCCTTGGCGGCGCGGATGGCGGCGCTGCGGGACATCTGCCGGCCCGCGCCGTGGCAACAGCTTCCCCAAGTCTCCTTCATCGCCGTCGGTCGGCCGACGAGGACGTAGCTGCACCGGCCCATGTCGCCGGGGACCAGCACGGGCTGACCGATGGACTTGTACTGCTCCGGCAGGTCGGGATGGCCCGCCGGATAGGCGCGAGTGGCCCCCTTGCGGTGAACGCACAAGAGTCGCCGCCTGCCCTCGACCTCGTAAGTTTCCATCTTGGCGATGTTGTGGGCCACGTCGTACACCAGCGACATGCCCAGTTCCTCGGCGGGGCGGCCGAACAGCTCGGCGAAGGTCTCGCGGGCGAGATGGGTCATGATCTGCCGGTTGCACCAGGCGAAATTAGCCGCGGCCCGCATGGCCCCGAGGTATCGCTCGCCTTCCCCCGAGCGGACCGGGGCGCAAATGAGCTGCTTGTCCGGCAGGTGGATGCCGTACTTCTCCGGCACGCCGCGCAGCTCCTTTAGTGCGTCGTCGCAGATCTGGTAGCCAAGCCCGCGCGAGCCGGAGTGGATCATCAGCGTGATGTCGCCCTCACGGAGGCCGAGCACCCCGGCCGCCTCCGGGTCGTCGATCCGGTCGATGACCTGCACCTCCATGAAGTGGTTGCCGCTGCCGAGTGTGCCGCATTGGTCGTCGCCCCGGTTGAAGGCTTGCTGGGTGATGAAGTCCGGCCGGGCCCCCTTGACGCAGCCGCGTTCCTCGGTGGCCTCGATGTCGGCCTCCCAGCCGAGGCCACGCTTGATGACGTAGGGGACGCCTTCAACCATGAGCTGCGTCAGTTCGGCCCGCTTGAACTTGATCTTGCCGCCCTTGCCTACGCCGCAGGGGATGTTGGCGAAGAGGCGGTCAACGAGATTGCCGATGATCGGCTGGACCTCGGCGGCGGGGATGCTGGTGCGGATGAGGCGGACGCCGCAGTTGATGTCGTAGCCGACGCCGCCGGGGCTGATGACGCCGCCCTCCTCTGGGTCTGTCGCGGCGACGCCGCCGATGCAGAAGCCGTACCCCCAGTGGATGTCCGGCATGGCCAGCGAAGAGCCGACGATGCCGGGCAGCGTGGCCACGTTGGCCACCTGCTCGGGCGACATGTCTCTCTTGATCTGCTCGATCAGGCGGTCGTCGGCGTAGATGACGCCGTCCACGCGCATACCGGATTTGTACGACCGCGGGATGCGCCAGCGATGATCGTCGATCTGTTCCAGGGGTCCGGTGTAGTGTTGTTCGCCCATGATTCAACTACCGTGGCGTCGGCTCCCTGTGGCCGACGCGCAGACACACTCGGATCGCCTCTTGATTCGCTGTCGCTCACGTGGAGGCGGCGCTATCGCGGCGGTTGCTCAGATGTCCACGATCACCGTCGCCTGAAAGCCGCCGGGGACGTCGACGATCTCCAACAGGTGATACGTCACCGCCTTCACCTCTCGATGATAGGCCGACCGCGCCTCATCCACCACTGCTGTCCCCGCCCGTACCGCCAATCGCTCGTTCGTGAACTCGACGATGTCCGGCTTCACGACCATCCGCCGCCGTTGCTCAAACAGAACGAGCAGTTCGCCGAGATAGTCACGCAACAACACGGCGGGATCGCCTCCCTCGAATGCCCATTCGCCCGGCTGGAGATCAGCGCCCGCAACCAGTTCTCCTATGACGGCGTACAGACCCTCGGCGGCCGGCTGGATCAGTCCCGCCAGCGTCGGCGCCGTCGCCCGAATGCCGAGGTCCGCCGTGTGGTCGAATAACTCGTAGCCTGCCTGCACGATCTTCCTTGTAGCGGCGCCGTCGGCGAGATGCAAGCTCTATCAGAGCCGCGACCGCCTGCCCCTTGCGTCGCAAGGACATGTCAAGGGTGAAGGAGCGGTCACGCCACGATTGCAGGAGCCTGCAGAACTCCACCGTGACCGCTCCCTCACGGTCGCGGCTCTGTTGCAGCCATCGCAATCTTCCATGCGGCCGACACATGCCGGTCGATGATGTCGCGGGCCAGATTGCTCCACGCCGAGCAGCGATCCAGAATCCACGAATCGCCGGACACCGCCACGCCGTCGTACATCGACAGGGCCAGATCGGGATTGTCGAGCAACTCGATATTCCAGGGCTCGCGAGCCGACTCGACGATCTCCGCCAACAACGCTTTCAGTCGCCCGCTGTTCGAGACCGGCTTGTCAAGATACCAATCCACCGCCGCAGGGCCGATCTCGGCGATGCAGCCGGCAATCAGCCGCAATGCCGGCAGCGTCTCGTCCACCTTGCGATACGTGCCGTGAATGCTGGCCAAGTCGCGGTAGCAGCCGTCCCGGGCGATGAAGATCGGCCCGCCGGACATCGCGCTCTCGACCGTGATCAGCAAGTTGTAGCCGTCGATGCCGAGCCGCCGGCCGCGGCAGCACTGGACCGGAAGCACGGCTCCCTGCCGTCGCAAGAGCGACTGATCCGAACAAGCAGTCCGCCGGACCGCCGTTCGCTGTCGCTCGGTGAGATCGTGGCGGTTGCCCACCAGGGCCAAGGCGGAATCCTCAGCGTACCCGCGCGTCAAGAGCCAAGAGTACTCCTCGACCGCCAACCGCAGCGCGGGCCAACACTTCTCGGCGAACAGCCGGGCATCCTCAGGATGGGCGCCGCGATGTCTACGTTTGTCGGGCATGGTTCGGCTGTGTCCGGCCAGTAGTCAACGGCCAAGCGCTCGCGCGGCAACAACCCGCTCGCTTTCCGTCGCGCTTATCGCGGCGGCTTGCTGCTTCACAGCCGTTGACGGTGGAGTGGAGGTGTTGTTCAGTTGTCGGCGGCGCGGTCCAGCCCGGTGGTCAGATCTGCGGCACCGAAGAGCTCGTCGTCCTCGGCATCGAGATCGGCTTGGTACCCGCCTTCGTCAACGTCCCGGTCTCGCTGCTTGCGGATTTGCTCCCATTCCTGCCTGGTTAGCAGCACCTCTCGTGCCTGGCTGCCCTTGTACTCGCCCACGATGCCGGCCGCGGCCATCTGGTCCACCAGCCGACTGGCCCGCGAGTAGCCGACCTCCAGCCGCCGCTGCAACAGGCTCACGCTGCCGCGCTGCGTCTCCACAATGATGTCCACTGCCCGGTCAAACAGAGGATCACGTTCGCTTCCACCCTCGCCGGCCATCGGCCGCAGCCGCTGAAGCTCATGATGAAACTCAGGTTTGGCCTTGCCGGCAAGGTCCTGCAATACAGCGCGAAGCTCATCTTCCTCGACATAGGTGCCCTGGGCCCGAACCAGCTTCGAGGAGCCCGGCGGCAGGAAGAGCATATCGCCCTCGCCGAGCAGCACTTCCGCCCCGTTCTGGTCAAGGACGATCCGCGAGTCCATCCTGCTGGCCACGCGGAAGGCCATCCGGCACGGCAGGTTGCTCTTGACCAGGCCGGTGACGACGTTGGCCTGCGGTCGCTGCGTGGCGACGACGAGGTGAACGCCCACAGCTCGGCTCTTTTGAGCCAGCCGGCTGAGGTGGTGCTCAACCTCCTTGCCGCTGGTCATCATTAGATCAGCGAGTTCGTCGATAACGATGACGATGTACGGCAGGTGCGTCGGAATCTGCATCTTCTCTTCGTCGGTCGTGGGCTGGAATCGGCGGTAGATCTCCTCCTTGCCGAGTCGGTTGAACGAGGCGATGTCTTTTACGCCCGCCTCGGCGAGCAGTTCATAGCGTTCGTCCATCTTGGTCGTCGCCCACTCCAGGATCAACTCGGCCTGCTGCATGTCGGTGACGATGGGGCACATCAGGTGGGGGATGTCCTTGAACACCGACAGCTCAACCATCTTGGGATCAACCAGAATCAGTTTGACGTGGTCGGGCCGTTGGGTGAGCAGAATGGACATGATCAGGGCGTTGATCGCCACGGACTTGCCGCTGCCGGTGGTGCCGGCGATAAGCTGGTGGGGCATTGAGGTCAGGTCGGCGATAAGCGGATCGCCGCTGGCATTCTTGCCGATGAAAATCGGCAGGGCCATCTTGGTCGGCTTCACGCCGCCGAGCATGACCAGTTCCTTCAGGCGGACCTTCTCCTTGTCCAGGTTGGGGACTTCGATGCCAATCGTGTTCTTGCCCGGAATGGGGGCCACAACCCGTACCGCCGGGGCCTTGAGCGCTCTAGCGATGTCGTTGGCCAAGGAGTTGATCTGGCTGACCTTCGTGCCGGCGGACAGCTCCAGCTCGAACATGGTGATGACCGGGCCGGTGTCGATCTCGACCACGTGAACCTCGATCCGAAATTCGGCCAAGGTCCGCTCCAGGATGGCGGCCTTGTCGCGGACGACGTGCTCCTGGGCCGCTGAGTAATGCATCTCGGGGTCGCGCAGCAGGGTCAGTGGAGGCAGCACGTAGTCGCCCAGTTCCTTGGGCCAGGCGCTCTTCGGAGGCTTGCCCTCCACACGATCCCGACCCAACATGCGGATGATCAGGTGACGCTCGGGCGGCGTTGGTTTCCGCCCTTGCCCGCCTTCGTCTTCCTCCGCCTGTTGGTCGTCGGCGTCCGCCTCCTGCGAGGCTTCGCCGTCCTGGTCTGCGCCGCCGACGGCGACCTCTGTTTCTACGGCGTCGTCGGGCTGGCCAGGGATGTCTGTCGAAAGCTCTTCACTGTCGGCCGGACCCTCGACCTCCGGCTGCAGCGCCTCGGCCGTGCCGCCATCGGATGTTGTCGTTCCAGCCCCGATCGGGATCGGCTTGAGTACGGACCGGGGCCGCCCGGCAGAGCGGATCGCGGCGGCAGTCTTCACGCAACGGCGCCACCACCCGCCCAAAATGGCGGGGAGTCTGAGGAGAAGGTCGTCGGCGAGCAACAACAAACCGACGAAGGTCGCGGAGACGATGACCAATGACGCCCCGATGGTTGAGAAGTAATCGGTTACCAGGGATGCGGCCCCCGCGCCCAGGATGCCGCCCGGTCCCTCGAGCAGGCCACCGGACGGATCAGGATTCGCCAGGGCGGCAGCGGCGGAGGCCATAGTTATCAAGAGCAGAAGGCCAATGAGCCGCAGCGGGATTTGGCCAAGCCGTCGGCGGCTTAGTTTGACCAAAGCCGCAATGGTGAGGCAGAGGACCAGTGGGTATGCACCCATGCCGATGTAGTAGGTAAGTTGAAAGGCCAGCCACGCCCCGACTCGCCCGCAGGCGTTATGTACGGGATCCGGGTGCGGCCAGATGGCGCGGTTGGGCCAATCGGCGGTATCGAAGGTGAGCAGGGCCATCCAGCCGAAAGCACACAGACCCAGCGCCGCGACGAGTCCGCAACTCTGCAATGTCCGCAGGCGACGATCTGCTATGGTTGGTTGAGTCGGTGTGTGCATTTCGTGCTCGAAGGCCGGACTAGTTGACGAACTGGCGCGGTGAAACCCTCCACCGGAGTGGACGCGCAGCCAGCATGCCCCTCAGCTCAGCAGCGTTCCTTAGTATTGGTATCGACCATCCTGCTTCAAGCTCTGGACGGCGTTGCTGTTCTTAAGCACCGTAATCTCCTGGTAGGCAACCTCTCGAAAACCTTGAAAAAACCGTGCCGTGTTGTTATGTTGAAAGCCGGTTATCGGGCATTTCGCGTGCTGGCGGGCAGCGAGCGGTTAGACCGGGTGGGGAAGCGGAAAAGGAGGGAGAATGTCGCTAAGACGGTCGTGCCCGCTCTTGGGGGTGGTCGATTGTGCCACCCTGAGAGTTGAGTGGGAGGGGGCCCCGCGACTGGTGCGCCTCATGGACGTGGACCCCGAGAGTGCCACGCCCGGAGGGGCCAAGCCGTGCACGGCGTTTGGACGGCGCACGCTCCGCTGGATCAAGGAAGCCTATTTCCGGGACGTCACCGAAGTCCTGCTCGAGTTTCCTTCCGACGAGACCTCGGTCAGCAACAGCGGTAAGCTGCTTTGCCACACCTTCGTTCGGGGCGACAACTTCAATGTCCGCCTGGTCCGCGAGGGTTGGAGCCCGGTGTTTCAGAAGTATGGAGCCCCTCGAATCCACCGCTGCGCGATGGAGGACGCGGAATTCCGCGCTCTCATGGAGGGGCGTGGCATCTGGGGCGGTCAGGGCGGACGCGGCGACTACGCCGCTCTCAAGAGTTACTGGCAGCTTCGAGCCGGGCAGATCGCCTGCTTCCGTCTCGCCACGGCGATGGGCGAGGACATCCTGAACTGCCGTCTCGATTACGCGGACATCGTGGCCATTGCTCGCGCCGGGCGAATGCTCCATGCTTTCGTCGAGTTGGTGCGAGCGTTCCACCGATCGGACAATGCGATCGTGATTCAGCTCGGCAGCCCCGCTCAACCGTTCTCCGCCTTCTTCCCGCCCGCGGCCAGGGACCTTGCCTGCTTCCTGGAGCGAGAATTCATGGGCTTCGGCAAGCCGAACTACGTCTTCTTCCACGGCCTCGCCTCCTTGAGCGGCGACTGTCCGCAAATCTTCATCGACCACGCCGAACAAGTGACCACGTGCCCGCCGAACACACTGAAGTGACCCGTTGCGGCGACCCCCCAAGCCGACGGCCCCTCGGACTCCGTCCGCCCGAATCCTTCACGCCTGCGTCAGAAACGGGTAAATTGTCGGTGGGGCCGAGCCATCGGCATCGGTATTGATGCAGGCAGGTCGCCGAACCGAGAGAAAGCGAGTATGCCCACGCCAACGGCAAGCCAGGTGCGTCAGCAGTTCATCGACTACTTCGTCCAGAAGTGCGGGCACACCTTTGTGCCCAGCAGCCCCTGCATCCCACTGGACGACCCCACCTTGATGTTCACCAACGCCGGGATGAACCAGTTCAAAGACGTCTTCCTGGCGACCGGCACGCGCCCTTACAAGCGGGCCGCCAACACCCAAAAGTGCATCCGGGCCGGCGGCAAGCACAACGATCTCGACGACGTCGGGCACGACACCTATCACCACACCTTCTTCGAGATGCTCGGCAACTGGTCGTTCGGCGATTACTTCAAGAAGGAGGCCATCACCTGGGCCTGGGACCTCTTGACCAACGTCTGGGGCTTGGACAAAACGCGGCTGCACGCGACGTACTTCAGGGGCGATCCCGCCGAGGGTCTGGAGCCGGACTCGGAGGCTGCCGAGCTCTGGCGGATGGCCACGGATATCGACCCCTCGCACGTCCACCCCGGCAGCAAGAAGGACAACTTCTGGGAGATGGGCGACATCGGCCCCTGCGGACCGTGCAGCGAGATACACATCGACCTGACGCTGGACAAGAGCGGCAGCAACCTGGTCAACGCCGGCGACGCGCGGGTGATCGAGATTTGGAACTTGGTCTTCATCCAGTTCAACCGCGACGCCGGCGGCAAGCTGACGCCGCTGCCCGCCAAGCACGTCGACACCGGCATGGGCTTCGAGCGGCTCTGCGCGGTCTTGCAGGGCGTCAACGGCAACTACGAGACCGACGTCTTCACCCCGATCTTCGAGGCCATCCGGCAACGGACGAACGCGCCGGAATACGCCGGTACGCTCGAACCTGCCGACAATCCGCAATCCGCAACCCGCAATCCGCAGTTGATGATCGACGTGACCTACCGCGTCATCGCGGATCACCTGCGGTGCTTGACGTTCGCGCTGACCGACGGGGCCGTGCCAGACAACGAAGGCCGCGGCTACGTCCTCCGTCGCATCCTCCGCCGGGCCGTCCGCTACGGGCGGCAGTACCTCGACATGCACGAGCCGTTCTTGTGCGACCTGGTGCCCGCGGTGGTTGAGACGATGGGGGCGGCCTTCCCGGAGTTGAAGAAGAACCCCGCCCGCGTGGCGGAGATCATCCGCGAGGAGGAGCAGTCGTTCATCAAGACGCTGGACCGCGGCATCGCCTTGTTCGAGGAAGCCGCCGAGTTCGCCGTCAAGCGCCACCACGGCCGCATCAGCGGCGAGGACGCCTTCAAGCTGCACGACACCTACGGCTTCCCGGTGGACCTGACGGAACTGATGGCCGAAGAACGCGGCCTGTCGGTCAACATCGGCGAATACGAGCGGCTGACAGAAGAGCGGAGAGAACGCACGCGCGCGGCCGCGTCGAAGACCGCTGCGTCAATCCTCGATGGATGGCGACCTCAGTCGATCCCGGCGTGTGATGAGACACCCAAGTACAACAACGATCTGTCATGTGAGGCAACGATCTGCATGTTGCATTCTCGCTCGCCCCAGTTGGCTGTCGGTGATGAGGTTGTCGTCTTGACAGATCGCACCTGCTTTTACGCTGAGCAGGGTGGGCAGGTTTCCGACACTGGGTTCATCAAAACAGAAACCGGAGCGATACGCGTCACGATGGTCGGACGCGTATTCAACAGCGCGGCACACGTTGGTGTGCTGGCGCAAGGATCGATTGACATTCGCCAGAAATGCTGGGTGCAGGTGGACGAACGGCGACGTGCTACGATGCAGAACCACACCGTCACGCACATGATGAACTGGGCTCTGCGGGAGGTGCTCGGCGAGCATGTGCAGCAGAAGGGCTCGCTGGTCGATCCGGAGAAGACGCGGTTCGACCTGTCGCATCATGCCCAAATCACCGACGCCCAGCTTGCCAAGATCGAGGACCTGGTCAACAAATTGATCGAGCAGAAGTTGCCTGTCTATACGCAGGTCGTCGAGATGAACAAGGCCCTCGAGATCAACACGCTCCGGGCCGTCTTCGGCGAGCAGTATCCCGACGAAGTCCGCGTCGTCTCGATCGGCGTGCCGGTTGAGGAGTTGCTGAAGAACCCGAAGAACCCGGAGTGGATGAAGCACTCCGTCGAGTTCTGCGGCGGGACGCACCTGAAGAACACCGCCGAGGTCGGCCGCTTCCGGCTCATCGAGGAGAGCGCCGTGGCCAAGGGCGTCCGTCGCGTGATCGGCGTGACCGGCGACCGTGCCCGCCAGGCCGAGGCCGACGCCACAGCTATTTTTCGCCTGCTGAAATCCGCCGGCGACGCCACCGACGAGGCCCTGCCGCAGCGGATCGCCGAGATCGCCGCCCTCATGGGCCAGACCGAGTTGCCCGTTGTGGACAAAGCTCGGATGCGCGAGGACATGGCCAAGCTCCAGGACCGAGCCAAGAAGGCCCAGAAAGAGGCCGCCAAGGCCGGGGCCGTGGACGTGCTCGCCAAGGCGGACGAGTTACTGCAAGGGGCCGAGCGGTTCAACGGCTGCGCGATCATCGTCGGCGACGTGGGACCAGCGTCAATTGACCAACTGCGCTCGGCTTGCGATTCGCTCCGCGCCCGAGCCGGCGACGCGGCAATACTGCTCGCCGCCCGGCACGAGGAAAAGACCGTGCTGCTGGCCGCGATTACGCCGGCGGCAGTCGCCAGGGGCGTCAAAGCCGGCGACCTCATCAAGGAGACGGCCCCCATCGTCGGAGGCAAGGGCGGCGGCCGGCCGGACATGGCCCAAGGCGGCGGCCCGGACACGAGCAAGATCCCCGACGCTGTCGCGGCCGCAGTAACCTGGCTGAAGTCGAAGTTGTCGTAAGGCCGATCATCCGGCCAGCCTGAAGCGCCAGCGAGGGAGTATTAAAAAGCGTTCGCGAAGCGGCGCAGAGCCGCGAGACTGAACAGAGCCGCGCCTCCGAACAGAGCCGCGACGCGAACAGAGCCGCGACCGTGAGGGAGCGGTCACCTCGCATTTGTG
>CAYYBO010000053.1:0-16561 GCA_964470125.1 uncultured Planctomycetaceae bacterium | reverse complement strand
GTGTTGTAGACGATGGCATAGTCAATCCCTTCGGGGAACCTGGTTTTGAGTTCCTCCATCTTCTTGTGGATGCGGTCGTCGGTGGCCAGGGCGTTCGAGCCGGGTAGTTGGAAGACGGCCAGGCCGACCGCTGGACGTCCGTCAAGCGTGCAGCTTTGGTCCTGGCTCTTGGCGCCAAGCTCTATACTGGCGACGTCGCGCAGGTGGGTGATCTGCCCGGAGTCGCCGGTCTTGACGATGATATTAGCGAACTGCTCGGGGTCGGTCAGACGGCCGAGGGTGCTCAGGACGTACTGAAAGTCCTGCCCCGGCGGCACCGGCGGCTGGCCGATCTGTCCCGCGGCGACTTGGACGTTCTGCTCCCGGACGGCGGCGATGACATCGCCGGCGGTCAGGCTGCGGGCGGAGAGCTTCTCCGGATCGAGCCAGAGCCGCATGCTGTAATCCCGCTGGCCAAGGAAGGCGACGTCTCCAACGCCCTCGATCCGACTCAGTTCGTCCCTGACCTGGATGGTGGCGTAGTTGCTCAGGTAGAGCTGGTCGTACCTCTCGTCCGGGGAAAAGAGGTTGACCACCAGCATGATGTTGGGCGACTTCTTCTTGGTGGTTACGCCGGTTGACTTGACTAGGTCAGGAAGGGCGGGCATGGCCAGGGCCACGCGGTTTTGCACGAAGACCTGGGCCATGTCGAGATTGGTTCCGAGCTTGAACGTGATGGTGAGGTTGTATAGGCCGTCGTTGGTACACGTGGAGGACATGTACAACATGTTCTCGACGCCGTTGACCTGCTGCTCAATGGGGGCGGCGACGGTTTCGGCAACCACCTTGGCGTTCGCACCCGGGTAACTGCACGACACCTGTACGGTCGGAGGGGTGATCTCCGGATATTGGGCAACCGGAAGGGTGAAGAGGGAGACCCCGCCGGCGATGACGATGACGATCGAGAGGACGGTGGCGAAGATCGGACGGTCGATGAAGAAGCGAGAAATCACGGCGGTTTCTCCATCAGTTACCTGGTCTTCGACCGAGGAGGATTGGTCGCCCCCGCCTCGGCGGCCGGCTGCGAGGCGGCTTCGCCGAGGGAGTCCGAGGCATCGCGGCGCGGTGCAACCACGGCTCCCGGGCGGGCCCGCTGCAGGCCCTCGACGATGACCAAGTCGTTTGGCCCCACGCCCTCCTCGATGACGCGCAGGCCTTGCTCCGCCTGCCCCAGCCTGACGCGACGGTACTCGACAATGTTCTTATCGTTGACCACCAGGACGAATCGCTGCCCCTGGTCCATTCCGATTGCCCGCTCGCTGACCATGAGCGCCAGCCTGGGCTTGCTGATCGGGATGCGAACCCGACCGAAGAGACCAGGGAGCAGCCTTCCGCTATCGTTGGGGAAGACGGCGCGGACGCTGATGGTTCCGGTGGACGAATCCAGATGCGTTTCCGCGAAGTCGATCCGGCCTTCGTGGGGATAGCCGACCTCGTCGGCCAGGGCGAGGAAAGCAGGAGCGTCGATCTGCTCCGGCCGCGTCGTCGCGGGGCCGATCCTCTGATCGCGCGTGCGATCCAGGGTGAGTATGTCGTTTTCGCTCACGTCAAAATAGACATAGACGGAGTCGTCATTGACGATGGTGGTCAAAAGGGTGTATTCGCCGGCTCCGACGAGGTTCCCGACGTCCACTTGGTTCCTGCTGACCCGGCCGGCGATGGGGGCGGTCACCTGGGTGTAACCGAGATTCAGTTTGGCCTCGGCCAAGTCCGCCTCGGCGCCCGCCACCGCCGCCTTGGCCTCATCCTTCTTGGCCAAGTCGGTATTACGCTCGTATTCAGTGCCCATGCCCTTGTCGTACAGATCCGAGGTCCGGTCCGCCGCGTAGGTGGCGAGGGCAAGCTGGGCTTTGTGGGCGGCCAGCGTGGAGGAGGCCTGATCGCACTTCGCCTGGTACTAGCTCTGGTCGATAACAAAGAGCAGATGGTCCTTCTGGACCTTGGCCCGCGGCTCGAAGCTCATGCTCTGGAGAAAGCCCTTGACGCGGGCTCGAACATCGACCGTCTCGATGGCGCGGGTCGTGCCCGTGTATTCGATGTAGTCCACGACCTCCTTCGTGAGCGGTTGACTCACCGTCACAACCGGCGGCGGGAGTTGGGCGGAAGGAGTAGCGGATCGATCGCAGGCGCCGCTCGAGCACGCGGCGATCAGGACCAGGACAAGGCCGACTCTGAAGAGGTGTCTTTGCATGGGGATGAATCCAAGGGCCGCGTCGTTCCGGCTCAGCCCCTGCTGAGCAGGCGCTCATGGTAGCCTGCGGCAATCCGGATGCAAGCCCTCAGCGGTAGAGACGCTTTCCTTTGGATGCCCATGCGAGCCAACCGGAATGCATCCACCCACGGACATTGCCGGATGACTGGCCTGCGAGCAAAGCACGACCGCGTCAAGATGTCCTATGGTTGATCGCCCACGTTAAACCAGGCCGTATCGCCGTCGGGCAAAAGCCGATGAACACGCTGTGACGGCCCGCTCTGCTGAATGGGGTGCGAGGGGCCTGCCAACGAAGCTGGATTTCTACCGTGTCCGCCAAAGCACACGCACGCCCCCCGCCAGCCTCGATAGCGCATGAACAGTCTCAGGATTGAGTTCGCCCACGATGGAAAGATGCGACAACCGCAGATGAGCGACGCTTCGACCGAAGCGGAGCGGGTCGATTCATCTAGACGAGCATTCGCCGCTCTTGGACCTCTGCGTCTTCGATGGGTAAAGGGTGTCTCAACCACCACAACGTCTGCCGTTAATCAGATTTGGGACGATATTCGATATGCGGTACTCGCGCTAAACTGCGGTGGCAGCAGCACTTCGGACGTCCCCGGCAGTGCCGTAAATGTACCGATAGGCCGTAATCAAGTACCGAATTACGGTACTCTTGCCCGGCTTTTCGGCACGAGATGGCCCTAATCCCCGCACCCAGAAAGCGGCCCTGAGGGCCGTGGGTGGATCCGGGGAGGCGGTGGACAGGCTGTCCGGATTCTCCCTCATGATTGCCTCTGCGTGGCTGGACCACCAGATACGCCGGCTGCCGGATGCCCAGCGAGACGGATAGCTTGTGCTGGGCGGACGTCGACTGGGAGGCCCGCCGGCTCACCGTTCGTAGCCCCAAAACCGAGCGGTTCGAGGGTAAGGATCGGCGGGTAACGCCGATCACACCGCGGCTGATGGAGCTGCTTCAGGCGGCCTTCGACGTTGCCCCGGAAGTGAACCCCAAGAACCCCGTCGAAGGGGAAGGGCGGATCGTCACCGTGTCCAAGAATAACCGGCGCCGCGTGTTGCAGGAGATAATCCGCCGGGCGGGCGTACAGAGATGGCCGGACCTGTTCCACGCTCTGCGGCGGAGCTGTGCGTCCGACTGGGCGAAGGTACTGCCGGGCCACGCGGTGGCGAAGTTCCTGGGGCACAGCGAGGCAGTGAGCCGGGCTCACTACCTGAAGGTCGATGGCGACCTGTACGCGGCCCTGTCGAACCCCGACAGGGCCGGCGAGAGCGCGCTGCACACGGGCGCTGCACAACCCGCCCCGGACGGCCATGAAAGCGCTGCCACACGCTCTCACACTGAGTCACACGGAGTCAGGGCGGCGACACCGGGGGGGGCAACAAACCCGCGTGAAATGGAGCTGTTCCCAACAAAACACTACGCAAACGCAACTGGGCCCGGTCGGACTCGAACCGACAACCTAGAGATTATGAGTCCCTTGCTCTGACCGATTGAGCTACGGGCCCGCAGGTCGGCCGTGGTTGGTCGTTACTGTCGTTTCTCCACGCCGCTGGTCAGTCTGCAGTTCGCAAACCCGGGGCTGCGTCACGACATTCACTTTGTACCGCGCAAGCCCGGCGGCGGCAACGCTGGGAAACATCGCCGAGATGGGGCTACCGCAGGCATCACGCGCGATGGCTCTCCAGGTACCCTTGCCCGGCGACTTCTTGTGCGACCAAGCCGCGAAGCAGCACCAATGTGCCCTGACAACAAGGCACTCGGCGAGCTTGCTGAAGCTTCGGTGCGCAAGGGTGTGCATCAGCCGCCGTACAGCGAAGCCTGCGAGGAAAAGAAGGGGGGCACCACGAATTGACCGCGCCCTCGTGTCTGATTAGAGTCGCGACATGCCCTCCAGGAGCATGCTGCAGGCGAACCTCGCGAGGATGGGTCGGCGATCGTGGATTATCGCCGGACTCATCCTTGTCTGCGTCACGGCGACGGCTTTCTCCCCCGTACCACAGACCACACAAGCCGCCACGTCCGCGCCGAGCGCGGCCGAGCCCAAGGATTTCTACGGCCTCTGGGCCATCGCCCCGCCGATCGTGGCCATTGTTCTGGCCATTCTCACCCGTCAGGTGATCGTCGCTCTGTCATTCGGCGTGCTGACCGCGGCAACGATGATCTGCGTCATGCAGGGGAGGTACGATCCACTGGGGTTCGTCACTTACGCAATGGACCGCTACGTTCTCGGAGTGCTCGCGCCCTCACGGCCGAACGGCGGCGGCGCGGACCTGGAACATATCACTATCATCCTCTACACGCTGTTCATGGGGGCGATGATCGGCGTCTGCCAGGCCAACGGCGGGACGCGAGCGCTCGTGGCTCGCGTCACCAGGCGCGTGCGAACGCGGCGGGCCGGGCAACTGAGCACGATTGCCGCCGGACTCATGGTCTTCTTCGACGATTACGCCAGCGCGATGATCGTCGGGCCCGGCCTGCGGCCGATCTATGACCGGTTGAAGATAAGCCGTGAGAAATTGGCCTACCTGGTCAATTGGACGGCGGCGCCGGACTCGTCGATCTTCCTGGGCACGTGGCTGGCGGTGCAGATCAGCTACATCGACAGCGGCTTCAAGATGCTCGGCGATGCCCTGCCTGCCTTCCTGGCCAACACAAACGCGGCCAACACCTTCTGGGCGACGATCCCCTATCGCACTTACACGCTTTTGGTGCTGGTCATGGCGGTGCTGGTAGCGCTGACCGGGCGAGACTTCGGCGGTATGAAGAAGGCGGAGCGAAGGGCAGCCGACGCGGCCGGGCCGGAGGATGCGGGCGGATCAAGCCACGTCGGCAAGGGCGACCTCATACGAACAAAGCCTACCGGCGACAGCGCCGGCTCTGCCTCATCAGCCGCAGCAATGCAGCCGACCGGTTTGACCGAAGTCGCCGCCGTTCCAGAACCATCGCTGGCTGACGATCCGCTGCCCCAACGCTGGCTCCTGGGGGCGATGCCGGCCCTGTTGATGGTTCTGATGACCGTGCTGCTCATGGGCTGGACCGGTTGGCAGCGGGCGTTGGCGGATGGGGCAAGCTTGACATTCGATGCCGAGTCGTCAGTGTGGAACAACGTGGCGACCATCCTGGGCAAAGCCGATTCGCATCACGCGCTCCTGTACGCCTCACTGAGCGCGGCGGTTCTGGCCATCATGATGAGCGTCGGCTCACGGGCTTTGACGCTGGCCAAGACGATGGAGGGGGCGACAGCGGGCATGAGCGCCATGTTCACCGCCACCATCATCCTGGTATTGGCCTGGGGCCTGTCGAGCGGCGGCAAAGACCTGCAACTCGGACCGGTGGCCAAGGAGTTTCTCGCCAGACAGATTGAGTTGGACCGTTTCTCCATCACCTGGCTGCCCCTGTCAATCTTCGCGACGGCTTGCCTGATATCGTTTTCAACGGGCACGACGTGGGGCACGATGGCCATTCTTTGCCCTCCGGTAGTCAACATCGCGGCGAGTCTGTTGGCTGATCTGCCGAACGACCAGGCCCTAAGCATGTTCTACTACTGCGTCGGTTCGGCGATGGCCGGGGCCGTTTTCGGCAACACCTGCTCGCCCCTCGCCGATGTCACGGTCTTGTCATCCATCTTCACCGGCTGCGACCTCTACGCCCACGTCCGCACGACGCTGCCCTACGCTCTCACCGTCGCGGTGGTCGGCGTGGCCGCGACCGACGGGGTTAGATACGGCCTTCAACGCTGGCGGCCGGACCTCTATACAGACTACTGGCGGGCCTACCACGGCCTCGCCCTGGGGGCGCTCCTGCTCCTCCTCGTCCTCGTAGTGATCGGGCGGCGCCGATACCGAACAGCGCCGCGACCGTAAGGGAGCGGTCACCACGAGATTCCCCCGGCCACCCTGCTTCGGCGTAACCGCTCCCTTACGGTCGCGGCTCTGTTCAGCACGCCGTGCTCGCCGATCAACGTCGCTCGCCGTCGGGAAACCGCCCGGACTGAAGTCCGGGGCTCATCGTGCGTCCGAGAACGCGGGGCTTGTTCGGCGGCATACAAGCTCATATCTTGGAATGTCTGTTTGACAGGTTTGCGGCGGCGACGCCGTCTTAGAGTCTAACCTGCCCGCGGGACGCCGTGCCGCCCCGCTCTTTCCGCGATCTTGTGTTTGTACGTAAGGAATTACAGCCGTGGCACAGATGGACATCAAGAACATCGGTCCGATGGTAAAGCAAGCCAGCCAGCCGTTCGCCAAGCTGAGCGAGGAAATGCACCGCGTCATTGTCGGCCAGGAGAACATGCTGCGGCACATGCTGATCGGCATCCTGGCCAACGGGCATATCCTCCTGGAAGGCGTGCCCGGCCTGGCCAAGACGCTGGCGGTCTCCTGCCTTGCCCGAGGCATCAACACCGGTTTCCACCGACTCCAGTTCACGCCCGATCTGCTCCCGGCGGACTTGATCGGCACGATGATCTATCAACCGCAGACGGGGCAGTTCACGGTGAAGAAGGGGCCGATCTTCTCGAACATTATCCTGGCGGACGAAGTGAACCGCGCCCCTGCCAAAGTGCAGAGCGCCCTCCTGGAGGCGATGCAGGAGCGGCAAGTCACTATTGGCGATGCGACTTACCCGTTGCCTGAGCCGTTCCTGGTCCTCGCCACGCAGAACCCCATCGAGCAGGAAGGGACGTATCCCCTGCCCGAAGCCCAGGTGGACCGCTTCATGTTGAAGGTGACGGTGACTTATCCGTCCCCGCAGGAGGAAAGGTTGATCCTGGACCGCATGGCCTTCACCAAGCCGGAGACGCTGATCCAGCCGGTACTCAACCCGGAAAACATTGTGCGGGCCAGACAGGTCGTGGATGAGATCTACATCGATGACAAGATCAAGGATTACATCGTCAGTCTGGTGACCGCGACTCGTGACCCGGCGGCGTTCAAGCTGAACATCAAAGACCTGATCCAGTACGGCGCGTCCCCGCGGGCGACGATCATGCTGACGCTAGGCGCCAAGGCGACGGCCTTCCTGGCCGGCCGGGCGTTCGTCACGCCGCAGGACGTGAAGGACATCGCACCGGCCGTGCTGCGCCACCGCGTGATCGTCTCTTATGAGGCGGAAGCCGAGGAGAAGAGCAGTGACGAGATCGTAAAGACCGTACTGGAGCACGTGCCCGTGCCGTGAACCAACGCCCAGACTCTCCGATTCCGCCCTTTCGGCGTCTCGGCGTTTCGGTTTTTCGGCGTTTTCCAGGGTGAGCACTGATGCTTGCGCGAGAGTTGCTGAAGAAGATTCGCCGCCTTCACATCCACACGTCGCACATGGCTGACGACGTGTTCGCGGGGCACTATCACTCCACCTTTAAAGGACAGGGCATCGAGTTCGAGGAAGTACGCGAGTATCTGCCCGGCGACGACGTGCGGACCATCGATTGGAACGTCACTGCGCGGCAGGGACGGGCTTTTGTAAAGCGCTTCCGCGAGGAGCGCGAAATGACCGTGATCCTGTTGGTGGACGTGAGCGGCTCGCACGGATTCGGCACCGCCGGCCAATTGAAGCGAGAGCTGGCCGCAGAGGTCGGGGCCACGCTGGCCTTCAGCGCCATCAAGAACAGCGACAAAGTCGGCTTGATCGGATTCTCCGACCGCATCGAGAAATACGTCAAACCCGACAAGGGCACGCGGCACGTCCTCCGCGTGATTCGCGAACTGTTGACCATGCGAGCCGAAGGCCGCGGGACGGACGTTGCCGCGGCGCTGGACTACCTCAACCGCGTGGTCACGCGGCGGGCAGTTGTCTTCGTCATCAGCGATTTCCTGGCCCGAAATTACGAGCCGCAGTTGCGGATCGCCAGAAGACGCCACGATTTGATCCCGGTCGTCATCGCCGACCCTCGCGAACGTGAATTGCCGAACGTCGGACTTGTCCAGCTCGTAGACGACGAGACGGGACACATGATCCTCGCGGATACGTCATCCAGGGAGTTTCGAGAGAGCTACCGCGACAGCGAGGCCGCCGCGGTGGAGCGGCGTGAGCGCCTCTTCAAGCGGGCAAAGGTGGATTCGATTGAGCTCACCACGGGCGCCTCCTTCGTCGAGCCCCTGAGACGGTTCTTCCGAATGCGCGAGGCGAGGAAATGAGAAGGGATGATGACGGAACGATGAAAGAGGGAGCCGAGACAATCAGGACGGGGCGACTCCCCTACCAGCCTGAAACGCCGGCGAGCGCTTATGTCGCGGCGTCAAGGTCTCCCTCGCTCGCGCTTCAGATTGGCGTGGGTCGGCGTATTCCCGTCAATGTCCAGTGCCTCCTCTTGTGTATCCTCATGCTGACGACGGCGTGCGATCAATCCAGCGTGATGCAGCCGACGACGAAGCCGGTCGCGGCGGTTCCGGTCGAGCGGATCGCCCAGCGCGGGCCGGTCAAGCTGACCGTGAACCTCGACCGAACCGCTGCGACGGTTCCAGAGCAGTTGACTCTAAGCCTTTTGCTGGAAGCTGAGATCGGCGTGGAGACCGCCTTGCCCGTGATCGGCCGAACGCTGGGCGACTTCGCCGTGATCGAAGCGTCGGACGAGCCGATTTCGGTGGACGGCGTGTACCGCCGCCAGGAGCGCATCGTCACGCTGGAGAGCGTGATTCCGGGCCAGTGCAGCATCCCGCCGATTGAGGTGACCTTCGCCGACAACCGACCGAAGGCGGATGGATCGGAGGCCGTCTATGAAGACAAGGCGGCCACGGAGCCGATCGCCGTAACGGTCCAGCCGGGCCTCGCCGACGCGAAGGGCCCGTTGAGCCTGCCTCTTGCCTGGCGGTATCGCCTGCTGCTTTGGGCGGTGGGTGTGTTGACGGCGATGGTGCTAATTGCCCTCGCGGTCAGATGGTGGCAAAGGCGGCGGGAGGCCAAGCCTGAGCCGCCGTGGGCCCGGTGCATGGTGCTGCAAGACTGGGCCCTGTCGGAGTTGGACAAGCTGATCGCTGAAGATCTTGTCGGGCGCGGGTTGGTCCAGGAGTTCTACTATCGTGTCAACGGTCTGCTGCGCCGGTACATCGAGCTGCGTTTCGGCTTGATGGCGGGCGAACAAACCAGCGAGGAGTTCATCCGAGACTTACATCTCTCGGCGAGGTTCGATCAGCGGCACCGAGAACTGCTGCGACAGTTCGTCGCCGCGTGCGATCCGGTCAAGTACGCGAGATATCAGCCGCAGCCCGACGAAATCGACTGGGTCTATACCACCGCCAGGGTGTTCGTCACGGAGACGTCGGCAGAGCCTCTTACAGGGCCCCGGGCGTTTGCCCCCAGCGAGGTGAACATCGCACGCAATCGAGCAGCCGCCCGGACCGAAGTCCTGGGCTTCCCGGGCGACGACGCGGAGGGCCAGCCATGATCATCCTGCGCTATCCTTGGGTGCTGCTCGCCCTTCTGCTCGTACCGGTGATCTGGTGGACGTGGTTTCGCGCCCAACATCGCCCCGCACTTCGGTTTTCAAGCATCTCGCGCCTGCATGCCGCCAAGCAGCCCTGGTCTCTGCGAGCCCGATACATTCTGCCGACGCTGCGGTCGCTGGCCGTCGTACTGCTGGTCGTCTGTCTGGCACGCCCCCAGAAGGCCGATGAGGAAACCCGCGTCACCACCGAGGGCATCGCCATTCAGTTGGTTGTCGACCGCTCCGGCAGCATGGACCAACAAGACTTCGTGATCGACGAGAAGGGCAACACCATCACCCGCCTTCAGGCGGTCAAGGATGTGGTCGAGGCATTCGTTTCGGGCGATGGCGGCGCCTTGAAAGGACGTCGCGACGACCTCATCGGCATGATCGTCTTCGCCAGGTGGCCGGACACGGAATGTCCTATGACCCGCGACCATGCCCACGTGATTCGGGCCTTGAGGGACGTCAAAACACCGACCACGCGAGAGGAGAGCTTCACAGCCATCGGTGATGCTCTGCTTCTGGCAGTGGAGAGAATCCGCGACACCGGCCGACGCTTCCAGCAGAACACAACCTTCAAGATAAAGAGCCGGGTCATCATACTCCTGACGGATGGAGAACAGAACGCAGGCAAGTATTAGCCGGTCAAGGCCGCCGAAGCCGCCGCGGCCCTGGGTGTGAAGGTATATACCATCGGCGCTGCGCCAGAGTTTCAGGAGCGGCGGGTCGGTGGCTTCTTCATGCAGCCGCAGAGCGTCCAGGTGCCGGTGCAGATCGATGAGCAGACGTTGATGAAAGTCGCCGAAATGACCGGCGGCAGGTATTTCCGGGCGAAGGACAAGAACTCACTAAAGGAGATATATGCGGAGATCGACAAGCTCGAACGGAGCGTCGTGGATGAGAAGAAGTACTACGAATACCTGGAGTTGGCGTACAACTGGATCAAGATTGGCTCGCTGACGTTGCCGCCGCCGCTGATGGTCACCTTGGTTCTTCTCGCGGCGGAGATGGTGCTGGCGAATACGAGATTTCGGAGGATACCGTAGCGTCGGCCCCGCGTGGCCGACGCTACAAGGGACTGGGCCGGCGCCCTGGTTCGGCGCAGCCCCCGGCCAAGGCCGGGGGCTCTTGAGGTCGCGGCTTCGCCGCGATGGAGTACTGCGGCTAACAGCTAGAAGCTCCCATGAACGACTTCGCAATAGACTATCTCGACCGCATTCGCTGGCTGCTGCTGGTCGTTGGATGTGCCGCCGCCATGATCTACGGCCTGGCCATGAAGCGTCGAGCCTTGAGGGTGTTCGCCGTCGAGCACCTGCTGGGCACGCTTGCGCCCGATGTGAGCCGGGCCAGACCGATCATCAAGCAAACTCTCCTGCTGGGAGCGATGATCGCGATCATCCTCGCCTTGATCGGGCCACGGTGGGGGCTGTACTGGGTGGAGGTTCAACAACGTCAACTCGATCTCGTGATCTGCCTGGACGTTTCAAATAGCATGCTGGCCGAAGATGCGGGGATGTCACGCCTCGCCAGGGCCAAGGACGATATCAAACGCCTGCTCGATCAGCTTCGCGGTACAATGATCGGCCTGGTCGTCTTCGCCGGCAGCAGCGATTTGACTTGCCCGCTGACAGACGACTACGACTTCTACCGTCTGGCCCTGGAAGACGTGGGACCGCACAGCGTGACCAAGGGCGGGACGGACATCGGCGCCGCCATCGCCGCGGCAGTCAAGGCGTTCGGCGATGATTGCCGCCAGCAGAGGGCCATCATCCTGATGACCGATGGCGAGGACCAAGGCGCCGCCGCCGCCAAGCAGGCCCGCCAAGCATTCGAGCAGGGCATCTTGGTCTACACCATCGGCATCGGCGACGATCAACGAGGAGCCTTGATTCCGATCGAGAAGGACGGCCAGCGGACCTACGTGATGCACGACGGCCAGCAGGTCTGGTCCAAGGCGGACCCCATCAAGTTGACCGAGATCGCCCAGGCGGGCGGTGGCGAGTATCGTCCCAGCGGACAAATCTCGGCGACGCAGCGAACGCTGGAGTGGATTTATACCGAGCGGCTCCTGCCGATGGAGCAGCGGCTGCAGGAACAGAAGCAGAAGCAGGAGCGCTATCCGCGATTTCACTGGCCGGCGACAGCGGCCTTGCTGTTGCTGACGATCGAGACGCTGACCGGCGAGCGCCGGCGCGTGGTCCCGCAGGGAGTCGCCGAAGGACCGGAGGTCTAAAACGATGCGACGCTCGACACGCCCAAGAAGCCCCGACCTTGGTCGGGGGCTGCTCGCGAAGAGCCGGCGGGGTTCGTTCTTGGCTTGTGCCGCGGTACTGTTGTCTCTCGCTGCGTCGGCAGCCCGCGCCCAGGAGGTGAACAAACCCGCCGAAGACATCGGCCGACCGGGCGCCGAGTTGGTCAAGGAAGGCAACAAGCTGCTGGCGGAGGGCAAGTACGAGGCCGCACTGGCAGTCTATGACAAGGCCGCCGCTGAACTGCCGGATTCACCCGTGGTCGCGTACAACCGAGGGCTGGCCCTGTATCGACTGGGCCGCTTCGACAAGGCCGAGCGGGTGATGCAAGATGCCTTGAAGTCCGGCAACCCAGAGCTGGAGGCCAAGGCCAAGTACAACCTCGGCCGTTGCGCCCACGAGTCGGCCATTACCCGGAAAGACAGCCTCCAGGAAGCGGTGAACGAGGTGTCTCGGGCAATTCGGTTCTATCAGGATGCGCTGCAATTGGCCCCGGACGACCCCGACGCAAAGACAAACCTGGACTTGGCGGAACGGTTTCGAGCGTTTCTGGAGCAGAGGCTGGAAGAGCAAAAGCAGCAGCCCCAATGCTCACAACCCAGCTCGCAGCCTTCGTCCCAACCCGACGAGCCCAATCAGACTTCACAGCCAGGTTCCCAACCACAAGACGGCGAGCAAGATCAGCAGGACCAGGGTGACGAACAGCAGCAGGATAAAGAGCAGGGCGACCGGCGGGACGAGGCCCGCGAAGGCGAAACCGGAGAGGAAGGCGAACAGCAGGGGGCCCAGAAGCAGGCCGACGAGCAAAAGGACGAGAGTAAGAAGGAATCCGACGAGATGAAGGCTGCGGAAGTCGAACCCATGCTCCAGGAAGCCCGCGACGCGGAACGCCAGCGCCGCGAGGCGAAGCGACAACAGGCCATCCGGATTCGTGGTAAAATCAAACCGGACAAGGATTGGTGATCGCGCGTCGGCGTTCGCCAGGCGTGGTGTTCGACGCCGGGAGAATGGCCAAGGCGAGGCGCGGCAGCCGCATAGGGGCGCAAGTCGTGGACTGGTGTCTTTCGCCGCTACGCGGCCGCGCCAGGAAGGTATCTATCGAACGGAGTGCCCGTTGTCTCGCAGATCATGGAAGTCGTTGATCGCCTGCTGTGCGGCGGTTGTGCTCTTCGCCGCGACTTCGCCGCTCCGCGCCCAGTCCGTGCAGGCGACGATCTCAAGCGATGAAGCCTTCGTTGGTGAAGCCGTCAGCGTGCAGGTGACAATCTCCAATATGCCCCAGGCCGTCGAGCCGATACCCCCGGACACCCAGGACTTCGAGATCACACGGTCGCCCAGCGTCGGCTCCAGCTCCCGCACGGAGATCATCAACGGCCGCATGCGGCAGAGCTTCGATTACATTCACACCTTCGAAGTCAGGCCGCTGCGCACGGGCCGCCTGGTCCTGCCGCCGTTTTCCGTGCAATCCGGCGGGCGGGTGTACCACTCACAGCAGTTTCCCATCAACGTCGTTCAGGACGCTTCGGGCAATCTGGTCTTCTGCGAGATAAACGCCCCGGCTGAGGCCGTCTATGTGGGCCAGCCGGTCAGCTTCACCCTGGAGGTGTGGGTTCAGAAGTTTTCACAGCCCGGCATCGGCAGCCTCGACGCCCAGACCATGTGGAGCAAGGCCCTGCGCAATATGGCCGCCACGTCACTGGGCGTTTTCACCGGCGCGGAAACCGAGCAAGTCAAATTCGCGGAGAGACAGCGGAGAGACGAGACCGGCGTCCCGCAGCAATACTTCGTCTACACCATCGAGGCGACTGCTTATCCCACGACGCCCGGTGAATTCGACTTCGGCGAAGTGGCCTTCGCCTATAACTACCCCGTCCGACTCGCACGCGATTTCTTCAATCTTCGGCTGGAGGGGACCCGGCGGCTCCGCGCCGTTGCCAAGAAGCCCCGCTTGACGGTCAAGCCCCTGCCGCAGGAGGGCCGCCCGCCGGATTTCAGCGGGGCCATCGGCCTGTATTCAATCCGCACCTGGGCCAAACCGACCGAGGTTCCCGTCGGCGATCCGATTACGCTCGGCATGGAAATCCGCGGCGACGGTCCGCTCGAAAGGCTCAGCCCGCCAAGGCTTGATCAAGTATCTTCGTTGACCCGCGATTTCGAGGTCTCCGGTGAATCACCGGCCGGAACAGTCGAGGACGATCGCAAACGCTTCGCCCAGACAATCCGAGCCTTGCGCGAGGATGTGAAGGAGATTCCGCCGATCCCGATGAGCTACTTCGATGTCGCCTCTGGCACGTACGCCACCGCCTGGAGCGAACCGATCTCGATCACCGTCAAGCCTGCCGAACGGCTGCTGCTGCCCGGCACGCTTGGTCTGGGCGAAAAAACCGGCATTATCTCACCGCTGACCGAGACGACGGAGGGCCTGCTGGCCAACGAAGACCGGCCGGCCTTGGTTCTTGCCGATCAAAGCGGCTCTCTGGGCTCGGTCGAATGGGCTGTGCTCGCCCTCATGCCTGCCGCGTACCTCGTGACTTGGTTCCTGCAACGCCGCGCCGTCAGATTCCGCGACGACGAGGTCTTCCGCCGCCGCCGCCGGGCCTATGCCACCGCCCGAAAAACACTCCGCAACGCGAAAACGCCCGGCCCTGCTGCAGTCCGCGCCGCCTTGATCGGCTATGTTGCTGACCGCTGCGGCGTGCCGGCGCCCGGACTTACCCGCGTGGAGGCGATCCGCCTCTTGAGCTTGCGCGGAGCGACGGCCGAGGCTGTCCAGGCGACCGACGCCCTCCTGGAGAGCCTGGAGCTTGCCGAGTACGGCGGCGCCGCCCTGAACCAAACCAGGGATCGCCCCGCGGACGAGGCAAAACGGTTGATCGACTCCTTGGAACGGATGAAACTGAAATGAACCTGGTGCCGGTCATCCTGATCCTGACAAGCCTGGCCATCGATGAAACCGACATTCGGTTGGATCAGCCCGTCTCCGCGCCGGAATCTCCCGCAGCCGCCGTCGACCGCCAGGAAATCCTCAAACAGGCTCTTGCCGATTTTGACGCTGCAGTCGAGATGAGGAATCGTGTCGGCGCCCAGGCTCAGGAGCTGTTTCGCAGATCGCTGAGCGGGTTTGAGATGTTGCTTCGCGACGGCCCTCCCAACGGCTACGTCTACTACAACATCGCCAACGCCCATCTGCGGCTCGGAGACATCGGCCGGGCCGTCGCCAATTACCGCCGAGCGCTGCGGCTGTGCCCCGGCGACGCCAGGATTCGGAAGAACCTGCAAGCGGCCAGAGACCTCTGCAAGACCCCGATTCCCGTCCCCGCCGCCGGTGCTCTGGTGGAGACAGTGCTATTCTGGCACTACGAAACGTCGGCCAGTGGAAGACTCAAGACCGCCTTGGCGGCCTACGTCGTCTTCTGGGCGCTCTTGTCCCTTCGCCTCTTCGTGTTTCGGTGTGCGCCCGCGATGACCTGGATGATCCGCGCCGTCGCTGCCGTGGCTCTTATCACCGCGGTCAGCGTCGCCTGGGACGGCATCAGCCAGCGGCAAAACGTCGAGGGTGTAATAGTTGCCGACGAAGCGGTGCTCCGCAAGGGCAACAGTGAATACTACGAGCCGTTGCTCGACCGGCCGCTCTCCAGCGGCGTGGAGTTCCGCGTCCTCGAATCCCGCCAGGACGTGCAAGGTGGGGCGTGGTACCTGGTCCGGCTTCGCGACGGGAAGGAAGGCTGGCTGCGCTCCGACCAGGCCGACATAATCTGAACCGCCTTCGCGCCGCCGGCTTCGCCGGACTCATTGCCTCCGCGACGACGCCGCGATCACCCTCGCACGTACGGATTGTGTCGCTTCTCTTCCCCGATGGTGGTGACCGGTCCGTGCCCGGCGTAGACCTCCGTCTCATCCGGCAGGGCGAACAGCCCCTCCTGGATATTGCGAATCAGCCGGCTTCCGTCGCTATGGTGAAAGTCCGTCCGGCCGATCGAGCCCTGAAACAAGGCGTCGCCGACAAAGACCGCCCCTGCATCAAGACAATACAGGCTTCGGCCGCCCGGTGAGTGCCCCGAAGTGTCAAGGACCTGCCACTCCGTTCCATCCAACATCATCTTGGCGGTGGGGGCCAGATCAAGCGTCTCCACTTCACCCACGGTAATCGGGGCGCCAAAGCCGCCGGACAGGTTCTCGTTCGGGTCGACCAGGGCCTTCCTTTCCTCCTGGGCGATATAGACCGCCGCATCGCCGTATTCCTTCAACAGCTCCGGCACGCCGGCAATGTGATCGAGGTGCCCGTGGGTCAGAATGACGGCCTCAAGCTTCAGAGCCTGCTTCTTGATGTGCCGGTTGAGCTGCGAGGCCGAAGGAGGCAAGCCGGGATCGACCACCCAGCACGGACCGCCCTTCCGGCGCCAAATCAAGTAGGCATTTTCTCCGAAGTTCGGCTCAACGACGCACGTCACCTGCACCTCGGCACTCATGGTTGCATGCGACCTCGCAAACTCCCGGCAGCCTCGCAACACACCCATTGCTCGAAGCAGCCACAGCCAATGTCCGCCTTTGTCCACGTTCTTCGGGTGATCTCCCAAGGATGGACGCGGAAAGAACGGTCCGCCCCGTCCGACCCGAAACGCAAGCGAAGGGCTCATGCC
>CAYYBO010000052.1:0-16653 GCA_964470125.1 uncultured Planctomycetaceae bacterium | reverse complement strand
CCTGGCAATCCCGCCGAGGCCGTTCTTGTTCCTTAACTCCGTAACTTGGGCTAGCTGGTCGGTGTTGGCCACGTTCGGGCAGTTGTCGATGCAATCCGGGACGCTGTCTCCGTCGCTATCCAGCGTGTCCGACTCGCCGCAGCCGCACAGGCCGGGGGCGATCTTGAGAGGATCGGAGGGGCAGCCGTCGCAGGCGTCGCCGACGCCGTCGCCGTCCGTATCCGTCTGGAGGGGGTTCGGAGCCGTCGGGCAATTGTCGTACAACTCCGGGATGCGGTCGTTGTCCAGCGAGTCCGTGAAATACACCACCGCCAAGTTGTTGCTGAGTGACGCGGCCGTGTCGCAGGCATAAGTGAACGCGTCATCCTCCGCGGCGTTTTCGATGCCGGTGGTGGAGCCGGAACCCAGTTCCGGTCCCGCATCCAAGATCTGGAGGAGGATGTCCCCGTCGTCAAAGAGAATAATCTCGAAAGTCAGCGGATTGGAGGCCGCTCCAGCCGGAGAGTGATACATCCCCTGCCACTGAGCGACGAAGCAGGCGCCTGGATAACCGCCGTAAGGGCAACTGCCGGCCGGGAAGCTCTGGTAGTAGCCCCTGCCCGGAGTCGCGACGCCGATGCCGTCGTTGTCCAGGTCGTCCCAAATGCCGGCGATGATGTTGTTCGTGCTGAACGCGTTGGGCAGCGGGCAGTCATTTCCTCCGTCGGGGGGTCCCGGGTCGCCGGCCCCGACGTGCAGCCAACCGTTTGAACTGAGCCAGCAATCAGAGTAGTTGAATCCGTAGTAGTTGAAGGTGAAACCCAGGGGGATAGGGCCGTGCTTCGTTTCGTCGCCGAAGGGCACGTTCGTTCCCGTCGCGCTGATATCGACGAAGTGAAACGGCGGCCCGCCCGGCGTATTCGAGTCGCTGACGATGTGGCCGAATGCGTCGTTGCCCGGAATGGTCGGGAAGGGGTCGCAGGGGTTGCCGATGCCGTCGCCGTCCGTGTCGGCGTAGCCGCTGGTGGTGATCTCAAGCGACCATGAATTCAGCGTTCCCGTGTTGAGCGTCCAGTCGTCGCTGATGGTAAGCGTCCACGGTCCGAAGGGGTCCTCGCCGATGAAGGCGGCGAGGGCTTCCTCGGGAACGAGGGAGGAGATGGACCAGTTGGCGACGTAATCGTAGTCGGTGACCAGACCATCGTTGTGGTCGTAGGGCAACGGGCCGCCGGCGTTCGCACCATCGTCCCAAAGCGTGCCCTGGAATACGTTGTCGAAGCCGCCGCCGTTGTCGGTGGTCAACGTCACGACCGTTCCTCGAGGAGACTCGAGCGTAATGTCCAGGTCGGTACAGGAGGTGTGGGTGATGAGCGTCAGAAGTCGAACCTTGTGGATGGACCCGGTGAACGTAACGGCGTTGATCTGTGAGGTGACGTGCCCGTTGTCGGGGATCGCGACGCTGGTGTTGTTGTGCAGGACGTGCGGAGGGCTCGGCGCAGGGGCGGCCGGCAGCGTGGTGATGAACAACGACCAACTGGCGAGGTTTCCGCCGGCTATTGCCGGAAAGTCGTCGTAGATCGTGAGTGTCCAGACGCCGTTGGGATTCTCGCCGATGAAGGCCCCGAAGTGCTCCTCCGGGACCAGGGTAGTGGCGGCTACGCCGTCCACGTAGGTTCGGTCCGTGACCAAGCCGGGATTGGCCGTGTACGGCACTTGGCCGCCGGGATTGGCCTGGTCATCCCACAAGGTGCCGTTGAAGACGTTGGCGTTGGCACCGCCGTTGTCGGTGGTCAGGGTGACAATGGTACCGGCGGGCGATGTCAGTGTGATGTCGAGGTCGCCGCACCACGAGTGGGTAATGAACGTCTGCGCGTCGACGTCCCACAGGTACGCATCGACGCCGGACACGACGATCTGGGAGGAGATCATCGCCGTGCCGATCGGCAAGGCCACGGGCGTCGAGTTGCTGAACGTCGTGGTGGTCTTGGCGCAACCTGGTATCGACGGAGCAGAGGCGGCCGTCCAAGATGCCGGCAGCATCGCCAGGACCAGCGCCGACCTCACAACACGGAGGACAACCCGCACCGGTCGCGTCTCAATGCCGACGGATTCAGCCATTGTGTAATGCTCCCTTCAGACGCTGCGAGGAACGTGACACGGCGATGGTGTGATACGGGCAGGCCTCCTTCGTCGTGGCCGGAGCGGATGCCAAGCCGAGAAATTCCCTCTGACACACAACGCACCTGTGCGCAAAGTACCACCGGGGGGTTAGAAACTCAATGACTTGGGCTACTCGGCCATCTTCGGGAGCCCATGTCGGCGACAGACCGAGAATACTCTCAGGGTTGCAGCCGTGCATGGGCCGGAGCGGAGCGTCCGCATATGCTCGGCAGCCGAGTCGCCCGCTCCGGAACAGGCGCATGAAAACGGGCCGCCATAGAGGACGGCCCGTCCTTCCGCATCAGTGGCCCAGGGCCAAACTCGCCTCGGGCTTGTTCCAGCGACGTTCAGCGGCGATGCCGTCTCCGAGCGCTCTGACGAAACGCCATCAGGCCCCACGCGGTCAACGGCAGCACCATCGGCCCGCCGGCGCCGCAGGCGCCGCGGTCGGGCAGTGGTTGAAGCGGTTTCGCCGTGCGCCGGAGTATCCAATTTGTCGCGGGATTCGTGGCCCAAAGCGCGGCATGCGCCGGTTGGTTGGACTATCAAGCCGCCCCAGTCATAATCGCCGACAGCCGGGAAGGGCGGCATGGTTCCTGGAAATTCGAGCGGCGTTAGAATGCAAGGAGGCGCGGCCGTGCCGAGGGATGAGAGACCGTTGATGGCGGGTGCCGATACGCCCCACGTCCAGACCTCCACGCCGACAACAGCGCCGTCGGCAGCGGAGAGTCCACTCCCAGATACCGCTTCATTACCGATGCTTCGTGACGTCCGCGTCCAGAAGCAGCGCCTTCCCTGGATGTTGATCGTTGTCATCCTCGTGATCGGTGCCATCGCCGGACTGGTAGGCGCTTGGGCCGGTACGCGCCAGGTCGGCTATTTCCTCTGCATCGGGCTATCCATCCCTCTCTTCATCATGGTCTCCGCGCGAATCGGCGACCGGGCCACGCGCAAACGTCTGCAGGCCGCGGCTGAGCGCGGAGGACAGGATCCGACTTCGGCGATGGCCGAGGCGGTCTCTCGTCGCGTCTTCTGGCCCTCCCGAGCGCCTCCGTTGCTGGAGATGGCCAAGCTGCTCGTCGGGCGGGGCCGGCTGGGCGAGAGCATCCGCATGCAGTGGCAGGGCGAATTCGAGCCGGTGCAGCCGTTGACCGTGGCCTTCGAGCCGCGGCTGCTCGATGAGAGTGACGCGGCGTTCACCGAGTTGGAGGCGGCCACAATTTGCGAGCCCGCCGCCGAGGGAGCCTCGCCGCCGGTTCCTGCTTATCGCGATAACTCGCCCGCGTTTGGCCACGTTCGGCGCAACCTGAGACTCAAGGGCGGCTGGGCCTTCGTTATTATGTTCGCCGCATTCATGTTTCGCTCCGCCTTGGAGGCGTAACAGCGAGGCGCGATCACGGGGGAATTGCCCTGCTGGACGACGATGAGGTTTCTGTTCTTGCTTGGGCCGACCCGCGGGGGACCGTACGAGCGGGCGCAGTGGCTGTTGGTGCCGGGCGGGGTGCTGGTGCGAAAGGCCGTGCGCCGCAGCACACGCAGCCGGTTGCACCTCTTCGACCGGCGAAGGAGCACGCTCTGCCTAAGCCAGTATCGCCGCCAAAGGTGGCTTGTGGTCGCGGCGGACGCCGAGGAATGCGAACAGACCCTGGCGACCGATAGAGAGGCCCACTTCCTGCTCCGCGCCTGGCTGAGCCCGCTGGAGCCGCCGCCGGCGGACCGGCTTACCGATCTCACTTGATCGTGAGAAACTCGCCGGGCGACGGCGGGCGCGTGGAGTCGCGGGGCTGGTGACGCGGAAGCTCATTCCCCCCGCGGGCTCGGCTCGTCGGTTTCAGGTTGTTTCCGAGCGGACAGCGCCCCGCGTGCCGGCAGTAACGGTCAGTAGAGATGCAAACTCGTCCGCGGACGGACTTGCCTTTGTCACTCGGGCGGGCACACCAATCACGGTGGTCATCGGATCAACATTGTTGACCACCACCGAACCGGCGCCTACGATCGCCTCGAAACCGATGCGGATGTTCTGTATGACGGTGGCTCCGATGCCCAGGAACGCACCGGACTCCACGGTTACGTGGCCGGCCAGGCGGACACCTGGGCACACGTGCGCCGCCGTGCCGATCATCGACTCATGATCGACGATGCAGCCGGTGTTGAGAATAGCGTAATCGCCGATCTGGCAGTGGGCGCAGACCAAGGCCCCCGCCGAGACAACCACTCCCTTGCCTATCGTTACGTTGCCGGCAAGCTGCGCAGACGGATGAATCGCATTGACCAGTTGGAACCCGCTTTGCTCGAGGGCGTCGGCCATCGCCCGGCGGACGCCGTTGTCGCCGATTGCGATGGTCGCGGCGGCGATGCCTCGGCCGCGCAAGTCCGGCAGACGTTCGAGCCCGCCGAGGACGGGCAGGCCGTCGACGCGCCGGCCATGCAGAGCCTTATTGTTGTCGAGAAAGCCGACAGGCTTGTGGTTTCGCGCTTGTTGAATGATGTCCAGGACGACCCGGCCATGGCCGCCCGCCCCGAGAATGATGATATCCATCACTGAGTCTCCATGCATTGCGGGTGCGGGTTGCCTCCGCCGGGCTGCTCTCGGGGAGGCTGGGACGCCCGGCCGCCGGCGACGTCCATCCAACGATGTCGTATCGGCTCCGATAACTAGAACCCTGAAGCGACGGCGCGGGCGGTGGGGCCCACGATCGGCCGGGAGATCGCGCAGGCCTTGCGCATTGCGATCTCGCCGGGGGAGAGGTTTGCCCCGGGTATCAAGGTTGGCGTCGCGGACGTGCGTTTGTCGGACCCGGAGAAAGAATGTTGCACTGCGTTGTTATCGGGCAAAGGGGCCGCCGCTGCCGCCGTCGGGCCCGTTTTGCGCGGGGAGAGGGACCACGAAAAACATTGGTTTTCGCGAACGAAGCGGCTGGTTATCGGTTGTCCGGCCTGACGATAACAGCGTTCGAGGACCGTACGCAGTAGCGGTTCTGGTCCTGTCGAATGCCATTGCTGTCAGGAGCCCAGGCGTGCTTAGGTCACAGGAACTAGACGGCGTCATCCCTACTCGACCGACTCGGTTCGCGCCGGCCGGTTGGTTGCCCCTCGTGGGCGTGTGCGTCTCGTTCGCAGGATGTTCGGGTGGCACCAGCGTGCAGTGGCTCAAGAATGGGCTGCTGGATCCCACGCAGGTGGGCAACTTCGAGAAGTCGATCAGCAACGAGATTCGCGGGTCGATCAGCATTCTGGAAGAGCCCGAAGGCATTCAGAACGCGGAGGAGCCCAGCGCGGAGGACATTGAGCCGCGATTCGCTGAGAAGCGCATCGGCCCTGGGGATTTTCTGAGTGTTTCGATCTTTGAGTTACTGGTGCCGGGCGCGGCGACAAGTGTGCAGATACGCGCGGGCAATTCGGGTTTCGAGACTTTCCCCGTCATCGGCCAAGTCAGAGTCGGCGGCCTAACGGCCAGGGAGTTGGAGTTGGAGTTGAAGGAGCGGATCCGCGAGGCCGAGGTGCTGGACGACGCCGACGTGCAGGTCTCGATTACTCAATCGCCTGCGGATCAGTTCTCGGTGGTCGGCTTTGTCAGCCGTCCCAACATCTATCAGTTGCCGAGGCCCGATTACCGTCTTCTGGAAGGCCTCGCCGCCGCCGGAGGAGTCCCCCAGTTCGCCGAGAAGATATACATTTTCCGCAACGAGCGCCGGGGGCGCACGACTCCAGTTTCGCCAAACGGTGTTACGATTCCTCGTTCCGAAACGGAGTCTGCCGAGCAGACGCCGGCGCCCTTTACCATGTCCGACACTTCTCGCGGCCGGGTTTCGTCGATGGGCGGCACGCTTCAGGAAGAACCGCCTTCTCCAACCACGGCCCATGAATCTATCAACGAGCTTGACATCCTGGAGGGAGGGCCGACCAGCGGTCCGCAAATCATGCCGCGGTGGGACGCGGAACTGGGGGAGTGGATCCTGGAGCAGGCGGTTCAGCCGCCCGCGGCAATCCCCGCGACTCAGGTCGAGGTTCCCATCGCCGAGCCGGGACCCTCGCCGGCGCCGGCAACGAGCGAGGCGGAAGAGGTCGAGCGGGAGGGTCAGGTGTTTGAGGAGGCGGTGCGGCAACTGGAGGTCCCCCTGCGCATCATCGAGATCCCGGCGAAGGAGTTACTGGATGGCGACCCGCGGTACAACATCTTCATCCGGCCGGGGGACACGATCAGTGTTCCGGAGGGGTTCGTCGGAGAGTTTTACCTGGGCGGGAACATAGCCCGGGCGGGGGCCTACTCCCTGACGGGGCGGCGGATCACGGTGAAGCAGGCGATCGTGGCGGCCGGGGGGTTTGGGCCGCTGGCGTTGCCCGCGCGGGCCGAGGTCGTTCGCAGGGTGGGCAAGGATGAGGAACAGGTCATTCAATTGGACCTGGATGCCATCTTTGCGGGCAAGGCACCCGATTTCTACGTGAAACCCAATGACATCGTGAATGTCGGAACCACGCCGGTGGCTCCGTTCATGGCCGTGCTCCGCAACGCCTTCCGGTTCAGCTATGGCATGGGTTTTGTGTACGACCGCAACTTCGCGGATAGCGATACGTTCCTGGCAAAAGAGCAGGTCAAGAATAGACACCTCCAAGAGGCTTTTCAGAGAGGGCTTCCGACTTACTAGCGGTCCTCCTCGACTGGCTCTCCACGGACGACTCGGCTTAACCCGGATCGGCCATAAGTTCTTCGTTTGGGGGAGGGATTTTGCGTGGGACCCGCGCGAAGCGGCCGGCCTTCCGGTCCCGGGACGACCCGGGGCTGGCCTCCCCTTGGAGCAAGGCGTCTTGTCGGCAAGATCGAGCAACCAGCGGTATAATGCCGGGTTCGTGGTTTGCGGCGCGGCCCATGCCGGGAGGCTTGGCGATGAAGGGCTTTGCGGGTCGGGGCGGCGTGGCGAAGCAGGTGTCTTGAGGATGTAGGCTGGGCGATGGGCCTGTGGCGGCTGCCGAATGGAATCGTTGACTGAGAGCAAGAGCGGCAGTGGCTTCGAGCGGCCGCGCGACCTTCATCGGGGCGCGGGTCGGCCGGAGACCTGGTGGGCCGCGTTGGGGCCGGCCGGAACAATCAAGCTGCTGGTGCTGGTCGGTTTGTTTGCGTGGTTGTATTTCCCGCATCTCGTCCGGCTTTTCAATTACTGGCTTCGGCCGGATTGGTCGCACGGCTTCCTGATCCCCTTATTCAGCCTGTACTTGGTTCACAATAAACGGGACGAGTTGCTGTCGGGCGAGCACCGCGGCTCGGTCTGGGGCGCCGTGCTCGTAGTTCTGTCCGTGCTGGCTTATGTGGCGAGCATCATCCTCAAGGTCGGGTATTCGCAGCCGTTGACGATGGTGACCCTGATCGCGGGCCTTGTCTTGCTGCTGCGGGGTTGGCGGACGTTGTGGATCACGCTGTTTCCCATCGGCTTTCTTATTCTGGCCATGCCGCCCCCGGAGCGGCTGTATCGAGCGGTAACCCAGCCCCTCCAAAAGGTGGCGGCTGCCATCGCCACTCAGGTATTGAACGTCTTGCCCAGCGCCGACGTAGAAAGGGCGGGGATAAACATCGCCTACACGATGGACAGCGGCCGCGCAGGCCAGTTTACCGTCGCTGGGGCCTGCAGCGGAATGCGGTCTCTCATGGCCTTCATCGCCCTGGGCCTGGCAATGGCCTACTTCACGCCCAGGCCGGCCTGGCAGCGGGTGGCGATGGCCGTCCTGGTGGTGCCCGTTGCGGTCTTCTGCAACATTGTGCGGGTAATCGTCACTGGAGGCCTGCAGATGGCCGGGTACCCGCATCTTGCCAGCGGGACGCCCCACACGATTTTGGGGCTGCTCTTGTTCGGCCTGGGTTTTGCGATTTACCTTGGGGCCCTATGGATTCTGGATAACCTGTTCACTGATGAGGGCCCCGACAGCGAAGAACGAGGCGGTTCTGACGAGGCGGCGAATACGGGGACGGCGTAATGTTCAGGCGGACCACGTTACTGTATGGGTTGGCGGTCCTGGTGTTGGGCGCAAGCGCCGTCGCCATGCAGGTGGCGAGAAGCCAGGGCGTTTTCCGGTTGTTGAAGCGGTCGCTGCCCATTCGCAAGCCGCTGGAGGATGCCAACCGGGCTTGCGTTCACCCCTTCCGGGTTGTGGCCGCGCAGCGGCTGCCGGCGGAGACCGTGGAGGAGTTGGGCACGTCGGAGTATCTCAACTGGACGCTGGCGACTTCCGGGGCAGCCCCGCCCTGGCAGGCGACACATTTGTCGGTGACTTATTACACCGGGGTTCAGGATCAAGTGCCGCATGTTCCCGAGGAGTGCTACTACCAGGGGGCTTTCACACAGGACACCGATCGGTCCTTCGATGTGGAGATGGGCAAGCTGGGCCGGCGGATCCCCGTTCGGCGGCTTTCATTTTATCCGCCGCCCGGACGCGCTTCGGGAAAAGTTTACGTGTATTACACCATTTGCGTGAACGGAGACTTCTATAGCGAGCGCGAGCGTGTTCGGCTGCGGATGAGCGATCCGCGCGAGAGCCACTTGTACTACTCCAAGGTGGAGCTGGTTCTCGACGGCGTCAGCGAGAGCGAGTTGGCCGCGGCCGATCGCCAGGCGTTTGAGTTGCTCGACGGAGTGATTGTGGAGTTGATCGAGTCGCATTGGCCGGAGGCGGTGTCCGAGGCCTGCGAGTCGTCCAATGGGAGGCCGGCCGGGACTTGCCCCGCCGAGCCATAGGAGATGCTGACAGGAAGCGGCGCCGGTCGCGGGCCGCGCCTCTCGATGGACGGCGATTCTGAGCCGGCCCGGAAGGTGAAATCCGCTCCTTTGATCCAGAAAGAAAGCGTGTGGGTATGGCGCGAAAACTCAACAAGAACATGGTCGGCCTCTTGACCTTACTCGGCATGATCCTGCTGGCGGTGGCCGGCGTGATCCTGATGGCCAACATGCCTGGGCAGGATCCCGCCGTTTATGCCGCCGAAGCAAAGCAGTTGGAGGAGAAGGGCGAGTTCAACAAGGCGATGCAAACCTACATCCGAGCCGGCACCAAGGACCCCGCTCGCGATCCGGAGTACTTCGTGAAGGCGGCGCGGTGCGCGGTCGAGGACGGCGACATCGGCAACGCCCGGAAGCTAATCCAGCAGGCCCGCATAAATAATCCCAGTCTGCGCTCGGCCGCGGAGCTGGCGACCAGGCTGGAATTGGAGCTGACCCGCCTCTTCCCCAGCGCTTTACAGGCCACCACGCTCTTGAACGAGGCCAAGAAACTGGTCGAGATCGATGACCAATCGGCGTTGGTTCACGAGGCGTTGGGCGTTGCTTACGCCCAGTTGGCCGGCGAGGAGCCGGAGAACAACGAAAAAGGGGAGGCGGCCCTCAAGCGAGCGTGGGAGCTGGATCCGGCGAACGTGGAGGTAGTTAAGGCGTTGGCGAGCATGCGCTGGGGACAGGCCTTGCGCAAGCTGCGAGAAAACAAGAAAGGCGAGAGCGACGAAATCCTTGAAGACCTTCAATCGCTTCTTGCTTCGGTGATGAGCAAGTGCGAGGAGTCGGGAAACCAGGCGGCAGTGGAGGAGCTGAAGCAGGTCCAGGGGCTTTACAAAATACTGCAGGGCGAACCCAAAGAGGGGCTGGCGATCCTGGAGGAGCTGGCTGCGGGCGAAACTACCCGGGTCGACACGCGGGTTTTGTTGGGGGCGATCTACGGCGGGTTCATCGATGCGGAGGTCGGTCACGACCTGGGCAAAGCGGAGAAAATCCTGAGGGAGGCGATCCAGATCGACCCCCAGAGCGGGGATGCCCTCCTTACGCTGGGTAGAGTGTGTCGGACCCAGCGCAATCAGGCCGAGAGCAAGACCGAGCAGGACGAGAAGTTCAAGCAGGAAGTGGCGCTCTACGAGCAGGGCCTGGAACACGTTCAGCGAAGCAAGCACTTTCGATCCTACAAGGATAACGAACAGCGCGTCCAATTCTTCATGGAGCTGTGCTTGCTGCACGTCGAAAAGGCCCTCGACGCGGATTCCGCAGAGGCAAAGGACGAGACCCTGAGAATCGCCGAGTCGTGGATCGAGAAGTTGAAGCTGGAAGTGGACCTCGAGGCGGTCCCGGTTCGTATCCTGACGGCTCATATTTTTAACGCCAGGGGCGACTATGTGAATGCGATTCGGGAGGCCGAAGCCGCGGAGCGGGCGCTCAAGGGTCGTCGCGATTTCCGCCTAGCTATTCTCTTGGGCGAGTTGTATTCCCGCCAGAGGCAGTGGGGGGCGGCGAGGGATGCCCTGCTTGTTGCCCTGAGCGGAAGTCCTCAAGACCCCGCGCTTTATGTCCGGCTGGCGGAGGTCTTCCTGCAAATGAACCAGCCGACGGAGGCGATGCGTTTTCTGAATCCCGGCCGTCCTCCCAGGTTGCAGGCGATTCTGGAGCAGGACCGCGCCGCCCGGGCGCTTCGGATTGAGGCTTACCGCCAGATGGGGCAGCTTGAGTTGGCCGAGAAGGAGAGCGTCAAGCTTTCGGAGGGCGCGCCTCGGGACGAACTTCTGCAGGCGAGCCTGCTGCTGATGCAGCGGCGGAACGAGGAGGGCGAGGCCAAACTTAAGAAGCTGCTGGAAAGCAAGCCCGATGATTTCTCCGCGTTACGAATGCTTCTTCAACACTACGCCTCCAGCGGTCGATTCGACGAGGCCAAGGCGCTGCTCAAGACGGCCCAGGAGCGGGATCCCGGTAATCGCGAGATTCAGCGGCTGGCAGTAGTCGTGGCCCAGCAAGAGGGCACGGCCGGCGACGAAGAAGTCCTCGGATTCATCAAGCAAGAGCCGGATCCGTACACACGAGCCATGTGGATGGCCGACTTCTGCCTCACGCGGCAGCGATACGACGAGGCCAGGAAATATCTGGATCAAGCCGAGGAAGCCAAGCCCGAGGAGGGCGATTGCATCGACCGTCAGCTACGCCTGGCCATGCTGCAAAAGGATTGGCAGCGAGCCGAGAGGTACGCCGCCAGGCACGGAGCCCTGAACGTCGACGGCACCGAAGGGAAGGTCGCCCAGGGGCGTCTCGCTTTGGCCAAGGCCGATGCCGAGAAGGGCCAGGGCAATGCCGAAGCCGCCCAGGCCGAGTATCGGCGAGCCATCGACCTGATGACCGTCGGGCTGCAGATGTACCCGAAGTACTCCATGGGCTGGACTTATCTCGCCGAGGCCTACGGCAACGCGGGCCGCGGCCCCGAGGCCAAGAGCGCGTTGCTGCAGGCGTTGGCAATCGACCCGACCAACGGTTACGCCAATCGGGCCTTAGCGGCAGTCTACATCAACGAGGGAGATGAAGACGGCGCGGAGAGATATTTGCGGGCGGCCGCGAGGGCTTTGCCGGAGGATACCTGGGTGCAGCAGCGGCTCCGGCTGGCCAAGGAGCGGGAGAACCCGCGAGAGGGAATAGCATCTCGTGAGAAGCTGCGGGCGGAGAAGCCCAATGATATAGAGAACTTGGTGCTGCTGGCCCGGCTATATGGCGATCCCAAGGTCGCGGAGTACGACAAAGCCGTGGCCGCGTACCGCGAGGCGCTGCAACTCGCCGAGAAAGACCCCACACACAGGGGCTCGAACAACGATTTGTCCCTCGCTCGGGAACTGGCCGGGTTTCTCGGTCAGCCGGAGGTGAATCGACCGTCCGAGGGCGAGGATTTCCTGAACGGACTGCTCAAGGCCGAGCAGGACAAGACTCGGCGGGCATTGTTGACGCTTTATCTGGCTCAGTTCTACGAGTCGCAGAATGTTCTGGCCACGGCGGATCGGCACATCCGGCTGGCGGTCAGTCTGGACCCGTCACCGGACGTTCTCAATGCCGCAGCGGAGTTCTGCAGCCGAAACAACCAGCCCCGGCAGGCGCTGGAGTACTACGAGCGCGTGGTCAAGGCTGCCGGAGATGCCGCGGCAGTGGGGAAAAGCGGCCGCGTTCGCATGATCGGCATTCTGCTGACGACCGGCGAAATGGATCGAGCGAAGGAGGAGATCGACGCCTTCCTGGAGCTTTATCCCGACGACCCCCAGGGCATGGTGTATGAAGGGGCGTATCATCGCATGGGCGGAGACATCCAGAGGGCCAAGGAGGCGTTTGACGCTTACCTGGAGAAGAGCCCGGACAACGCCCTGGCCTTGTGGCAGCGTGGGCAGCTCTTCATCTTGCTGGGGCGGTGGGAGTCGGCGATCGCCGACCTCCGCCGGGCGAAGGCCTTCAACCCCGAAGGCTACGGCTATCAGCATCGCATTGCACTGGCGGATGCGCTGGTGGAGGCCGGCAAGGGCGCGGAGGCAATTACCGAACTTGAGTCCATACTTCAGAAGTCGCCGGAGGAAGGCGCCGTGGCGGAGGCCCTGATCGACATCTACCGGCGGGTGAAGCCGCCGCGGTACGCCGATGCTGAGAACCTGATTACCTCCTACATGCGCCGCTATCCGAAGGAGCCCAAGTGGCCGCGACTGCTGGGTTCGTTGGGAGAGGTTTCGCAGGACTGGGGCAAGGCCGTCAGCGGTTACGAGAAGGCTGCCGAGATCAACCGCAACAACCCCGAGGCGATTCGGGCGCTGTTCGCCGCCTACAAGTCTGCCGGCCGGCCCGATGACATCATTCGGTATGCCACCGAAAGGGTGACGAGTCGGGTGCTGGCCGGTTCTCCGCAGGCCCTGGCCGTAGTGGCGTGGGCGTATTCCCGCACCGGAGATGATCAGAAGAGTATCGAGGCATATGACCAAGCCCTGGCGGCGGCCGGGGACAACGTGATAGCAGCCGTCCAGGTGGTCGGCGAGATGGTGGTGGTGATGGGCAAGGAAGCGGCCCTCGCTCGGGCCAAGGCCAGAGCCGAGGCCGATCCCGACAACCCAGACCGGAAGAAGGTTGTTGTTCACCTGCTGTGGTTGAATCGGCAGTTTGAGGAAGCCATCGCGGTATGCCAGGAGATCGGCAAGATGCCGGCCGCCAAGCCCGGCGACTTGGTCTTCGCTGAAGTCGCCGAGGGTATGGTGCTTGAGAGTCTATCGCGACATTTAGAGGCAAAAGAGCGCTATGAGGCGGCCCTCAAGCTGGCTCCCGATCAGCCGATTGCCTTGAACAACATAGCCTTCCTGCTGGTAGATAAGTTGGATCAGCCCGCAGAGGCGCTGCCGTACGCGGAGCAGGCACGCCGCCTCAGCCCCAATAGCGCCGAAGTCCTGGACACCTACGGCTGGGTCCTGGCGCGCAATGGGAGGCTGGGGGAGGCCATGGGGGTGTTGCTGCGGGCGGTGGATATCCAACGGGAGAGTCCGGCGCTTCTTTACCATCTCGGCAAGGTTTGCCAGTTGAGGAAGGAGCCCGAGGAGGCCAAGCGCTGGTTGGAAGCCGCCCAGCGAGCTGCTGCCAAAGCCAACAGTCCTGAATTGCCGAGAATAAACGAAGCGTTGCAACAGATTGATAAGACAGGGGCTTGGGCGCCATCAGCCGACATATTGCAGGGCGCCTGGGCTTGAGCCCTGGGCTTGGGTGCTGGCGAGGAGCTTTGTAGTCGCCTGGCGCGCGAGGTTAGGAGGGCTGATCGCGCTGGCCGCGGGGCTGGCGGCGCCTTCGTCCTGCTACTGCTCCGAGTCAGGCGGTCTGAGACGGATGCCCGGCGGGCTAGCGACTGGAGGGTGACGATGGAGTTCCGCAAAAGGCGGGAGCCGCCGGGCCTGCCAGTCAAGTCGGCGAGGATTGGACGATGACGACGCTGACAGCAGCCGCGCCGCCGACAGGAGGCGTCATGGCGCCCGTTCGGGCCTTGCGCCCGGCCGCGGCGGCGACGGCGGGGCTGTCTCCGGCTGATTTTCTGCGTATCGTCCGTCAACGCCTCGTTTTGATCATTATTATCTGGGCGGTCTTCATCGGGATTACCGTTGCCGCGACGGCCCTGATGATCAAGTACTCCCCCAAGTTCACCGCCCAGGCCCTGGTTCAGGTCGACTCGGTCACGCCCATTAACGTGATGAACCCGTTGGAGCGGGAGACGGTTTCCCAGGAGGAAATCAAGCGGTTGGTATTCAACCAGTGCGTGCTGGTGCAGAGCCCGCCCGTGTTGACCAAGGCGCTTGAGGACCCCGAGCTGCGGGCCACGGGCTGGTACGCGAGGGCCCAGGAGGAAGCTCGGGAGAAGAACGAAGACCCGATGGACTTGCTGAAGGACATTATCTACGCCACCCCTGTGCGGGATTCGAACTTCTTCAGCGTGTCAGCGGTCTGGAGAAACCCCAAGGAATTGCCGATCATCGTCAACACCGTCGTCCAGAAGTATGTCAGCGAGATCGAGGATCAGCAGAAGAGGGGCATCCGCCAGGCGGATGAGCAGTTGAGCAAGGAGTTGACCCGCGCCAACACCATATTCGAGGCCAAGCGGCAGGAGATCGAGACTCTGCGAGCGAGCGAGCAGGTGCTGACCGAGGGGGGCGAAGGCCCCAGCGAGCGGCTGCTGACGTTGATGGCCCTGGTTACCGAAATCGAGGTCGAGACGCTCGGCCGCAGGACGCAGTGGGAGGCCCTGCGCGATGCCCGTCCGGAGCAACTGCCCATCACTCCCGATCTTCAGGCCCTCCTGGATCAAGATCCTGCGTTGTATCAGTTGGAGCAGCGACGGCAGAACGCGCAGGAGATGTATCGACTTGCTTCCGAGCGGTTTGGTCCCAATCACCGGGTCGCTCGCGAGTCCAGGGCGAGTTTGAGCTCGGCGGAAGACCGCATCGCCGAAGAGCGGGCCGTCAAGATCGTCCGCTATCAGAATGACCAGATCGAGCAGGCCCGCAGGAGCTATCTGGAGGCCAACGAGCAGCTTCTGGCGTTGCGCGAGAGCCTCAATCAGGCCAGGGCGGAACAAAGCGACAGGGACGCCAAGTACGCCCGGTACCTGCGGCTGTTGGAGGAGCGAGATCTTCTGAGAAAAGAGTACGAGGGCCTTCTTGAGCAGAAGAACATGGTGAACGCGATTCTCCGCGCCGAGAAGACCATCAAGATTGACGTTCGTTCGTGGGCGATCCCGCCCATGCGTCGGTCCAGTCCCCGGTGGGCAATCTGGATTCCCGCCGGCAGCCTGCTGGGCCTGGCTTTGGCGGTCGGTTTGGCCTTCCTCCTGGAGTTGGCTGATACCTCCGTCCGCACGCCTCGCGACGTGCATTCCGTGCCTGTGCTGGGCCAGATTCCGACCAGCGACGACGACGAGATAGAGATCGCCCGCGTGGAAACCGCAGGCATCGATGCGCCGCACTCTGTTGTTGCCGAGGCGTTCAGGAATCTCCGCGCCAACCTTTTCTTCAGCGCGCCCGCCGAGCAGCAGGGCGTCATCATGATTACCAGCCCGAGTGGCGGCAACGGGAAGACCACGGTCGCCACAAATCTGGCGATCTCCATCGCCCTCAGCGGGCGACGCGTCTTGTTGATTGACGCCAACTTCCGCCGCGGCGCCCTTCCCAGGATATTCCCCAACATGAGGGAGGAGGGCCTCAGCAATCTGTTGATCGGCCAGGGCAGGCTGGCCAGCGTGGTGACGCCCACGGCCGTGCCCGGGCTGGACGTGATCAGTTCCGGTCCCATTCCGCCTAATCCCGCCGAGTTGCTGGGAGGCAGCTATCTTCGCGACGTGATCGTGGAGGCCCGCTCGCAGTACGACCAGGTGCTCTTTGACGGCCCGCCTGTTCTGCTGGTCAGCGATGCCATCGTCCTGGCGGGGGCGGTCGACGGAGTGCTGGTGGTTTGCCAATATCGAGGCACATCGCGGGGCGCTCTCCAGCGAACCTTGAATCAGTTGGATGCCATCAACGCCCGCGTGTTCGGCGCCGTGTTGAATCTTGTCGAGAGCCGGGCGGGCGGATACTTCCGCAAGGTCTACCGCGAGTTCTACGAATACCACGAGCCGCAGGAGGAAGCGGGTGGAGTTCCCACTCGGCGGCTGGACCTCACCGCCGGTTCGGGCAGGCTTGAGGCGGGCGGGGCCGCGGCACCGGCGGCCGGGCCGGAAGCCGTCGCAACCATTGAAGGCGCCCGGGCGGCAGGAATACCCACTGCGCCGATGGATTCAGCGGAGGTCAGGGAAACCGTCGCCGGAGTCGGTGAAGTCGGCGACCTGGACATCAACGAGAACATCGAGATGGGCGTGGGCGGCATCCTGGACGACGCCCTGGGGCTGGGCCGCGGCGCATCCGACTCGTTGGAGGCGGCCCTGCCCGAGATTGACAAGGAAATCGAGCGGCTCAAGGACGAGAAGGCGTTTCACAAGGACCTGGGAGCCAGCGACGAGTTCAAGCTGGAGGACCTTGACCTCGGCGGCGACATGTCACATCCCGATGAGCCCCCGCCTGCTGATAAGCCCTAGCCGTCCTGTCCGCGAGATCGGGTCGTGTCTGCCCCGCTCGTCCGCACTCTCATGGTGACCGCTCGTGGGACGACCGATGCCAAAACCAGATCCTTGTTCGGACCGCTCCGTTAACCTGGCCAAGGGGATGCTCAAGGAACAATCCGAGGCCCTCGTTACCCT
>CAYYBO010000051.1:1892-16666 GCA_964470125.1 uncultured Planctomycetaceae bacterium | reverse complement strand
AGCAGGCGTTTAGTTGACAACAGCATCGATCAGGCGGCGGCTGTTATTGGGAAGTGCCGTCCACCGAACTCAAGAATGAGCCAGTTATCGAACGAGAGCGCCTGGCGGTGAAGCCTCCGTCCGGTGTTCCACGTGGAACACCAGAACTATGACGGCGTGGGTGAGGGCCTGGTCTCAATCCGGCTTCCGTCATCGCACGCCGTACACTACGGTTCAGTTTCGGTCTTCACCAGCCATCTGTGTGTTATGTGGATTTATTATGTAATGGATACGCAATTTGGGTTCTGCGGAAAACGGGGGGCGCCGCCCTGCGTGTTAATCTCTCGTACATGCCCGGATTAGGTATTACAACTAACAGCACTTATTACCCCTTTATTCTTAATACTCTCCGCGGCGCTACGTAGGCAAGCCAATTGGCTGTCTTGAGGCGGCTTGGTCGCTGGGTGCTGAGTTCGGCGGTCTGCCGATATAGGACCGGATGCCCTGGTTGTGGAGATGTCGAGCCCACTTGCCACGGGGTGAAAGGCTGTTCCTGGTTCGTCGAGCGCGCGCCGCGTGCCATTACGCAAGCGGGACTGATCGGCGCTCCTGGCGGCAGTTGACGACAGCCGCAACCAAAGGCGATCCAGTGATTAGAATGGACACGGTGAAAGCGGGTTGGCCCTTGCCCGCAGCCGGGGCGAGACGAGGGCGGGGGCGATGGCTGAGGTGGCTTGCGATGCGACGAGGCTGGCGATGGGTGTTGCTGTTGACGGTAGTTGCGGCCGCAGGCTGCAGTGACCCGTACTCACAAAGGCGGATTGGCTTAAGGCAGGGGCATACGCGGGAGTTGGTCGAGGGGATCGAGAAGGTGGAGCAGCACCGGCGACAGCGACTCAGCGAGATGGGCCCGACAGTGCGGGAGTGGTGGGAAGACGATTGCGAGCTGTTTCGGAAGAGGTCGCCGACCGTCGGCGATTACATCTGGTAGCGGGGCGTAGGGGGGAGGGTGACGGAGGCGAAAGGGGCGACGGGCGCGGCTTCGGCGGGCTCGGACTGCAGCGGCGGGCAGATCGCGTATAGTGCCATGCAGATGTCACTTTGTGACGGACCCGAACAATGATTCAATGCAAGGACTGCGAGTACTTCAATCGAGGGCCCGCCGGGCAGATGGGCTTTGGGTGCGATCCGTTCGGCACGGTGAAGGAGGCGGAGTGTTTGGCGAAGTGGCAGCTCTTGCGGACCAGCGAACTGGTGCAACGGGTGGAGCGACTGGTGGCGGCGTACGAGGCGACGTTGGCGATTTACAAGAAGCTGGAGCCTCTCCAGGAGAAGATGTTTCGGCACATGGAGCGCGAGATCGACGAGGTGGAAGAGGCCGACTCGTGGAAGTACGACGAGGGGGGCGAGGGGAATGAGGAGGAGGGTCCAAAGGGAAGCGACGAAGGCGCGGAGGGGGACGACGAATCGCCGGCGGGCGAGAAGCCGTGGGCGTGAAGCGGGCATATCCGGAGGCTATTACGTTCCACAGGGGCGCAGCGCGCTGTCGGGCGGACAGCGGGCCGCAAGCTCCTTACGCGGACCCGGCGCCGGCTGGTCGGGCCGGATGGGCTAGTCCTGCTTATCGGGCGTAAAGCTAATTGTTTCCCCTTAGCTAATTACAGTTTAACGCTTGGATTCTGGTTGCCGATGTGGCTTCGCAAGTTGCCCCTGGGGCCGCGGACTGCGCGGCCAAGGTGGGGCCGTGTCAGTGTGTGGTGTCAGCCGCGGGGCGGCGGTCCTGCGACAGATTGAGCGGGTCGTAGCGGTGAGCAGCAGTTGGCGAGGAGAGCATCATGTTCAAGAAGATGAGACTCGGCACAAAGATCGGGTTGGGCTTCGCTGTTCTAGTTTTTATCAGCACCGCACTAGGCGCCTTTGGCTACTTCGGAGCGGCGTCCAGCGGCAAGGCAATCGACCATATCGGGATGGCTCTGCTTCCCAGTGTGGATGCGATGCTGAGCATGGACGCGGCCTCCGGGGCGATTCGGGCGGCTCAACGTTCGCTGCTGATACCGGGGATGTCCGCCGATGACCGAGCGCGGCAGTATGAGAATCTCAACAAGGCCATGGAGAAGGCGGATTTTGCCTATCACGATTACGAACAACAGGACAAGGGCGACGAGGAAGCCAGGGCATGGGCGGAATTCACGCCCGCCTGGCAGGCGTGGAAGGATGCCGGCGTGAAGTTCGTTGCATTGTGTCGAGGGGTTGAACAGACGGACATACTGCACGGCGCTGAACTCCAATGCCGCCTCGAGGGCTTTACGAAAGACCACTACAAGCTCGCCGTTTCGGTTCTAAAGTTGCTCCATGAGCAGAAACCATTTGACGGCGGGGATGATCCGACGAAGTGCAACTTCGGCAAGTGGATGGCCGCTTTCAAGACCACGAATCCCCTGCTCCAAGAGGCCCTCCACAAGATCACGTCGTCGCACGACGCGTTCCACGGGGCGGTCAAGACGATCAAGGAGCAACTTGCCGACGGGCGGACGCAGGAAGCAAGGGAGACTTACGCGAACACGATGGAGCCGGCGGCCGCGGCTACATTTGAACAGTTCACCGTCATGACCGCGGAGTCCGAGAAGGCCGAGGCTTTGGCCGGCGAAGCCAGAGAACTATCGATGAAGGGATTGCGGGATTCGCAGGTCAAGGCGTTGTCCGCCCTTGGCAAGATCGCCGACTTGAATCGCGAGATGGCCAAGAATGAGAGTGAGGAGGCCGTCGCCGTGGCGGCCACCTTGCGGATGGAGGTCCTTGCCGCCGTTGCGGCTGCGATCGTATTCGGCGTGATCCTGGCTTTGCTCATCACTCGCAGTATCACCAAACCGATCAATCGCATCATCACCGACCTGTCCGGGGGCGCCGACGAGGTGAACGATGCCGCAGCGCAGGTTTCAAGCGCCGCTCAGCAGCTTGCCAGCGGGGCCAGCGAGCAGGCCTCGTCGCTGGAAGAAACGAGCAGCGCGCTGGAGGAGATGGCGGCCATGACCCGCACCAGCGCGGGCAACGCCCAACAGGCCAACGGTCTGGCCAACCATGCTCGTGAGGCCGCTCAGAACGGCGATCAGACCATGGCCCAGCTCAACCAGGCCATGACCGGCATCAACGAATCCAGCGAGAAGATCAGCAAGATCATCAAGGTCATCGAGGAGATCGCCTTCCAGACCAACCTGCTGGCATTGAACGCGGCCGTCGAGGCGGCTCGGGCGGGCGAGCACGGCAAGGGCTTCGCGGTGGTTGCCGACGAGGTCCGTAACCTGGCCATGCGCGCGGCCCAGGCGGCAAGAGAGACAACCGGTCTAATCGAAGACGCGGTGAACAAATCTCAACAGGGCACGCAGGTGGCCGGCGAAGTCGGCGAGGTGCTCGGCGAGATCGTCTCCGGCGTCGGCAAGGTGTCGGAGTTGATCGGCGAGATCAGCCAGGCGGGTCAGGAGCAGGCCCAGGGCGTGGACCAGGTCAACACCGCGGTCTCGCAGATGGACAAGGTCACGCAGCAGAACGCGGCCACGGCCGAGGAGTCGGCGGCCGCGGCAGAGGAACTCTCCGCCCAGGCCACGACGCTGAAGGGCACGGTACAGGAACTGGCCGTTCTGATCTGCGGTGAAGCACACGTGCAGGGCTCGCGGGGGTTCCGAAGCGAATGCCGTGGCAAGAAGAACGCGGACGGGCGAGGTCCCGGCGGGGTCGGCGCGAGCAGGCGACGAGATGAGCTTGAGGGTCTCGTGACCGCGGATGACGCCTTGGTGAGCGGTTAGCGGTATATCCGAAAATGTTCCGTGCGGCGGCCATCTCGTCCCCGTCCGAGCCGCCGGACGGTGGCGCCACAGGAAATCGGGGCGGGGCATGAGTTTCGACGAGAACAGCGATCTCACTGGACGGGGTGCCGTCGCTGTTTGAGGGGCGGGTGGAAGCGGCGGCGGTTTTTTCTTTCTGGGTTGGGGCCGGGCAGGAGCTTCAGGAGTTGCGTACCCCTGATTTCCGCTCTTGTGCTCGCGGAGCTCGGGTTTTCCAGCTTCCTACAGAGGGTGGACCGACGCGTTTCATTTGAACGTCCTATAAAAAAAGCTATGCAGGCAACAAGTCGCGAACTCAAAATATAATCCATATTCTATCTCAAAATATTTAGTAATAACCAGTCATACGCCGGCCGAGATTCGGTGGGGGCGATGCAGAAACGAGGCGATCGCGCGGCGAGGTTAACCGCTGCCCCATAGCCGCCATTGCAGGTCCGAAGGCCGCCGGTCGGCAGGCTTGTAGGGAGAGAGGATCGCCATCCAGGCAGGCCCAGGAGTACTCACATGACTCGAAGTGTGATGATAAGCCCGGTGACACGGATCGAAGGCCACCTCGCCGTTCACACAGAAACAGAGGAGAACCGTTCTGGTTCCAGTGGCGGGCATCGGGTCAAGAGTGCGAAGTGCGAGGGTGAGATGTTTCGCGGGATCGAGCAGATCCTGCGGGGCCGTGATCCGCTGGACGCCCAGCAAGTCACTCAGCGGATTTGCGGAGTCTGCCCGGTCAGTCACGGCATCGCTTCAGTCAGGGCGCAAGAGCAAGCCTATGGCATCAAACTGAGCCGCAACGCCCGCTTGGCCCAGATTCTCATCCAGGCGGCCAACTACCTTCAATCGCACATCCTGCACTTCTATCACCTAGCGGCATTGGATTACGTCGACGTCACCGCCATCCTGAAATACAGCGGAAGCGACCGCACACTCAAGGCCGTCAAGACGTGGGTTCAGTCCGCGCTGGACAACAAGGACAGCCTTCCGGCGGCGCCGCTGCTGCCGCGTTACGAAGGCGACTATGTCAAAGACCTCGATCGCAACGCGACGCTGGTGGGTCACTACGTTCAAGCCCTGGAGATGCGGAGGGTGTGCCACGAGATGGGGGCGGTCTTTGGAGCCCGCCTGCCGCACACCACGGCGCTGGTGCCGGGCGGATGCACGCAGGCCCCCACGCTGGAGCGAGTCCTGGAGTATCGCTCGCGGCTCGAGCGAGTGCAGGACTTCATCGAGGGGGTGTTCATACCGGACTTGCTGGAGGTGGCCAAGGAGTTTCCGGAGTACTTCGATATCGGCAAGGGATACGGGGACTTCTTGTGTTATGGGGTGTTTGAGCTCGACGGGAGCGGCGGCAGATGGATTCCGCCGGGCGTGCTGATCAACGGGAAGTGGGAGGCGTTCGACGCCCAGCACATCACCGAGGAGGTTACGCACTCCTGGTACGCCGACAGCGGCGCCAAGCACCCGTCATCGGGAGTGACCGAACCCCAGCCCGACAAGGCCGGGGCCTATAGCTGGATCAAATCGCCGCGCTATCGGGGCCAGCCGCTGGAGGTTGGTCCTTTGGCGCGAGTGATGGTGAACTACGCGGCCGGGGGCGACAGTTGGGTGAAGAAGGAGGTGGACGCGTTCTGCGCTCCACTGAAATTGACCCCGGACAAACTCGTCTCAGTTCTCGGCCGGCATGTGGCGCGGGGCCTGGAGAGCCTGTGGCTGGCGCGGCAGGCGTTTCGCTGGCTGGAGGAGATGGAGCCGGATGCACCCGCCGCCGTTGAGTTCGCCATACCCGCCACGGGGAGCGGCATGGGTCTGACGGAGGCTCCGCGGGGCGCTCTCGGTCATTGGCTGGCGATCAAGGACTACCGGATCAGCAATTATCAGTGCGTGGTCCCGACGACATGGAACTGCTCGCCGCGGGACGCGCAGGGCAGACCCGGCCCAATGGAAAAGGCCATCGAGAACACGGCGATCAAGGACCCGTCACAGCCGATCGAGGTCGGCCGCATCGTCCGCTCGTTCGACCCATGCATCGCCTGCGCCGTGCATTGAATCGTCGGGGGAGAAACAGGAGAACTGACGGCATCGAGAAGAGGAGATTCGGATCATGCCCGGACATAGTCGACGTGACTTCCTTCGAATGGCCAGCGCTTTGGCGGCGAGCATGAGTCTGGGCCGGGGGGCGACGCAGGTTCTCGCCCAGGGCCTGGAGCAGATTTACACTCGCCAGAAGAGAGTGCTTTGGCTGCAGGGGATGAGTTGCTCGGGTTGCTCGATCTCGTTCTTGAACACGGAGGATCCCGGGCCGCTGGAAGTGCTGACCCGGGTGATCAGCCTGGCGATTCATCCGAATGTTTCGGCGGCTCAAGGGGCCCAGGTGTTGGAGACCATCGAGAAGGTCACCAAGGAGGGGGGCTACTACCTGATCGTTGAAGGGGCAATACCGGCCAAGATGCCGCACGCCTGCATGATTGGCGGCCAACCATTCACGGCGTTGCTGAACTCGACTCTATCCAAGGCGGAGTACGTGATCGCGAACGGCTCCTGCGCCGCCTACGGCGGCATCCCCGCGGCGGAGGGCAACGTCACCGGGGCGATGGGGCTGATTGATTACATGAACAGCCAGGGGATGCAGGTCGAGAAGCGGCTGGTCAATTGTCCCGGCTGTCCGACGCACCCATCGACACTGGTGACGGTGCTGGCCCACTTGGCGGGCAAGGGATATCCCAAAGTCGATCCGAAGTTGTTCACGCCGGACATGATCTGCAAGCACTCGGTCCACGACGAGTGCCCGAAGTTTCACTACTGGCAGAAGGAGCATTTCGCCAAGAAGTTCGGAGACGAGGGATGCCTGTTCAAACTGGGGTGCCTCGGCCCGCTGAGCCATACCAATTGCCCGCAGCGACAGTGGAACGGCGGGGTCAACTGGTGCATCCGGGCGGGCGCCCCGTGCATTGCCTGCACGAGCGAGGGCTTCGCCAGGAAGCGGTCGTTTGCCTTCTACCGCAAGGGTGAGGACTACCATAAGGTGGCTTATCAAGAGCAGGATCGGAAGGGGAGTGCATCATGATGCTTCGAAATGCCAGCTTGGGCAAGCGGTTCTTCCTGCCGACGCTGACATGCTGCGCGGTCGCCGTGTGTGGTTTGTGCGTCGTGCGGGAGATCACCCAGTTGCGGGAGTTTGAGCGGGCGTTGGAGGAGATCCAAGGTTCAACCATGGATCTGCAGCGTGAAGCCGCCAAGGACCTTATGACCGAGATGAAGGTGGCCACTGAGCGATCACTTCAGCGCGGCGAGTTCGATCAGTTCGTTCTGTTCGCCCAGGAGCAGCAGAAGCTCCAGGCAATCCAGGAATTCTCATTTCTCGCTCCCGACGGCAAGGTGCAGCTTTCCTCTCGTGGTGAGCGGGTCGGACAATCCGCGGCCCCGGACTTATGGAAGCAGGTGCAGGAGGCCACGGACCTCGTCGTCGTGGAGAGCGATTCCGACTTCCGTTTGTGCCACCCGCTGCGGGCTGACATGGACATGTGCCGGCTCCGCGTGGACCTGGAGCCCGGGCAGCTCTATGGCGCCCTTCTCGTGGAGTTCTCCAAGGATAAAGTCAACCAGATGCTGGCCCAGGCGCGAGAAGGGATGCAACAGAGCCTGCGCAAGGGCATCGGCCTTTCGATCGGATTGGGCGTCGGGGCCTTGGCGCTCATGGCCCTCACCCTGCTGATGCTGGTGATCAGGCCGTTGGTGCGCTCGCTCAAAGCAGCGATCAACGTTCTTGACGAGCGATCGGATGAACTGGTGCAGATGTCCGAGCAGTTTACGGCGGCGAGCCAGCAGCTTGCATCGGCCACCTCCGAGCAGGCCGCCTCGCTGGAGGAGACCAGCAGCACGCTGGAAGAAGTGGCCGCCATGACTCGAACCAACGCGGACAACTGCAAGCAAGCGGATGACAGTTCGGAGAAGACGCAGACCACGGCCGATGAGGGCGGGGCGGTAGTCAAGCGGCTGGGCGAGGCCATGCAGGGGATCAGCGCCGCCAGCGGCCAGATCGGGAATATCACCAAGCTCATTGAAGAGATCGCCTTCCAGACGAATCTTCTGGCGCTCAACGCCGCAGTGGAGGCGGCGCGGGCCGGCGAGCAGGGCAAGGGATTTGCCGTGGTCGCCAGCGAGGTGCGCAATCTGGCCCAGCGGGCCAGCGCCGCGGCCAAGGAGATCAGCGACTTGGCGGCCAACTCGAGCCGACGCACCCATGAGGGCGTGCAAATCGCGGCCGAGGTTGCCCAGGCGCTGACGGTCGTGCAGGGCGGGGTGAAGAGCGTTTCCGGCTTGATCGGCAGCATCGCCGAGGCCAGCCGCGAGCAAGCCCACGGCGTCGAGCAGGTCAACGCGGCGGTCTCTCAAATGGACAAGGTGACGCAGCAGAACGCAGCCAGCGCCGAGGAATCGGCCGCCGTCGCCGAGGAGCTCGCCGGCCAGGCCGTGACGGTCAAGCGCATGGCGAAGGACTTGATGGCCCTGGTCGTGGGCGGTTCGGGTGTCGGGCAGTCGAGCGCCGACATCGCGAAAGACGACGACGCACATTGGTCGGGTCAAGTTCTGAAGAGAGCGGAAACCGGCAGCAAGAGGTCGCGTCCGAGGAGAGGCTCTCCCGTCGGCGCTCCGTCCGTCTCCACGTACGCCGAGGTGGGCGCGGCCGCCAGCGGCAAGGGGGATGGTGCAGATTCACAAGACGGCGGCCCGATTAGGCGTTGACCGCCTGGTGAACGGGGGGGCGCTGACGGTGTACACGGGGGCGGCCCTGTGGCGCGTCCCCGATGCCACGGCGCTTCACGATTGCCCACGGCGGTAGCGGCCGACCTGCCGCTAAGCAGAATAGCGCTGCATCCGACAGTTAACCGCTCTAGCCCGCGGCCTGCTCGGCCGTTTGAACGGCGTCAACCTGCAATTCTCCCGGCGGTCGGCTGAAGCCCAGCCAGGGGACGACGACGCCCGGCAAGGCCCAGATAATCTGGATGATCCTCAGCCCGATGGTCATGGCGATCATTTGATTCATCGAGCACCAGTGGCCGTCGACCAGCACGCGAATGAACACGGCTTCCAGGATGCCGATCCCCTGAAAGCTCACCGGGGCGGCGGCGAAAAGATAGCCCACTACGAAGGCGAGCAGGCAGGCGAGGTACATGTCACCGTGCGTGCGACCGGGGCCGGGGGCGATACCCAATCCTCGAGCCAGGCAGTAAGCGGAAAACACGCAGAGGAAGTGCAACCCTATTGACACTACCAGAGCGAGGACGGTCTTCCTGGGCTGATAGCGGAAGCGGAAGGCGGTGTCGTCCACCCGTCGCAGCTTATCGCCGAAGGGCAGCCTGCGAATAAGTTGATCGTAGCGAATCCAGCGGCGCACGTGTCGAGAGAAAAACAAGCAACAAGCGACCATGAAGGCGGCCATCAAGTAGCCCACCCATCGGCCGTAGACGCCGATCAGGTCCGTGCCCCAGGAGACGAAGATCGCCCCGGTAGCCAGAAGCAGGAAGCTGATGAGCCCGATGACGCGGTCGAGGAAAACGATGGTGACGCCCTCGGCCCGCTTGTGGGTGCGCTTGGCGATGTGATAAGCCTTGTAGAGATCGCCGCCGGTTGTGCCGGGCACGGCGAAGTTGAAGAAGTTGCCGGCGAAGCTGAGGAGAACGGCGTCTCGGAGGGAGATGGAGATATCCTGTGTGGAGAGAAGAAGTCGAAGCCGCCAGGCGATGACGAAGGTGGCCGGCCCCATGGCCGCGAAGGCCCATAGGGCCCAGGACCATTGCGTGCCGCGGAGCACGTAGCGGAGGCCGTACTCGATGGGCCGTTGATTGCGACTAAGCTGTTCCTGCACGGCGAGTTCGCTTCTGGAGACGTCCCGCTCCTGGTCTGTGCGGGCGTCGATGATTTGCAGGCTCGCGCCGGACTCGGACAGGAGCCGGTGTCTGGTCTCCGGCGAGTCGTTGAGGCGGACATAATCATTGACGGCTATCTTTCCGGAGAGATACCAAAGGGCGGCGGCGCACACGGCCAGCTTGACAAGCGTCATCAGCCATTTCTTGGGGCCGTTCTTCATCGACTCTCCTCTCACGAGAGGGTCCCGTAGCCTAAGCGCCCGTGTTGTAAGAGAAAAGGCCTTGCCGGTAACGAAGCTCCCGGGCTTGGCGTGGCTTGTCAAACCCGCGCCGGGGTATAAACTGCCTTGCCGGGAGTCCATCGGATGCGGGAGGCGGACCGACCAGGAATGCCGCGAGGGACCAGCATGATTCGCCGCAATCTTCTTCTTATTGTCATTGTTCTGATTTGTCTGTGCCCGTTGGCGTGTGGGCCGTGGCTGCTGGAGCCTTCTGCGGAGGTCGGAGGGCTGCGCTCCACGGATTTCGAGCAGATCAACTTGAACGGCTTCGACCCCGAGGATAACGCCGTCGACCACAACGACTACGCCTGGGCCATGGAATACTTCCAGGCCGACGGCGCCGACCGGGGCTTCGTCTATGTAGCCACGGGCAACGACATGGTCGGCCTGATGCTCCAGGGCATGGGGGCCATGGTCGGCGGCGGTCAACTTGGCCAGGTGACTGCATTTCCGCCGGAGATTCGCCGTTATCGCCCGGACATCTTCCCAAAGGCCTGGGAGAGAGTCCTGGACTATCGCGATGTCGAGACCGCGCCGGACTTCAAGACCATCGGTTTCCGCTACATGAAGGCCTATCGCGCCCAATCCAACGGGATCAACTATCTATATGCGGCGACATTCGGCGAGGAGGCGACGGTCTGGCGCTCAGCCACGGGTGAACCCGGCTCGTGGGCGGCCGTGTGGACTTCGGGAGAGGTCGGCTCCGTGCGCTACATGGAAGAGCACAACGGCATCTTGTACCTGGCTTTGGCCAATGATGCTCCCGTCGGCGAGCAGATCGGCAAGATCTACGCAACCGACGGCGCCCAGTTCTGGGCGGTGGTGACGGACGGCTTCGGCGACGCGGGAAACACCGGCATGATGAGTCTGGCCTCATACAACGGCTGGCTTTATGCCGGGACCATGAACCTCGCCAACGGCTATCAAATCTGGAAGCTGTTGGGGCCGGGCGGCAACGCCCCGCCCGTGCGGATCGTTGCCAACGGCGGGCCGTCGCCGGTGAATGAGTCGGCGATCACGCCCTGCGTTTTCCAGGGCAGGCTCTATTGGGGGGCGATGATCTACATGCACTCGAACGTGCTGAAGGGCCTGAGGGCCGCGGACATCATCCGCATCAACGCGGACGACACCTGGGAGACCGTGGTGGGACCGCAGTCGATTTCCGGCTTCGCTTCGGGTTTCAATCACTGGCCGAACAGCTACATCTGGTCCATGACCGTACACGACGGTTGGATATACGCCGGGACGTTCGATCAGGCGACGGTGTTGGCGAGCATCCCAGAGCGTCTGGGCGGCATGTTCAGCGGCAATGCCAAGGAGATGAACCCGGTCGAGGCCCTCTCGTTTGCCGGCGCGGACCTCTTCAAGTCACCAGACGGCGTCACTTGGTATCTGGTCACGCTCAACGGCTTCGGCGACGTGGGCAACTATGGTTTCCGCACGATGAAGTCCGTCGGCAGCGACCTGTACATCGGCACGGCCAATCCCTACGACGGCCTGGAAATCTGGCTGGGGCGAGCGCGGTAGCAGCCAGGGGCAATCACGGAATGGCGATCAGGGCCGCGACCGCCCTCGACGGGGCATGGTGGACCTCGTAGCATCATGGCATGGCCATGACACAAATCAATGCGGTCAGGAACGCGAGGATACGGGGAAGGCAGCAGCTCCAAGACGTAGTGATCGATGAGAGCGGCCGGATCGAGCGGGTCGGGCCGCGTCTGCGCCTGCCGAGCAAGGGCCGGGTGATCGACGCGGCGGGCGGGCTGGTCTTGCCGAGCTTCGTCGATGCCCATCTGCACCTGGACCTGGCCTACTCGCTGGACCTAGTGAAACCGAACAAGAGCGGCACGCTGGTGGAGGCCATCCGCCATTGGGACGAGGCCAAGCGGCGGCTGACGCCGGAGGACGTTCGCGAGCGGGCCATCCGCGCCATCCATGCCGAGGCCGCCTTCGGCACGGGCTTCATCCGCACGCACGTGGACGTCGGCAGCAACGCCGGGCTTCGGCTGGCGGACGGCGTTCTGGCGGCCCGCGAGGCTTGCAAGCACCTGTTGGACATTCAGATCGCCGTGTTCCCACAGGACGGCATCGTCAAGGACCCCGGGGCCTACGAGCAGATGCGGGCGGCGCTGGAGCGGGGCTGCCATCTTGTCGGCGGCATCGCCCACAACGAGCGGACGGCGGACGACTCCAAGCAGCACATCGAGATGCTCTTCGATCTGGCCGCCGACTTCGGCGTCGACATCGACTGCCACATCGACGAAAACGACGATCCCTATTCCGTCTGCACTGAATACCTCGCCGCCCGGACGATCAAGCGCGGGTGGCAAGGTCGTGTCACCGCCAGCCACGTCTGCGCCCTGGCCAGCTACGACGACGCCCACGCCGCCAAGGTGATCGCCCTGCTCCGCGAGGCCGGCGTGAGCGTGGTCACCAATCCGCAGGTCAACATGCACTTGCAGGGGCGGTACGACGGCTATCCCAAACGCCGAGGTTTGACGCGCGTGCGCGAGCTGCTGGACGCCGGCGTGAACGTGGCCGTCGGGCAGGACTGCATTAACGATCCCTTCTACCCCCTCGGCACCGGGCAGATGCTCGACGTGGCCCACATGCTGGCCCACGCGGATCACCTGGCCGCGCCGCGGCAGATCGAACGAGTAATGGATGCGATCACGACCGGCGGCGCGAAGGCGCTGGGTGTGAAGCGTTATGGCCTGGCCGCGGGCTGTCGGGCTGATCTGGTTATCCTGCCCGTGGAGACGGTCCACGAGGCGATTCGCTTGCGTCCGTCGCCCATACACGTCCTCAAGGGCGGGCGGCTGATTCACTAAGAAACTCGATCAGCGGCCGCACGCATCGGCGGTTCGCGTACACCGAGGCCGGACGACGGCGCCTGCGGCTCGGACCACTGATTATTCCGTGGCGCCGCCGAAGAATCTCGGACGAGGAAATCGCTCCTATTGACGAGCTTCTGGGGCTCTCCGTTATCGTCCCATCAGATCAGATCAATATCTCTTTTCTTAAAGGGCGTCTGCACGTCACCCGATAGGGCTGAGTAGGTAATGGAGCATTCTCTCCGAAGGGAGTTGAGGAAATGCGCGATCCTTATGAGCTCGCGCGGGATCGGGGCAGCGGCTGCAGGCCGCCCCGGTCAATGCCAAGCGGAGGTCGAAAAATGAGACGGAAGGCCTTTACATTAGTCGAGTTGCTGATCGTCGTGATCATCCTCGGAATCTTGGCGGCGGTGGTGATCCCGCAATTCTCGGACGCGAGCACGGACACCAAGTACAGTTCCCTGGGGACGAACTTGGCAACCATCCGCGGGCAGATCGAGCTCTATAAGCTGCAGCACAACGGCACCTATCCGGCACTGGCCACTTTCGCCAACCAGATGACCAAGAAGACGGACGCCGACGGCACGGTCAACGAGGCTGCCGGCAAGTTCGGCCCGTATCTGCAGCGGATCCCCAATAATCCGTTCACCAACACGAACGACGTGAGCACGGATGCGGCCGGCCCGACTAAGGCGTGGTACTACAACGCCACCACCGGCGAATTCAAGGCCAACGACGGCGGTACGACCGGCGGCGTGGCACACGCATCGTTGTAACCGGAGTCGCTCGGCAGGACCGAGAAGGCAGACAGTGGCAGTTATGAAGACCGGCGCCGCGGGAGTGAGTCCTGGGGTGTCGGTCTTCTCGTTATCGGCGTCCGGCGGGTGCGCGATGTTACGGGCGGGTAATGTCGACCGGTCGGGAGACCGGTCCCACGCGGTGATGACCGGTCGGGAGACCGGCCCCACGGGCGGCGAATCGTATGGTTGATTTGGCGCCGGCCGAGGCGCCGGGAGGGTGAACTCGGTGGAGTTCATCGGGCGGAGACATTTCTGCAATCCTGTCAACGCGCTGCGGCGCGGAGGGTTTACCCTGGCGGAGGCCCTCCTGGCGACCACCGTTCTGGCGATCGTGGCGGCGTCGGCGGCGTTTCCGTTTGCGGCGGGCGTTCAACAGACCAACGAAGCGGCCAAGCTGGCACAGGCTGCGGCCCTCGGCCAGGCCATGATGGAAGAGATTCTCGCCCGCAGCTTTTTCGAGCCCAACGAACCCGTGGCTTCACCAGGGCCCGGCCCCGGTGAAGGCTCACGGCCGCTGTTCAATAACATTGACGATTTTGACGGGTACGTGGAAACCAGCCAGACCTTGCGGGATTTCCAGGGCACCGCCACCACCGATCCGACGTTGGCCGGCTTCTGGCGCCAAGTTTCGGTGCAGTATGTCGCCATGCCGGCACTCAACCAGGCCGTGTACGACGTGAACAGTTTCGTCCGTATCAGAGTCGACGTGTATTACGGGAGCACGCTGCTGGTCACGCTCAGCCGCATCGCCAGTCGGGAGTACTAGATGTCGCCTCGAACGCCGCACAGCCAACGCTCCATGTCATCTCGCGCCGGGGCGAGGTCGGCAGCGGCCGACGCGCGTTCTACGCCGCCCCCCCTTGACATCGCTTCGCGACGTAAAGGGCAGGCGGGGGGGCGACGCTACGCGCCGGGCGCGTCAATCGTGAAACGCGGCAAGCGCCGCGCGGGCGGTTTCACGCTGGTGGAGTTGTTGCTGGCCGCGTCGGTCAGCGCCTTGACCGCCACCGCCGCGGCGACGCTGGTTTTTGCCATCGCCAACGCCTCTCAGGAAACCCGAGACCGGCGCGAGACGATCACCGCAGGTCACTACCTGGTGAACCGCATCGGACATACGGTTCGCGTGCCCATACCGGAGGGCCGGGTCATTACACCACAAAACCCGATTGGGGGGGGGTTT
>CAYYBO010000051.1:0-1882 GCA_964470125.1 uncultured Planctomycetaceae bacterium | reverse complement strand
GTACGTGTTCTTCAGCTTGTTCGTCGAAATGCGCAGAGCCGTCGGGCAGGTCACTTCGACGACAATCACGCTTTGGGTCGAGGATTTGAACGCCAACGACCAGATGGACCTCGCCGAGGTCGCCATGATCCAATACGACGGCACCGACAAGCGTGTCAGATACGACTACGTCAACTCGGCGGACGTTGCGACGACCCTGGTCACCTACTCAACGTTCACCAGTTTCGGCACCCTTGCCGCCGAGATGGATTCAAGCAGCGGCAGGCAATCCGTCGTCTGGGGCGACGGCGTGGAGAGCTTCGCGGCCCTCGGCTATCCCAACCTGACCGATACGCGCGTGGTGGAGGTCAGCTTCACGATCGGCACCGGGCAGGATGAGGCGGCGTTTCGGTTTTCGGCGAGCCCGAAGGCCCCCGCCGATTACCTGTATCTTTCGGCCACGCGGGGCGGCTTGGTTGTCGGGCGCGTGCCGCGCAAGTACTACTCGATTTGGGACGGGTATGGGGCCCACCCGGACGGCATCACCATCCAGTACAAGACGCCGACCAGCGGCGGAGGATTGGCGGCGCCGTAGGCACGGGCGGCGGCCGACAAGCGCACCGGCCCGCAAGGACGATCGAGGATGATGAACATGGAACGCAATCCGCATTCCCGTCGTCGCGGCTACATCCTCATTGTCATCTTGGGTTTCGCCGCCGTGGTCGCCTCTTTGGGGCTGGCCTTCCTTGACTCGCACAGCACGGTCATGCCCGAGGCGGTCAACCGTTACGGCGCCATCCGGGCCCAGTACATGGCGGAATCGGGCGTGGCCCTTGCCAGTCATTTTTTGATGTACCCGCCGACAACGGTGACGGGCTGCGCCTATTGGCAGGGGGCGAGCAACATCGCGGTGGACGCCAGCAGCGATTACACCAATGTCACCGTCGTCCAGGACGCGAGCAGTGCCGACATGTTCACCATCACCGCCCTGGGCGTGGCCCTCAATCCGGACGGAACCGTTCGCGGCAAGCGGACGGTCACCGCCAAGGTCATCCGCCCCGCGGGGTTGAGGATCAAGATGCCCTACGCCTTGTTCGGCAACGCGGCGGCGATGACCAGCAATACGTTCGTCATACCTTCCTCCGCGCAGATCTATGGCAATGTGCACGCCCAAGGGGGATCGATCTGGTCCGCCGGGTTCTGCAACGGAGCAGTCTCGGCGACCGACTCGGTGTGTTGGTCGGCCTGCGGGGGGACGGGGCCGCCCGCGTCAGTAACGCCCAGCGCCGCTTCATTCAGCGCGCCACCGCTGTCGCCCGGAACTTACCAGACCTATACGCTGAATGGGACGACGTATACGGCCGCCACGGCCGCCACCGGCGACTGGGCTGTCGGCGAGGGGGCGGTCATCACCACGATTCTGGACGGCAGCATGGCGACCAATCCGGGGCGCGTGATCTACCGTTCCGGCAACCTGAATCTGCGAAACAACTTCAACGTGAATTGCACGCTGGCGGTGACGGGCGTCTTGACCATCAACGGCTCGGGCATCCAGGTGACCGCGGTGCAGGATTTTCCGGCCCTGGTTCTCTCGGGCAATCTCACTTTCGGGTCGGCCAACCGGAGCGCCTCGTTCGTGGGCCCCGTGTATATCGGCGGCTATCTAATGGACGCCAACAACAGCGGCGCCGCGTTGGACTTCACCGGGACGTGCATCATCAGAAGAGGGTTCTTCCTGAACAAGACGGACGGGACGTACCGGTTCACCTGGGACTGCGATCGGGCGATCTTTTGGGACTTCGCCAACGTCACGCTGGGCGAGGCGCCGATCACCATCTTGAGTTGGAAGGAGAATTGAGAAGAAGCTGTCAGCAGTCAGCGATCAGCGGTCAGCCGCGTAGCG
>CAYYBO010000050.1:0-16824 GCA_964470125.1 uncultured Planctomycetaceae bacterium | reverse complement strand
CCCGGGGTTACTTTCGGCAACGCTGCGGTGGTGATTAAATCGACAGACTCCGGAGGACCTGGGCCACCCGGCCTTATCCAGCGATGAGAGTGTTGACGAAGAGCCGGATGTCTCCACCGCCCGCTCAGCTGTCGCCGTTTATATCCGCCAGCATCGCATTACACGCCGGGTAGGGCGAGCAGTCGTGGGCGGCGACGCGGCCGGCCGGGGCGCCGGCCGTGACTTTGGTTGCGGCGTCTCTTGCTCCGCGTTTCCGCTCAGCTCAACAGGGCGTTCACGAACAACTGGATGTCGCCGCCGTTGACCGCGGCATCGTTGTTCATATCGGCGCGAGAGACTCGGCCGGGATCGGCGTCTCGCCCGAGGAGGACCTCGACGAACAGGGCCGCATCCAGGGAGTCGACGGCGCCGTCGCGGTTGAGATCGCCGCGGACTATGGGGCGCAGCATCGGATCGCCATTGAGCACCATGCCGTAGTACCACTCGCGCTCCCATTGGATGAAGGGCGATTGGGCGTCAAACCACTGGAGGTAGGCCGCGCCAATGGTCTTGCCCTCGCCCAGCGGCGCGGTGAAGTCGTGGAAGTTCAGCATGCTGCCACTCTTGGCTGAAGCGACGGTGATCAGCCCGTGGGTGGTGTTGAAGATGTACGCACCGGCGAGGTAATCGGAGTCGGTGAAGCGGCCGGGGCCGCAGGCGAACAGGTTGTAGAACAACACGGGCGGGTCGCGATTCTGAATGTCCTCCGAAAACACCCAGTCGCCGTTGTCGTAGAACACGCCGATGTCGAACGGGTAGCCGCCCCCCAGGCCCTGTTGCCAAGTCCCGAAGGGGGCGGCGTCGCCGAGGCTCGGCTGGACGCCGGCCTCGCCGCCTAGATAGTCCTGAGACAGCCGCGTGGACTGGTTGGGGTTCGAGTAGGGTCCATTCATCAGCCAGGAGCCGATGTAGGAGATCGGGGCCGGCGCCGGATCGTAGGTCAAGCCGCTGACCGGCGTGCCGTCCGGGTTGGAGAAGCGGGCGCTGAAGCCGTGCGTCCCCATCCATTCGGATATCTTGACCAGCAAGCGGTTGTCGCCGGCGTTGAGATTGACCGGGATTTTCTGCACGTCGGCCTGATAGCCGCCGTAGCGATTGTCGTAGAGCACGACCGAGCCGTTCAGCCATACGCGTGCGCCGTCGTCGTAGCCCATCCACAATTCGCACGACTTGCCGGAGTCGGAGTTCACGCGAAGGAAGGCGTAGCAGGCGCCGAAATCCGCGCCGCCGCAGTAGGCCCCGAGGTCGACGAACGGTCCGGTCGAGGAGTGCGCGGTCCAGGTGGTTCCGCCCATGACCTCGCCGGCGGAAGGGTTGACCGCGCCTTCGGCCACGCCGAGGTAATTGGTGGTCAGATACGACCAGAACCTGTCGGATGTGTCCTGATGGAAGCCGTTGAGCAGCCAGCCACGGATAAACTGGGCTTCTTCACCGTGCGCTGCGGGGTTACTAAGTTGGTAGGTGAGATCGGGGAAGGAGGCGCCGCTCGTGTCCGTAAACCGGGCCGAAAACTGATAGGTGCCTCCGCCCTGGCTCACCTTGCACAGCAGCCGATTCCATCCCTGGTTCAGGGTGACGTTGGCGGTGTACTGGTCTGCGGTCCAGCCCTGATACACATCGCGGGTGAGGACGTTGCCGCTGTTGAACCAGACCTTGATGCCGTCGTCGCTGCCCAGCCTGATTCTCGCGGCGCGCGTCGTCGGGCTGTTCACATAGACATGGGCATAAGCTGCTGATTCCGTGGGGTGGGTGCCGAAGTGGTGCCCGCCTGAGTAGCTGTGGACGCAGACCTGCACGAAGTGCTGGCCCAGGTCCATCTGGTTGAGGTAGTCGGCGGCGGTAGTGAAGAAACCGTAGTCGTGGCGGACGACATCATCGCCGTAGACCTGGTTGAGGTTGACGTCCATGTCGTACCAATCCTCTTCCACGTACTCCAGGCCGCGCCAGGGCTGGGTCAGCGAGCCCGAGCGGTAGGCGTGGGTCTTGGCGAAATAGCCGTTGACCATGTCGGCCTCGGTCGCGTAGGTCAGGGTATGGGCGGTGATCCGGGCCACGGGAATCTCGGGGCCTTCGTCGCCGCTGCCGGCGGTGTGAATCTCGAAATCTCCATCGGAGTCGGCGTCCTGCCAGTTGCCATCGATGTCCATGTAGTACAGGTCACAGGGAAAGACGTCGCCGGAGACTTCGGCCCAGGCGGCGGTAATGTCGCCCACCAAGACGACGACGCCAGCGCCGGTGTTGTATTGACCGGCAACCCAGGACTTGATCTGCGCCGGCGTGCCTCCGGAGGCGGTCTGCACGAAGACGAAGTAGCCTTCGGCGGTCAGGTCTGCGATGTATTGGTTGAGGCCGGTGGTGATGTTGGGATATAGGACGGCGTCAACCAGGATGGAGACGGCCGGGGCTTCGCGATCTCGAACGGCCGGGCTGCCCGGCTGCGGGGCGAAGGACCGGGCGTTGGCGAACTCCGCCGGCCGCAGTGGACGGGATCGCAGGTAGTCCGCATAGGTGCCGGGTTGTTCGCCGCTTGGGGCGGTCCAGCGCAGCCTGGGTATGTAGCGGCCGTCCTGCCGTTGTTGGGCGGCGGCGACGGAACTAAACACCAGGGGTGCCAGGCACGGTAGCAGACACGGCAACTGCCGGATTCCACGGATCATCATGGTGAGTCCCCCTCGGGCGTAATCGACCCTGTCGAAATCGCTTGCGGGCTTCCTGTTTTCCTCTGCGCATGCGGGAGAACGGCGGCGGCCGCCCCCCGGACGCTCTCCAGGCGGGCCTGCTCCATCGGCCTCGCCCGGCGACACGCCCCCATTATACAGCGCGACGCCTCGGGCGTGTTATACCCGCTCTCCGGTTTTCCGTGGACTGCGGGAGAGAAACGAAACCACGGCTCGGGCGCCAAACGCCCGCCATTCGCCGCCGGACTTGTCGGTCGGTACACTTTCCTGCCATGACCCCGCAGAGCATCGCCGTTCTTGATTTCGGTTCGCAGTACATTCAGCTCATCGCCCGGCGGGTGCGCGAGAATCAGGTCCGCTCGCTGATCTTCGCCCCGGGGGCGTCGCCGGAGGAGCTCGCGGCCCACAACGTCATCGGCGTCATCCTCAGCGGCGGGCCGGCCAGCGCCTATCGAGCGGACGCGCCGCAGGTCCAGGCGTCGCTGCTGCGATCCGGCCTGCCAATCCTGGGCATCTGTTACGGCATGCAGTCAGCCTGCCGGCAACTCGGGGCGACGGTCGCACCGACGGAGCAGCGAGAGTACGGCCGAACCAGGCTGGAAGTCACCGCCGACGATGCCCTGCTGACCCACGTGCCCGCCGAGACGACGGTTTGGATGTCGCACGGCGACGTAGTGGCCGGATTCAGTGACGACTTCCTGACACTTGCCCGCACTCCCGGCTGCCGTCACGCCGTCGTGCGGCACAAGTCGCTTCCCTTCTACGGCGTGCAGTTTCACCCCGAGGTGACGCACACGCCGCAGGGCGGGCAGATGCTCCGCAACTTCCTGTATGCGATCTGCGGGGCCAGGGGCGACTGGGGGCCGGGATCGATCATCGAGCAAGCCGTGGCTGACATCCGCGAGACCGTCGCCGGCGGCTTCCAGGTCATCTGCGGTCTGTCCGGCGGCGTGGATTCCTCGGTGACCGCCGCCCTGCTGAACCGGGCCATCCCCGGGCAACTCACCTGCATCTTCGTGGACAACGGTCTACTCCGGGCCAACGAGCGCGAACGCGTCGAGGCCATCTTCCGGGGGCACTTCAAGATCGATCTACGCGTGGTCGATGCCGCGGATCGTTTTCTCGGCCGACTGGCCGGCGTGACCGATCCGCAGGAGAAACGCCTCCGGATCGGCCACGAGTTCATCGAGGTATTCAAGGAGGAGGCCCGGCGAATCCCCAACGCCCACTTCCTCGCCCAGGGCACGCTCTATCCGGACGTGATCGAGTCCGGCCAGAGCCCGGCCGGCGCCGCCGCGAGCATCAAGCTGCACCACAACGTTGGGGGGCTGCCGGCCGAATTGGGCTTCAAGCTGATCGAACCGCTTCGCGAGCTCTTCAAGGACGAGGTTCGATTGATCGGCGAGTTGCTCGGCCTGCCGGAGGAGGTCATTTGGCGGCATCCCTTCCCCGGGCCGGGACTGGCCGTGCGGATCATGGGGGAGGTCACGCGGGTCCGCTGCGATCTGCTCCGTCGGGCAGACCAGATCATCATTGAGGAGATCACGGAGGCGGGCTGGTACCGGAAGATCGCCCAGGCTTTCGGCGTGCTCGTGCCGGTGTCGAGCGTGGGGGTGATGGGGGACGACCGGACCTATGCCGGGCAGAATGTGATCGTGGTCCGATTTGTGGAGTCGACGGACTTCATGACGGCCGATTGGGTGCATGTCGATCCGTCGGTGCTGGCCCGCATCTCAAATCGCCTGACGAACGAGGTACCGGGGGTGAATCGGGCGGTTTACGACATAACAAGTAAGCCACCGGCGACGATCGAGTGGGAATAGCCCCAGGGGCATCTCCCCATCGTGAAATGTCTTGATTTTGAGACACTTTAAGCCAGCCACAGCCCGGACAAAACGGTCATGGATTCCGAGTTGTGTTAATCTAGTGCCGCGCGGTTCGCCGGATGCTAGAATCAAGCCAATCCGGCCGGAGAACCGGATTTCACGATATGGAGTTTGCATCAGGGCTTGCGGTTATCTGTAAAAGCGGATATTCTTGTCCGCTGAGCGCGCAGCATCCGGGAGAAGCATATCATGATCTATTCGGTCGGTTGTGAATACGGCATTCGGGCATTGACCAAGCTCGCGGGCGACGTGCCTGCGGGGAGGTTCTGTCTTCTACGGGATATCCTGGAGGGCATTGACCTGCCGCAGCATTTCGTCGGCAAGATATTCCAGACGCTGGTGCGTTCGGAGATTCTTGCGTCGGCGAAAGGCCGAGGGGGTGGTTTCGCCCTGAAGCGCCCTCCGCAGGAGATCACCCTCCGCCAGATCGTCGAAGCCATCGACGGTACTCAGAGGATCAGCCGCTGCATTCTCGGTTTCTCGACCTGCAATGACGAGCAGGCGTGCCCGCAGCACGACCACTGGAAGGGTATTCGGGCACAGATCGATCAACTGCTGGACTCGACGACGCTGGCTGATCTATCCAACGCTCTGGCCCGGAAGCAGGCCGCGAAACCGACTGTCTAGCGTCGGCGGCGGCTGACATCTCGGAATCCCGGCTCGCGGCCGCTTCATCGGCGACTCGGGACCATCGCCCTGCTTTCTCAATACTGGGAGTCTGGCCGCACTTTCCCCCGTTTTCTTCATCGCCTCACCGTTCTTAATCCGGCCGGCTCAGTCGGTTACGGCTTTCCCGTCTTGCCCGCCGATGTTCAAGCATCGTCGGACGCAGCGTCCGGACTACGCGCCGACAGCGCAAGGCGGATGTTATACATCCACGATTTAATAGAACATCGCTCGGGAGTTGCGAGATGAGTCGAAGGCAGCTTCTTGTCTTGTCAATGATGTCGTGTTCGGTCCTGACCTGTGACGGCGTGAAGAAAGGCGGCATGAACACCGGCACAGAGCAGATTCAGGCTGGTGCGACCATGTCGGCGGCCGACTCAATCGAGCCGGCGAGTGTGGGGCGGCTTCCCTCGGAATGGGGTCGGCGGGCGTTCACCGACAGCAAGCGGGTTGATCCCAAGTTGGCCCGCCTGGCGGTATCCAGGGTCACGAGTCCTGACCCGCGGCCCTTGCTGCGGCTCGACACGGTGTTGCTGGGTTCCGGGGCCTGGCCGAGGACGGTGTTGGCCGGCTGCGAGTTAGATGTTCGGCGGCAGGATCAGTACTTGCTTGTGCAAAATTCAAAATCGGGTGATCTCAAGCCGGCCCTGCGGGCTGCTCTTCTGAGAATTCAGCAGGCCATTGACCGGGTGCGCGACAATCTGGTCACGCAGCAGATCGTGGGGCAGCGGGGTGTGCGGGGCGAGTTCGAGCGGCTGCTCCTCAATCAGTCAAGCGGCGATCGGTCAACACCGGGAGGCGTCCTGGTCGACATGGGCCAAGGCCCATTGACCGAGACGACGCAGGCGCTGGACCTAGCCATCGACGGGCCGGGCTTGTTCACCGTGGAATATCAGGACGGCGATCAAGTCCGCAGGCTCTACACGCGCGACGGACGGTTCAGGCTTCGCAAGGACGGGACGCTGGTCTGCCGGACGATGCCCGGCGCAAGGTTGGCGTCGGAGGTCTCGCTGCCGCCGGACGCGACGCAATTGGCCGTCACGACGGGGGGCAAGGTTCTTACTCGAAGCAATCCCCTGCAACTGTTGGGAGAGCGAGGGCGAATCAAACTGACGTGGTTCGAGCACCCGGAGATGCTTTTGTTGGACCGCCCGGGCTTCCTCGCTCGCACGCCGGAGGCGGGCCGTTTGATCGAGGCATATCCGACGGAGGACGGTCTGGGGAGTCTGCGGCAAGGCCACATCGAGGGGAGCAACATTGACGTCCTTTCGAACTGGTCGTGTCTATGCCTGTTGGAGGATGCGCGGCAACTGGTCATCGCCATGATCGCGGAGTCCGAGGAGTCGCGGCCGGAACAGGTGGTGATGGATCGCCCGCTTGGCGTTTGCAGGGCGTCGCCGCGGCCGGCTCGCGGGATCATTTGCTTGCGGCTGCCGGCGGCCGGTGTGGAGGAAGTGGAGCCGGCTTTCTTGAGGTTCTTGCGGATCCGGGGCACGGACGCACGGGTGGGCGAGGATACCGTTGAATTGCAGCGCGGACCCGAGACGGCGGCTTCGTTGGTTGGTTATTTGAAGTTTCTGCGCAAGCGGCTGAATGTTCTCGCCGAGAACATCGCCAACGCGTCGGCGGGGGAAGGGGCGGGGGTCCGGTCGCAGCCCCACCGAAGGCGCGTGGTCAGGATGCGCGACGACGGGCAAATCGAGGTGGTGGAGGACACGGCCCCGGCGAGAGTCGCCTGGGAGGTCGTGGCCGCAGCCCAGGACCAGGCGGGGGCTCCCGAACCAAGGCTGGTTGAATACTCGAACGTCGATCTGGAAGGAGAGATGAGCGAGGTGGACGCGGTGTCCAGGGAATACCGCGCGGTTCGCCAGGCCATCCAGCAGATGGGAACGGACGCAGTGCCGGCGCTGGCGGCGGTATTGCAGGACGCTCCGTCGGAGATGCAGCTCGACGCGGCCCTGGTTCTGGGGGAGATCGGGCCGGATGCCAGTGCCGCGACACCGGCACTACTTCGGCTTCTGGAGTCCGACGACTGGGACTTGCGCGAAGGTGTGACCGGGGCGTTGGGGCGGATTGCTCCGGACAGCGAGGTGGTCAATGCGGCGATGGTACGGGCGTGGTCGACTGCGGCCCGTTCGGCGGCCGGCCCTCGACGTTATCGCGCGGTGCTGACTCTGGGGCGATTGGGGCCGAAGGCGGCGGGCGCCGTGCCCGTGCTGGCGGAGATGCTCGACGATCCTTCCAGCGGCGCGGCCCGGGCCTTGGGGCAGATCGGCCCGGCGGCGGCGGGAGCCGTGCCGGCATTGATCGAGACGCTTCGGCGTCCTGAGTCGCATGTTCGCCAGCAGACCGCCGAGGCGCTGGGGCGGATTGGCCCGGCGGCGCGAACGGCGGTGCCGGCGTTGCTTGAGGCGATGAGAGATAAGCGTCCGGAGGTTCGCTGGCGGGTGGCAGCGGCGATCGGGCGGATCGGCTCGAACGAGAACGGTTGCATCGCAGCGTTGGGTGCGATGTTGAAAGACGAGGACCCACGGGTGCGCGACCGGGTGGCCGAGGCCCTGGGGCGGATGGGCCGACCGGCGGGGCAGGTTGGGGGGGAGATCGCTCTGGCGGCGCGGGCGAATCGGGCGGCGGACCGGGTCTGGCCGTTGTTCGCGCTGGCACGCGGCAGCGACCGGCCGGCGGCGGCGATTCTGTCGCTGGCGAACCTGCTGCTGCACAGCGAGGACGCGGCCGGCGTGGCGGCGTGTCAGGCGGTCGGGCTGCTTGGTCCGCTGGCCAAGCCGGCCGTGCCGGCGTTGGCCGAGCTGGTCAATTCCGGGGAGCGGCGCATGGCCGCGGCGGCGATTGAGGCCCTGGGAGAGCTGGGGCCGGACGCGGCGGAGGCGGTTCCGCAGTTGGCGGTGGCGCTGACCCATCGCGATGCATTCGTCCGGCTTCGGGCGGCGACGGCTCTCGGGCGGATCGGCGAGTGTGCGGCGGGAGCCGTGCCGGCGCTGACGGGCCGACTGGACGATGAAAGCGAGCAGGTGGTGGCGGCGTGCGTCGAGGCCCTTGGGCGAATTGGCCCCCGGGCGGCGGAGGCGGCTCCGGCGTTGCGGACGATGGCGGCCCACGAAAGCGCGTCGGTGCGGAGTGTCGTTTCGGTGACACTTGCGAGGATCGGCGTGGACCGGGTCGGCCCTCCGACGCCCACGCTCCCTGCAACGATGGCCGGCACCGGGCAAGACGCGGGCGAGCCGTAGCCCCCGGACCCGGAAGCGCCCTCGCCCCGGTCGCGTACGGCAATTCGACGCTCTACGGCACTGGTTCCGCTGGCGGAGCGGGATTGAGCTTCTTGCACAGGGCTTTGCAGTTCTTGTATCTCTCTTTGGCCGCGTTCATGCAATTTGTGTATCTCGTGTTTGCCTCGGCCATGCACTGGGCATGTCCCTCGGGATCTCCCGGTTGTCCTGGCTCCGGCGGACCATAGAGGGCATCACAGTCTTGTGTATCTGCTGCATTGTCTGCCTTGCATGCTTCAACCCTACCCCAATAGGTCTGCGCACACGCCGACTCACAGGGGGTAATGATAATTATCGCTTCACCGCGGCCGCCAGGCTCTTCGGAGACCGGGCCAATCGCCATCGGCGATTCCGCTCGCACACCCTCCAAGTCAGCCAGAGCAAGCCCACGAATGGCCTTCGTCTCGGTCTTCTTGGGGTCGTCGCTCCTGAACCCAGAGAATCCGATGACCGTCATTCGCGCTTGCCAAGTCACCATGACCGTGGACGGCAGGACGGCGACGTTCGGAGCGAGTTGCTCACCGTTGTCGTGCCACAGGAACATCATGATGTGCTGTCGCGGGTTGGCGTTCGCGTAGGCCGTCAGCGGGGAGGCAAAGGCCGGCTCGCCGGGCGCCCACTTCGCCAACACCTTCACCGACGACCACTGACCCGAGTTCAACTTCGCAAAGAACTCATCGAGCGTCGTGGTCATGGTCAATTGTTCGCCGCTTCGCTCGGCCACGCGCTGCCAAGTGTCGGCCCAGAAGTACGACCCCGGCGTCCGGTCACAGAACACCAACACGGTCCTCGGGGCGATGCTCTTGGCGGTCGACTTGCTCGACGCCGTGGCGATCTTTCCGTGGGCGGCACAACTCGCGGCCCCCACGATCGCGCAGGCCGTCACAATGGCACCACAGGCATGAACGCGTCTTCTCGTCGGCATGATTGGCTCCTTGTGACTTGCCGTTCGCTCGCGACGAGGGCTCGGTTGCGCGGCCGGACCCCGCCGAGCACTCGCCGCATTATACCCCCCCCCGTTCGGCCGGTGTCAATCCCTGTTTCAAGAAATACGCAGGAGTCGTGTTGACACGACTGACGCCGGTGAATGTTCATGCGGCCGTTCTTCCCTGATGTTAACGCTACCGGCGGCCCGGCCATTCGCCCGGCCCCAATACCTTGCCGGCGAGGCGGGTGGTGGCGGCGTGCGTCGAGGCCCTTGGGCGAATTGGCCCCCGGGCGGCGGAGGCGGCTCCGGCGTTGCGGACGATGGCGGCCCACGAAAGCGCGTCGGTGCGGAGTGTCGTTTCGGTGACACTTGCGAGGATCGGCGCGGTCCAGATGGGGCCGCCAGCGCCGGCCTCGCCGATTATGGCCGGCGGGGCGCAGGACGCAGCCGAGCCTTGATGGAGGATGCCGGGGTTCACACGGCCGCTCCAAGCCGCGGCCAGGCCATGCGGGCGACTCACTCGGCTTTTGCGCCGGACGGCAGTTTCACGCGGAGGGTTCCGGCAAGATCCTTGAGGCCCTTGTAGTAGGCGAGGGCTTTGCCGTGGGATTCGCGTTGGTCCTCGGGGGCCGCTGCGACGGCCTTGGTCTGGCTGTCGATGGCCGCATCGAGCAAGCCGCTCTCGCACTGCACGCGAGCGAGCTGGGCCAGTAATTCGGCGTCGGGCTCCTTGGTCAGCTCCCAGGCCTTGACCATGGAGCGGATCAGCAGGGCCGGCTCGCGATCGGCGATCTGCCGGTCAAGTTCGATCTCCACGATGTCGCGGAGGGCCTCCGGGTCGTCTTTGAACGCATCCCATATTTTGGCGTTCCAGTCGGCCAGTTTGTCCGATTTTTCGAATTCCACGAGCATCATCCGCTTGATCATGTAGGCGTGCAGTTCGGCGGGCTTGAGGGAGATCATCTCATCGAGGAGTTTGAAGATGGCGTCTTCCTTCCTCGCGATAAAAGCCGCCTGCAGGTCGGCCATCAGCTTCTGGTATTGTTTGTCTATCGCCGCCTCCTTCTTGGCCGCCTCGATGTCGAACTTGCCGGCGAGGACCTGTTCGATGGTGGAATCGAGTTTGGCGGTGTCGAGGGGGTTGCCCTGCCAGACGACGATTCCCTCTCTGTTGACGACGAAGGCATGGGGGATGCCCTCTATGTCCTCCATCCAGGCGTCGGTGGCGGCGTTTTCGTCATCGGCGGCGACGAAGTAGGGCATGTCGATTGACTTGCCGGCCTTTTTCGATTTCATGAACTCGGCGATGGTCTCGGGCTCCTCGTTGCTGACGCCGATGATGATCAGCCCGTCCTTCTCGTATTTCCTGTGCAGCTCCGCAAGGTGAGGGATGCTCTTCCAACAAGGTCCGCACCAAGTGGCCCAGAACTCGACAACGAAGACGTACTTACGGCCGTCCTGTGCGATGTCCTTGTCGCCTTCCTTTGCGTCGACCTTTCCGGCTGTCTTATCGCTCTTGTCCGCGGCGGGCTCTTTTCCGGGCAGGGCGGGCGGCTGGCGATTCATCCACTTGGAGACGGTGATCGGCGGGGCCTTCTCCCCGATCGGCGGGGCGGCGGCGACAAGACGGGGTGACGCGAGAATCAATGCCACAGTCAGGAAAGTGCCGAATTGCTTCATGTTTTCTGTTCCTTTCACCTTGTCTGCCGGGATACGCGGAATGCAAGCGTGTGTATCATGGGCGGGCCGTCATGCATGCCGATGCCTGCCTCGGCGGATTGGCGGCGAGGGCACCGGCCCCACTCGCGCGTCGGCCGAGACCGCCACGATTGCGATGCGATATCCTAGCGTATATGGACGGCCCTGGAAGCAACGCCGCGAAATATCCCGTCTTGCCGCTTTACACCGGCCCCTCGCACCCCTGCCCTTATTTGCCGGGGCGCATCGCCATCAGCGAAGCCGTGGGGTTCGGGCGGCTGGATCCGGCGGCTTATGAGGTGCTCATGGACCTGGGCTTTCGGCGAAGCGGGCGGGTAGTTTACCGCATGGCCTGCCCGGATTGTCGGGAATGCGTGCCGATCCGCGTACCGGTGGAGCGATTTGAGCTGAGCCGGTCGCAGCGACGTGTGTTTCGTCGCAACGATGACGTGCAGGTGGAAGTGGACCGGCCGCGGGCGAGCGATGAGAAGTGGCGGATATACGCGGACTATCTCGTCCAGCGGCATGACGGGGCGATGAGCGATGATCGCGATGGATTCGAGCAGTTTCTCTATGAGCCGGCGACGGAGACGCTGGAGATGGTCTATCGGGTCAACAGGCGAATCATCGGCGTGGGGATTGTCGACGTCTGCCCCGGGTGTCTGTCGTCGGTTTACTTCTACTTTGACCCGGCGGAAGGTCGGCGGGGGCTTGGGACGTTGGGAGTACTCCGTGAGATCGAGGAATGTCGGCGGCGCGGGCTGGCGCATTGGTACGGGGGGTACTACATTCGCGACAGTCGGCGAATGAACTACAAGGCGAGCTTCCAGCCTTACGAGTTGTTGGGCGCCGACGGCGTCTGGTGGCCGCATCGGTTGCCTTGAGCCGTTGACGATCGGCGGCGCCTAGCCGCACGAATATCAACTCAAGCTGCTTTTGGCACGGCGGGCCAGTTCGGCCATGTACCTGTCGATGGAGGCGTGGACCTCGACATTGGCGGCGGCGGCGTTGCTCCAGCCTTCCGGGTGGGTGGTGACGCCTTCAAGCTGTTTGTACGTGGTGAAGAAGTGCTCGACTTCGCGGAGAAAATGCTTGGGCACATTGTCGAGGTCTTGGAATTCGGCGAAAAGCGGATCGGAGTTGGGCACGGCCAGGACTTTGCAGTCCTGCTGGCCGCGGTCCGTCATTCTGAACAGGCCGACGACTCGCGCCTGGATGAGGCAACCGCTGAAGGTGGGCTCGTTGACCATGACCAGGATGTCGAGGTTGTCGCCGTCCTCGGCGAGGGTCTGGGGGATGAAGCCGTAGTCGCCGGGATAGTGGCTCGAGGAGTACAGGTACCTATCCAAGCGCATCAGTCCGGTGGCCAGGTCGACCTCGAACTTGGTTCGACGGCCTCGGGGGATTTCGACGATACAGTTGACGGCCGAAGGCGATTGCGTGCCGGCGGGTATCTTCGCGTATGTGCCACGGTCGATCATGGGACTCGGTCTCCGTTTTGTAGAGGCATAGAGGAGCTTAGTCCGGCGGCGGGCATAGTGAAAGCGTGCCTTGGTGGCGGGCATGGGCGGCGGGGGTTTAGAATCGTCCAATAAGTAAGGGAGACGGCTCGTGGGCGTGAGCATCGGCATTCTGGGGGCGACCGGGGCGGTGGGGGTGGAGTTCCTGGCGGTGTTGGAGGGGCGAGGCGTTCCGGTTACCAGGATGCGTTTGCTGGCCTCGGCAAGGTCGGCGGGCAAGACGATCCGTTTTCGTGGCGAGGAGCTTCGCGTCGAGGAGGTCGGGGCGAGGAGCTTCGACGGGCTGGACATCGCCTTCTTCAGCGCGGGGGCGGCGGCGAGCCGGGTGTGGGCGCCGGTGGCGACGGCGGCAGGGGCGCGGGTGATCGACAACAGCTCGGCGTTTCGCATGGACGAGGGCGTGCCGCTGGTGGTGCCGGAGATCAACGCCGAAGCGATTGGCGATGCTCGGCTGATCGCCAATCCGAATTGCTCGACGATCATCATGAACATGGCGGTATGGCCGCTGCACCGCGTGCATCGCGTGCGGCGGATCGCGGTGTGTACGTATCAAGCGGCAAGCGGGGCGGGGCGGCGGGCCATGTTGGAGTTGGAGGACCAGACGCGTGACGTGTTGGCGGGCCGGCCGGCGGCACCAAACGTGTTTCCGCATCAGATTGCGTTCAACTTGTTCAGCCATGACGCGCCCGTCGGTGAGAATGGGTACAACCTCGAAGAGCACAAAATGATAGTGGAGACGCGGAAGATTTTCGGAGAGCCGAAGCTGGCGATTACGGCGACGTGTATTCGCGTGCCGGTGTTGCGGGCGCACAGTGAGGCGGTCAATTTGACGTTCGAGGAGCCGGTCAGCGAGAACGAGGCGCGTGAGATACTGTCGCGCGCCCCCGGCGTAAAGGTTATCGACGACCGGGCGGGAAATCGCTTCCCAATGCCGATCGATGCGGCGGGCGAGGACGACTGTTTTGTCGGGCGCATCCGGCGGGATGTCAGCCAAGGCGACGGTCGCGGGATTGAGTTGTTCGTCTGCGGCGATCAACTCCGCAAGGGGGCGGCACTGAACGGGTTGCAGATTGCGGAGTGTATCGGGTTAAGCTAGTGTTGGGATTCCGGGCCCGCTCGCCCTCGACTTGCGGTGCTGCAACCCTGCGGGCGACGCCACGACAGACGGCGGTCTTCCCGCCAGACACGCACGCGAGCCAAACAGCGCGGGGCATGGATCAGACAATGATGACACGCGAAGAAGCTTGGAACCTGTTGTGCGAATACGTGAAGGACGAGAGCCTGCGGAAGCACTCGCTGGCGGTGGAGGCGGCGATGCGGCACTACGCGGGGAAGCTGGGCGGCAACGCGGAGCAGTGGGGCGTGGTCGGGCTGTTGCACGATTTCGATTACGAGCGATGGCCGAGCCCGCCGGAGCACAGCCGTGAGGGAGCCAAGGTGCTTCGCCAGCGCGGGGTGGACGAGGAGATCGTCGGGGCGGTGCTCTCGCACGCGACCTGGAACCTGGACGAATACCCGCGCGATCGGCCGATCCGCAAGGCACTGGCGGCGGTGGATGAGTTGTGCGGCTTTCTGGTAGCTTGCGCCCTGGTGCGGCCAACGCGGCTGGAAGGTCTGGAGCCCAAGAGCGTCAAGAAGAAGATGAAGACGCCGTCATTCGCGGCGGCCGTGAATCGCGACGACATCACCAAGGGCGCGGAGCTGCTTGGTGTGCCGCTCGACGAGCATATTGCCAACTGCACCGCGGCCCTGCAGCCGGTCGCGGCGGAACTGGGGTTGAAAGCGCCTTGATGAGCTGACCGGTCGTCCGGCGGACGCCCGCCCCGACCCTGGGGCATATGGATTCTCGCGTCGGAGCTTTTCACTCTGTCTGTTTAGACGCCGGAGATTCGGCGGGAATGTCATCGCAAAAGATCGATTGGTTACAAGATGAACATCGTTGGCCACGGGATTGATCTGGTCGAGTGTGAGCGGGTGGAGCGCGTGTGGCGGATGCACCCGGAGCGATTCCTTGCCCGCATCCTCACGCCGTCCGAGCGGGTCTACTGCGCGAGGCGGAAGAATCCGGTGCCGCACATCGCCGGGCGGTTTGCGGCAAAAGAGGCGATTCTGAAGATGTTGGGCACGGGCTGGCGGGGGCAGATCGCCTGGACGGACATGGAGGTATTGAACGATCCGGCCGGTCAACCTCTTGTCGCGCTCACGGGCCAGACCGCGGAGGCGGCTCGACGTCTGGGTATCACGCGGATTCTCATTTCCATCACGCACACCGAAAAACACGCCGCCGCCAGTGCCATCGGTTTGTCCGAGTGACCTGGCGGCGGTTGATGACCTATCGTTGTAAGGGAACGTTCGGAGTCGATCAGCGTCGGCGTCGCAGAGCGAACAGCAGGCCCGTCGCCAGCAGGCCCAGCGTGGCCGGTTCGGGAATGGCCACGAACGCGATGGACGCCCCCAGCTCGAACACATAGCCCGGGATCAGCGGAGCGAGTCCACCGGCGGTGCCATCGTGGATGGTGGCGAGCAGGCCCGGGTTGATGATGCTGGACCACGTCCAACTGCACGAGGCGGCGGTGGTCGAGGCGAAGGCGTACTGCGAAAGATCGCCGTCCAGGTACCACATTCCAGGCACCTGGATGTCATAGATGCCGTGGCCGTCGTAGTTGTAGGGATTGGCCAGGACGGTTTCATAGAAGTGTCCCTGATAGTCCCGCATGAAGGAGGTCAGGTAGGTGTCATTGCCGATGAGCAGCGGCGTGACGATAGCGCCGTTGCTGAACTCCAGGGCGGTGATGCTGAGCTCGATGTTGCCGCCGGCGGGATCGAAGAGTGAATACGGACCGGGCGCGTTGATGTCGCCCAGGCCGGCAGGCACATCGATGTACCAGTGCAGGACGCGGAAGTCCTCGATGGGGCCGCCGTCACTGGTGACCTTCAGGATGATCGGGCTGGTGCTGCCCAGCGGCCCGATGACGCCGACCTGGGTGAAGTCTTCGGGTGTACCGTCTTGGAAGACGGCCTTCAGGTCCTGGAGGTCGCCCCCGGGCCCGATGGTGACATTGTGGTTGACGATGACATTGGCGCCCTGTTTGAGGGTGATGTTAAAAGTGCCAACCGGCTCGCCAACCTGGGCGAGGGCGACATTGGCAACACCCGCGAGCGCGAGACTACCGACGGCCGCGATGCAAGCGAAACTCCGGAACATGATGTTCTCCCCCCTGGAGCCCGGCGGCGAACCGAGTCTCCTCGAACCCCGTGTCGCGTCCCCCTTAGACGCGATGCTCTCGGCGGAGGCATAAGCAATGGCCGGGCCAGCGGCGGATTTTCACGGCGCTTGGCGGCGACGGCCGGTAATTGCACGGATCGGGTTCAGTATTCAGGGCGACCTGTGAGTCTGTGCGCGTCGCGCGAAGCGTTCCGAATGCGCCAGTCGGTCGCGCAGCCGGATCAGCGGTGACTCAGTTGTTGCATCCGGGCAACGCGTTGCGTTGAGACGGGAGAGCATCGCCGATCGTTACCAGGCCGGCCTCTTTCTCCCCGCGGATCACGTTCGCCCGAGCATATAAAAGTAGAAGACACTCCAGGCCAGACAGACGAGCGTGAGGACCCGCATTCTCGGGCTCTCGGTCCATGAGGCGATGACCGCCAGCCAGATGAGGCCGAAGTCGAGGGTGTAGCGGTAGTAGCCGGGGCAGCCTTCGATGGGGCCGTGCCAGATCAGGGCCACAAAGATCACGGGCAGGGTCCACAACATCAGATTCCGCTTGATCGTGTCGGACCACCAGCGGCGGATGCCGATGAGCGTGAGGGCAAAGAGGGGGGTACCGTACCACATGGCGGTTTGCGGACCGACGCCGGTGATGACGGGGCCGGCATGGGTCATGTCGAGGTCAGGAGGAGCGATGAACATGTCATACGCATGGCGGGGGAGATATCGCAGAGAGACGATCTCGACATCGCCGGTCGGGCCGCGGAGGGGGCTGTCCTCGGGCAGGTCGATTTCGGCGAAGAGATAGCGGTAGCCCGACTCGAGGGGCGAGCCGAACTTCGCGTAGTTGAGGCCACCGGTGACGACGCAGGCGATGGCGATGGGGATGCCGGCGCGAATGAGGGACTTGAGACGAT
>CAYYBO010000049.1:0-16861 GCA_964470125.1 uncultured Planctomycetaceae bacterium | reverse complement strand
GCCCTTGCCGCCGAGTAGTTCGAAGAGGATCCTCTCGCTGGCCCGGCCCTGGTGGGTGGGCAGGACGTGCTCGAAGCCGGTGATCTTGGTGAGCTGGTCCTTGAAGCGGTAGAAGGAAATGGCTCCGGCGTAGGACTCGTCCGCCCGCATGACGCCGGCCCACTGCTCGCTGCTCATCGCCCCCGTGCCCGAGTCGGTGAGCAGGTCGATCAGCACGTTCGCCGCCCGAATCAGAAACACGTTGAAGTTCGCTTCCCGGAGGATCGTCTCACGCTGCTCGGGCGTGGTCATCTGGATGGGTTCGACGACCTTGATCTTGAAGGGTTCAATAATGGTCTTCACGAACGTCTCCCCGTCAGCAAGAAGGCAGGAAAGCCTCGCGAATGTGGCGAACCCGCGGTCCTTCTCCCGCGGGCATTATCACCGAGACGACATCGAAACGGTAGGCATACTCCGGCCAACCGTGTTTCTCCAACCAGAATCGGGCAGCGCGTTCCAGGTGGCGCTGCTTGGTCGGGGTGACGTTGGCTTCCGGATCGGCGGCGGCATCATCCAGCCGCGTCTTGACCTCGACGAAGATGATGCAGTCCTTGTCGCGGCAAATGAGATCGATTTCCCCGCAAGGGCAGGCGTAGTTTCGGGCGAGGATGCGCAGACCGTTCCCCTTCAGGAATCGCCGGGCGATTTCCTCTCCGGCCCTGCCGAGGTCGTCCTTGGCCTTCACCAGTTGCGTCCATCAGGAATCGATTTGAAGAGAAACACGTCGTCAGACTGTCGCCGGCACCCGGTCGGCGGAAGCCCGGGCCTCGGCCCCTGGCGAGGCGTCGATGACGGCATCGGCGGCGCTGTCCGCTTCACCCGCGCCCTTGCCGGCCGACACACGACGTTCGCGCAGCTTCCTGGCCTTGCCCACGCGGCTTCGCAGGAAGTACAGCTTGCCCCGTCGGACCTTCCCTCGTCGTTGGACCTCGACGCCGACGATTCGCGGCGACTGTAGATGAAATATCCGTTCGACCCCCTCGTTGGCCACAATTCGTCGCACGGTGAAGGTCTCGTTCATCCCCTGCCCGCGGCGGGCGATCACCACGCCGATGAAAGGCTGGACGCGCTCCTTGGAACCCTCGATGATCCGCACGCCGACCGAGACCGTGTCGCCCACCTCGAATTTGGGCGTCTCTTTCTTGTGATGGGCCGCCTCCACGCTTTCAATGATTTTATTTCGCATCGCCTGTTACTCCAACGTCGCGGTCCGTGTCGGCGAGCTGCTCGCTTCAACAGCCCACTCGTCGGCCTTGTGTCCGCCAGTGCAAGAAGCTCCACGGGTGCGAGAGAACTTCCATGCACTCGCCATTTGGGGAGTCCTTTCCCGCCCTTCAACAATCGGGCTTTGACCGGGCCTTTTCAGCCGCGAGCTAAGCCGGCTCTGCATTCACCCGCTCTGAGACTCCCTCGGTCCCCTGGGTCGCCAACAAATCCGGCCTGCGAGCGGCTGTGCGCAGCCTTGCCTGTTCCGCCCGCCAGGCCTTGATCTTCGCATGGTCTCCGCTGAGCAGCACCTCCGGGACTTCCATCCCGCGAAACACGCGCGGCCTCGTGTATTGAGGATACTCCAGACAGATCCCGTTCCGGGCCGGAGGCTCCCCGTCGTTTCTCGTCGGCGGCGATCCGTTCGGAATCGAAAACGAATCGTCCGCCGCGGCCTCCGGGTTGCCCAGCACCCCCGGAATCAGCCGCACCACCGCGTCCGCCAACACCATCGCCGCCGCTTCTCCCCCGGAAAGCACGTAATCGCCGATAGAAATCTCCCACGGCGAAAGCCCAAGCCGAATCCGCTCGTCAAACCCCTCATAATGGCCGGCGACGATCAACAACCTTTCCCGCCGGGCGAGATCCCCGGCAATCGCCTGCGTCAGCCGCTCTCCTTGCGGAGTCAACAACACCCGTGTCGGCGTCCCTTCCGCGAGTTTCTCCACCGCTTCGACCGCGTCAAACACCGGCTGGCACATCATCACCATGCCGGCTCCGCCGCCGAACGGTCGATCATCCACCGTGCTGTGGCGGCCCTCCGCGAAGTCGCGAATGTTGTGGCACTGGATCGTCACCAGCCCGGCCTGCCGGGCTCGCCCGAGGATGCTCGCCGAAAAGAACGGCTCGCAAACCTCCGGGAACAGGGTCAAAAGGTCGATCCGCATGCCGCGTTCGTTGCCTGGCGCGATCGCCGTCACAGTCGGCTCTTCCGCGTCTCCCGCTCACGCCGGCCGTCGGCGGGTGGAGCCGGGGTCAACCAGGCCGGCTCTTTTTGGAGGCGGTCCGCTTCGCAGCGGCCACCTTGATGCCTTGCTTCTTCAGCAACGCGCGAACCGTCGGAGTCGTTCTCGCACCGCTCCGCAGCCAGAACTCGATCCGGTCCTTCTTCAGATGAACCTGCTTCGCCGGATCGTCTGCCAGGGGGTTCACCGATCCCAATTCCTCGATGAACCGACCCGTCGGGGTGAAACGCGTGTCCGCGGCCCGAAGCCGAAAGCTCGCCTGATTGCGGCGACCGAATCGCACCAGTCGCAATGAAACCGCCATACTTGCCTCGAATATCTCTTTCCGGGTCTCGCGGCCTGGGGCGATCCCGCGCGACAGCCGCGCGCGATCGGCCGCAAAGGAATCCCTTATATTAGCAGAAGCCGGCGGAAGGGCAATGCCCCCGGGCCGCTTTTCGCTGGACGCTCTTGGTGGGCGATCTGCTATAATGCCCGCAAGCCAAGTGGAACCCGCAGGAGGTTGCCCATTGCCCGATAACCACTTACGACGAGTGATCGATGTCGCGGCCGGGAGATGCCCCGCCGACCTGGTGTTGCGGAATGCGAAGATCGTGAATGTGGTCTCCCACGAGATCCGCGAAGGCGACTTGGCCATCGTAGGAGAACGGATCGCCGGCATCGGCAGCTATCAAGCCGCCAAAACCATCGACCTGAACGGACGTTACGTCTGCCCCGGCCTGATCGACGCCCACGTCCACATCGAGTCGTCTCTCTTGTCCGTGCCGGAGTTCGCCCGCGTCGTCGTCGCACACGGCACGACCTCCGTTGTCGCCGATCCCCACGAATTCGCCAACGTCATGGGCACCGAAGGCATCTCCTTCGTCCTCCGTACGGCGAAGCACACCCCTATCGACGTATTCGTGATGTTGAGTTCCTGCGTGCCCGCCAGCCCGTTCGAATCTGCCGCCGTCGAGCTTACCGCCGAAGACCTGCAGCCTTTCCTGGGCAATAGATGGGTGCTGGGCCTCGCCGAGATGATGAACTACCCGGGCCTCATAGCTGGAGAGGAGGAGGTCCTCCAGAAAATCGCCATCGCCGCAAGCCGGATCATCGACGGTCACGCGCCCGATTTGAACGGCACCGGTCTGAACGCCTACGCCGCCGCCGGCATCATGAGCGATCACGAGTGTACCACCCGGGAGGAGGCCGCCGACAAACTTCGCCACGGCCTGCACATCATGATCCGCGAGGGCTCGCAGACCAGGAATCTCAAGGCGCTCCTGCCGCTGGTCTCCCCGGCCACCGCCGATCGCTTCATGTTCTGCACCGACGACAAGGACGTGCATGATCTCCTTGATGAAGGGCAGATTGATTACATGATCCGCTCGGCTATCGCTCAGGGCCTCGATCCCATACTGGCCGTCCGCCTGGGTTCGCTCAACACCGCCAAGTACTTCGGCCTTCGCCAGATGGGAGCCGTGCTGCCGGGCTACCGCGCCGATCTGGCCGTCTTTGAGGACCTCAAGAACTGTCGGGTGACCGAGACGTTCCATCGCGGTCAGCTCGTCGCCCAGAATGGAAGCTGCATTGCCCCGCGAGGCGCCGAGGAGGAGCGAATCCAACTCCGAAGCAGCATCGACGTGCACTGGATCGAATTGAAGGATTTCCAGATACCGGCTCCGGCGGGGCACGATGCCGCGGGCGATCCTCCGATTCATGTGATCCACGTCCTGGAAAACCGCGTGGACACCGAGCGCAGCATTGAGCCCGCATCCGTGCGAGACGGTTTCCTGGTCTCCGACCCGAACCGCGACCTGGCCAAGATCGTGGTCATCGAACGGCACCGCGCCACTGGCGAAGTCGGACGCGGATTCGTCAGGGGTTTCGGGCTGAAGGCGGGCGCCATCGCCTCCAGCGTGGCCCACGACGCCCACAACATCATCGTCGTCGGCATGTCCGACGAGGACATGCTCGCGGCCACGGTTCGGCTCATCAAGCTGCACGGAGGGCTGGTGGTCGTCCACGAGGGTCAAGTCCTTGCCGACGTGCCCCTGCCCATCGCCGGTCTGGTCAGCGACAAGCCGGCGGACCAGGTGGCCGCTCAACTGCGTGAGCTCTCCGCCGCCGCCCGCAAGCTGGATTGCCGTTTCGAACAGCCCTTCATGGCCCTGGCCTTCCTCAGCCTGTCAGTCATCGGCAAACTCAAGCTCACCAACCAGGGCCTCATCGACGTGGAGACATTCCGCCGAATACCGCTTTCCGCCGACGCGAAGTAGGCCGAAGAGCTCCGAAGTTCAGTCGGGGCGGCGCCGCGACCAAGAGGGACCGGGCACTCGCATGGCGAATACAGAGCAAGGGCACGGTCTTCTCGCCAAGTGGCTTGGCGAAGCAAGCCGCGGCATCGCCTTCACCGGCGCCGGCATCAGCACCGAGAGCGGCGTCCCCGATTTCCGCAGCCCGGGCGGTGTGTGGTCGCGCCATCGACCCGTGATGTACGAGGACTTTCTGTCCGATCCCGCCCAGCGCCGCCGCTATTGGCTGATCCGCAAGGAAACGGTGCCGCAATTCCTGGCAGCGAAGCCGAACGCCGGCCACTTCAGCCTGGTCGAGCTGGAATCTCGGGGCCACGTCAAGGCGGTCATCACCCAGAACATCGACGAATTGCACCAACGGGCCGGCAGCCGGCGTGTCGTGGAAATTCACGGCACGGCGATGAGGATTCACTGTCTGTCGTGCGACCGGCGGTACGAATGCGAGGAAATCCAACAACGCCTGGAGGCGGGCGATCTTGATCCTTGCTGTGACGGCTGTGGGGGCATCCTGAAGTCGATGACCGTCTCGTTCGGCCAGGACTTGCCCGCCGGCGTCTGGGCGGAGGCGGTGAGCCTGGCGGAGCAATGTGATCTCTTCCTGGTCCTGGGTTCAAGCCTCGTCGTGCATCCCGCAGCGAGGCTTCCGGAGATCGCCGTGCGCAACGGGGCCAAGCTGGTCATCATCAACCGCGATCCAACGCCGCTGGATCAAATGGCGGAGTTGGTCCTTCACGGCCCGATCGGGCCCACGATGACCGAGGTCATGGCGGTGATGGGTTCAAAAGGGTGATTTCCCCCGTTCACGTTGCGGCTTCACCGCATGGCGCGTCATCCATCAGGGAATGAGCAAGCCGAAGAAGCCCGTCAGGAATTGCTGCATGAGCAACACGAAGAGACTAAGGACGACGTCGAACGCCTTGAAAGCCAGCTCGATGAACGTCAACTGATAGACGTTCTCCTGCGCGGTCTGACCACTCGCCTGGGCCAGAGCCGTCGCCGGCCAAATCAGCATCGACAATGCGACCGCCGCCGCCGAAATCGTCGTCGTTCGAGTCTTCATCATTGCATCTCCCGCCAAGCCGGCAGCCTTGGGCGACCGCGGGAGCCCCGGCGCCCCCCAAGCCGGTTCATACAGTGATCCGCTCCGCGTCGCCGCCCGGCCCCGTATCATACAACAGATCGGCGTATCCGGTTGCAGGTCCTGAACCAGCCGTCTATCGGCCGGCCCCCAGTGCGGCTATAATCCCCCGGCGACGGTGCCATTCAGCCGAGATGATCGTTTCGACATGGCCGCAGACTCACCAGAAGCCGCTGGGAACCCCCCGCCCGACGTTCACACGCTGGGTGTCGTCTCCTTTCTGAACGCTCGGCCCTTGTGGAGGACCTTGGTGAGACGGGAAGGCCTAGTGATCCGACCGGCCGTGCCGTCTCGCCTGGCCGCCATGTTGGCCGATGTCAAGTGCGACGTCGCCCTTTTGCCGGTCGTTGACCACTGGCAGGCGCGGCGTCGCCTAGTCCGCGTCTCCGACGCCTGCATTGCCAGCGACGGCGAGACCATGACGGTCCGCATCTTCTCGCGTGTGCCGCCACGAGACATCCAACGCCTGCACGTGGATGCCGACTCGCACACGTCGGTCGTGCTGGCGAAGGCGCTCTGGCGGGAGATGTACCACCGGCGACTGGAAATCGTCGCCCGCCCAGCGGCGACTCGTAGCGTCGGCCCCCCGCGGCCGACGTGGAAAGAAAAAAGACCTTTGCAGGAAGCAGTCGAGCCGATCGTTCACCCGGCGAAGCCGCCGAGAACACCTGTCGAGCGGCCCTGCGACGTTGAAGCCGTCCTGCTGATCGGCGACAAGGTCATCACCGCCGCACCGTCCGATTTCTCCTTTCAAGTCGACCTTGGGGCCGCCTGGAAAGAGCTGACCGGCCTACCCTTCGTCTTCGCCGCATGGTATGGCAGGCGCGACCGCGACCATGAAGGCCTCGCCGATCTGTTGGAGAGAGCACGCGACGCCGGCGTGAAGATGATCGACCAGATTGCCGCCGAGGAGGCGCCTCGCCACGGCTGGCCGCCGGAGACCGCCCTGAAGTATCTCCGTGACTGCATGCGTTACACTCTCACGCCGGCTATGCGGACCGGCATGGACCGCTTCTTCACGCTCGTTCACGAACACGACCTGCTGGAATGACCGCATCCCCTCCCACCGCCGTCGGCAGCAGGCTCACGCGGGAAGATCTGCGTGCTCTCTACCTCCACGAGCCGATCCACTCCCTTGGCCGCCGGGCGTGGGAAGTCTGCGAGCACCTGCACCCCGAGGACTACCGGACCTACGTCGTCGACCGCAACATCAATTACGCCAACTGGTGTACCGCCCGCTGCATCTTCTGCAACTTCAAGGCCGACCCGCCGGACAAGCCCTCCGGTCGGCGGGGTCTGCCAGCCGGTTACACCCTGACCCATGAGCAGATCGGCCGCAAGATCGAAGAACTGCTGGCCATCGGGGGGACGCAAATCCTCATGCATGGCGGCCTTGTTCCGGCATTGGGTATGGTCGGGCTGCCCTTCGAGTTGTATCTCGACCTGATGCGGTTCATCCGGCGGAACTACCCGACGGTCCACGTCCACGCCTTCAGCCCGCCGGAGATATTCGCCTTTCACCAGGTATACGGGACGCCCGTCGCCGAGGTGCTGGCCCGGCTGCAAGAGGCCGGTCTGGAAAGCGTGCCCGGCGGGGGTGCGGAGATTCTGTCCGACCGCGTCCGGCGGAAGATCGGCCAGGGCAAGACGACGGCCGGCGAGTGGCTGGACGTGATGCGGCAGTGCCATATCCTTGGCATGAGGACGAGCTGCACCATGATGTTCGGCCACGTCGAAACGCTCGACGAGCGGCTGGAGCACTTGCTCCTCCTTCGTGAGCTACAAGACGAGTCGCTCGCCCGGGCTAACGGCGGCGGCTTCGGGGCGTTCATCTGCTGGCCCTTCCAACCCGCCGGCACCCCGCTCGGGCGGGTACGGCCGCTGCCGCTCGAAAAGTCGAAAGTCGAAAGCCGAAACGCCGAAACGCCGAAACGCGCCCCCCGTAGCGTCGGCCCCCCGTGGCCGACGGGAACACCGGCGGCGTCCACTGGCGCGATGGATGCTGGTGCGAGGCCGGAAGAAGCTGCTGGTGAGAGAACCGCTGGTGCGAGAACCGCTGGTGCGAGAACCGCTGGTGCGAGAATCCCTTCTCGCACCCACTCCGAAGGGAATCCCTTCCCGCCTCCGCCGGAAGGGATTCCGGCCGAATCCGGGAACGAGAAGGGATTCTCGTTCCAGCAAGCCGACGCCCCCCCCCAATCCGCAGTCCGCAATCCCCAATCCGCGATTGAAAGCCCCACCTTCGCCGGCGGGAGCCGCCCGCTCAATGACGGCAACCACCTCCTCCTTGCCGACGCCCACGAGTACCTCACCATGCTCGCCCTCGCCCGCCTCGCCCTGGACAACATCCCCAACATCCAATCGAGTTGGGTAACGATGGGCCCCAAGATCGGCCAGCTCGCCCTCTTCTTCGGGGCCAACGACATGGGCTCGGTGATGATGGAGGAGAACGTCGTCTCCGCCGCCGGCACCACTTATCGCCTCAACGAACCCGAAATCCGCCGCCTGATCACCGACGCCGGCTGGCGACCGCAGAAACGCGACTACTACTACCGGGCAGTTGAATGACCAGCCGGCAACGCCCCCCCGGACGGCCTGCTTGCGGGCATTCCGCCTCTCCCGGCCTTCGGATCAGCGTGTTGGCGCTCGGAATCAATCGCCTTACCTTATGGGGGGTTGGAATCGAATAGAACGCCGGGGGCCGTTGGACCAGCACGGCGGTCTCGGCGATCACATGTCCGGCGATTCGACAGCGAGGTGCCGTATGAACAAATTCCAACGAATCCTGTTCCCCTCCGATTTCTCGGATCTCTCCCTGCACGCCCTCGATTACGCCAGAAGCCTGGCTGAAACCTACGGAGCGGAGCTGCACATAGTCCATGTAGTGGACGAGGCCTACCAGTACTGGATGGCCCTGGGGCCCAACAGCCTGCCGGTTGGCCCCTCTCCAGAGGAAATGGTTACCGCCTCAACCCAGGAGATCGGCAAGTTCATCCAAGAACACCTCAGTGGAACGTCGCTGCAGGTTCGTTCAAAAGTCCTCGTCGGCCGGCCCTTCATGGAGATTATTCGCTACGCGGAAGAACACAGTATCGACTTGATCGTGATCGGCACGCACGGCCGCGGCGGCCTAAAGCACGTCCTGCTTGGCTCAGTGGCCGAGAGGGTCGTACGCAAGTCGCCCTGCCCTGTTCTGACCATCCGCAACGCCGGCCGCGACGTGCCCGCGATGTGAATCGGCATCCCCACCCGGCCCCCAGAGACCGGCGACGCCTTCACCGATCAGCGGCTCAGCCCCGATCCTCAGGCTTGGATGTGCAACTCCGCAGGCGCCAATCCAGCGTCCGCCGCAATCCCTCATCCAAATCGATCTCTGCCCGAAAGCCGAACAATGCCGACGCCCGCTGCGCATCCAGGCAGCGACGCGGCTGGCCGTCCGGTTTGCTGGGGTCCCAAACGATCTCCCCATTGAAGCCCACCAGCCGCTGAACCTTGGCAGCCAAGTCGCGAATGCTGATCTCCACGCCGCAGCCGAGATTGACCGGCTCCGCCCCGTCGTACTGCCGCGTCGCCAGGACGACCGCCCTGGCGCAATCCTCCACATAGAGGAATTCCCTACTGGCCGAGCCCGTGCCCCAGACCACGACTTGCCGGTCGCCCCGCTCCCTGGCTTCGACGAACTTGCGGATCAACGCCGGAATGACGTGGCTGGTCGCCGGATCAAAATCATCGCCGGGGCCGTAGAGATTGACCGGGATGAGGTAGATGCCGTTCAGCCCGTACTGCTGCCGATACGCCTGGAGCATCACCAGCAGGGCCTTCTTAGCGACACCGTAAGGGGCGTTGGTCTCCTCCGGATAGCCGTTCCACAAGTCATCCTCGCGGAATGGCACCGGCGTGAATTTCGGATACGCGCAGACAGTACCCACCTGCACGAACTTTCTGACGCCGGCCAGTCGGGCGTGCTCGATCAGATGCAGGCCCATCGCCATGTTGGCGTAGAAAAAGCGGCCGGGCTGTTCACGGTTGGCCCCGATGCCGCCGACCTCCGCGGCGAGGTGAATCACCATCGTCGGCCGCATGTCGGCGTACATCCGCCGGACGTGCGCGGCGTCCGTCAACTCGTAGTCGCGATGAAGCGGGACCACCACGTTCTCGGCGGCCGCGCCGGCGCGGGCCAATTCCGCCTGAACGAATTTCCCCAGGAAGCCCGCCCCGCCGGTTATGACGATTCGCTCTTTGGTCAGGTCCATCGCCACGCCAATTGTTCACTCGCTCAGTGAAACCGCATCGCCTATTCCTATCTGATGCAGTCGTTAGATTCCATCTCAGTGCGCGATGATTCCGTGTGATGGCGACTCCGAACAGAGCCGCGACCGCAAGGGAGCGGTCACCGTGCAATTCCGGAGGCCCTCCCGATTTCAGCGTAACCGCTCCCTTACGGTCGCGGCTCTGTTCATTGCGCCACCGGCGAGACGCCGGTGCCACAGCCCATGCTCACCGCTTCAGTTCTGCTCCGCTTCGCTCGTTTCACCCGGCGATCTTCAGGAACACGTCCGCGATCCGCTCCGCGGCGTGGCCGTCCCACAGCTCCGGCCGACGATTGGCTGGCGGCGGGTTCTTCTTTATCTCCTCGTATGACGCCAGGATCGCCTCGCATCGCGGCTGCGTCAGCCGATTCGTCCCCTGGGTGATCGTTACCGGCCGCTCCGTGTTCTCGCGCAGCGTCAGACAGGGCACGCCGAGGATCGTCGTCTCCTCCTGAATGCCGCCCGAGTCCGTCAACACCAGGGCCGATTCGGCGGTCAGCTTGAGAAAGTCCAGGTAGCCCAGCGGCTCCGGCGTCAACAGCCCGCGAATGGACTCCAGTCGGCCGCCGAGGCCGAGCGCGGCGATGTTCTTCCGCGTCCGCGGATGCATCGGAAAGACGATCGCCATGTCGTTCGCGACCCGCTGGAAGGCGTCCAGGATCGACGAAAGCGTGCCGGCGTGGTCGACGTTGCTCGGCCGGTGCAGCGTCACCACGGCGAATTTCCTGGGCTGCAAACGGAACTCCTCCAACACCCGCGACTGGTCCGCCTTGGCCCGGCTCTTGAGCAGAGTGTCGATCATCACGTTGCCGACGAAGTGGACCTTTCCGTCCTCCACGCCCTCGCGCTTCAGATTCTCCAACCCGCTCCGCTCGGTGACGAAGAGCAGGTCGCTGATCGCGTCGGTGAGCAGGCGGTTGATCTCCTCCGGCATGGCCCGGTCGAAGCTCCGCAGGCCGGCCTCGACGTGGGCCACCTTCACCCCCAGCTTGCAGGCCACCAGCGAACAGGCCACCGTGCTGTTCACGTCGCCGACCACGACGACGTAGTCCGGCCGGTGTTCGATCACGACCGGCTCGAACCGCCGCATGATCTCCGCCGTTTGCACCGCGTGGCTGCCGCTGCCGACTTCGAGGTTCACGTCCGGCGTGGGGATGCCCAGGTCCTGGAAGAAGAGCTTGCTCAGCCGCTCGTCATAATGCTGGCCGGTATGGACCAGGAACATCTGTATCCGGCCCGTGCGGGCAAAAGCCTCGGCCAGAGGCGCGATCTTCATGAAGTTTGGCCTGGCCCCGCAGATGCACATGAGTTTGAGCATGAACGATTCCTCGGCTGAGAGTCCAGGCCGGTTGAGCAAGCAGGTCCGTCACTTTCCGGCTGGGTCGTCGAAATTCGATTGTACGTGGTGGGACGAGGGGGTCAACGCAGGGAAGGACTTCTATAGGTGCCGGTTTGCTGCCATCACGCTGGGGCGTTCAGTCGCCGATGACAATGTCGCCTGTGCCCCCGTAGATCGGCTGAGCATCCGGCCAAAGGGCGATGGTTTGCAGCACCGTCCCCTTGGGCAGCCATTGGTGTGGGTTGGACGCCTGCAGGTCGCCCTGTGTCTCCACGTGGCCATCGTAGAACGCGAAGTTGGCCTTGTAGGCATTGCCGGGCGCGCCAAACGGCGGGGGGCCCGCGGAGTGGCGGAACGCATACTGCCGGGCGTCGACGTCGGTTAAGGCATGTCCGCCAGGGGCGCTCTCATTACCTGGAGCTCGACACCGATCCCAAGACCTTGAGTAGACGCTGTATGCTCCCCCGTCGGAAAACGCGCCGCCGAAGGGTCCTTGCACCGACAGGTCATAATCCGGCGGATATGTGCAGCTCGAGTACCGAGCCCCATCGGCACAGAAGACCTTGTTCGCGGGATTACCGATCCTCACGACCGACGGTCGCCAGCCTGCTGGCAGCTTCTCATCGTGACCGATGGGGGCGCTATCGCATGGCCACAATTGCCACCGGCATGTGTTGTAGCTCACCATCGGCCCAGCCCCGGCATCAGAGCCGCTAAAATACAACGACAGCCAATCGTTGGCGGCGCACTTGAAGGCATAGTGGCCGCGCAAATCGTTGAACCGCTTGGGTATCACCGCATCGGGATCCCCCTTGTTTACCTCCGTCAAACCCATGCTCCACTGAGACTCCAGCGGGCCCATGAAGTCCCACCGTTGCACCGCCGGCCCCCAAGCCCGTGTTTCACTCGCGAGGTACGCCCCCGAGCCGTACGGCGAGCCGATGATCCAGTCGTCGAAGTTCTTGGCATAGATGGTCATGCCTACCGTGATCTGCGACAGCGTGTTCATGCACGCAACCCGATGGGCGCTGCGACGCGCGCTGCTGAACGTCGGCATCACAAGGCCCACAGCCGCCAGAAGGATGGTGATGACTACCAGCATCTCGGTGAAGGTGGCGCCGCGGCTTTGCAAACGTGAAGGTTCCATCGCTGCATCCTCCTTTCGCGCGACCTGTCGTCGGCGGATCCGAACAACTCTTATTATATCCGGACGGATCCCGGAAGACACAGTTTCCTTGTCTTCCCTGCCTTCTGGGGTCCTCTCCGCCGTTCTTGCGGTTTCTTCGGGGCCCTCCGGCGACGTGAGGACTCGCGCCGCACTCTTTCATCCCAAGCGTCCGCACGGCTACTCCCAACCCGAAGCGCGATCAAGGCTTGGCCCTGTCTAGCCGGCCACCGCCGCCAGCGCCCCCGGCCGATTAGTGGTGCCCGTGTTTCCACGTAGAATGCCCAGTTGGATGAATCCGCTTGCCGTCATCAGAACCTGGGGTGAGATGGTGCGCTTTTCGCACTCGGTTTTCGCATTGCCCTTTGCCCTGACGGCCGTCTTTTTGGCAGGGCAGAGAACCGCCAGCGGCCTGCCGAGGCTCGGGCAGATCGGCCTGGTCGTTCTATGCATGGTGGCGGCGCGGAGTTTCGCGATGACTTTCAACCGAATCGCCGATGCGGCGATCGACGCTCGCAACCCTCGCACGGAGGGCCGCCCGCTCCCTGCCGGGCGGATCACACCGCAGCAGGCCTGGCGGTTCCTCGCGCTCAGCGCTCTTGTTTTCGTCGCCGGGTGTTGGGGATTCCTGGTCGGTTACGCCAATCCTTGGCCGATGTGCCTCGCCCTGCCGACGCTGGCGGCCTTGGCCGGCTACTCTTATACCAAGCGCTTCACCGTCTGGACCCACTTTGCGCTCAGCGCCGGCATCGGTTTCGCCCCGGTAGCAGCCTGGATTGCCATCCATCCTGGGTCGCTTGGCTGGCCGGCGGCGATACTCATGGGGGTGGTGCTGTTCTGGATGGCCGGCTTCGACATAATTTATGCCTGCCAGGATGTGGAGGCGGATCGGCGGGACGGACTCTTCTCACTGCCGGCCGGATGGGGGATTGCCCGAGCGCTGGTCGTTTCTCGCTGCTGCCACGTGGCCGCCGTCCTCCTCCTCGTGGCCCTCGGCTGCGTAGCGGGCCTCGGCTGGGTGTATTGGATCGCCGCCGCGGCGACGGCTGTGCTGCTTGCCGTCGAGCAGGCCCTGGTTTCTCCCAACAACCTGTCGCGAGTGAATCTCGCCTTCTTCACGATCAACGGCTGCGTAAGCCTCCTCCTCGGCGCAGCGACCATCCTGGACCTCCTGTTGCAGCGATCCGGACGATGAGACCGCGGGGGAGCGGGCCTTCCGAACCTGCCCCCACGTCAGCCTCACGGGAGAGGCGATAACGACAACCTTGCCGCGACGGCATTTCGGTCGTAGGATGATGCGCAGACGCCATCCGTTGCAGGGGGCGAGCAGCAGGCTCTTGGGACTTTCTCTTCCTGATCGCCGGCGTGCGCGTGTCCAGGCCATGCCGAAAGCCGCGCGGGCGGCGTCAGAACACCCCGGGCGCATCGACGAATGGCCCTTGTTCTCGAAGTCAACAACCTCCGCGTTGAATACGGCAACTTTGTGGCCGTGCCGGATCTTTCGCTGAACTTGTCCGGCGGCCATCTGCTTGGTCTGATCGGTCCCAACGGCGCAGGCAAGACAACCACCCTCAAGGCCGTCGCCGCCCTGCTGGCCCGAGCCGGAGGTTTGATCAGAGTCCTCGATGAGGAAGTGGAGGCGGGCAGACCGGCGATCCTCTCACGAATCGGCTTCGCTCCCGACACGCCCGCTCTGTACGAGGAGTTGACTGTCGCCGATTTCCTTCGGTGCATCGTCCGGGCCTACCGGCTGGGCCGTAGCGCCATCGAGGAGCGTATTGACTTCTGGCTTGAGCAGCTTTGGATCTCCGACCGGCGAGAAGCCAAGATTAAATCGCTGTCTCGTGGAATGCGGCAGCGGCTCACCATCGCCCGGACGCTGCTGCCCGATCCGGTCCTGGTCCTGCTGGACGAGCCCGCCGCCGGGTTGGACCCCGCCGGTCGCGTGCAGTTCCGCCGCCTGCTCGGCAGCCTGCGCGATCAGGGCAAGGCCCTGATCGTCAGCTCGCACATCCTGGCGGACCTCGACGAGTATTGCACGCACGTGGCCATCATGCAGGCGGGCGCCATCCTCCGCTTCGGCACCGTCGCCCAGGTGGTCGGCGGCAAGCAGGACAATCGGTGCCGCTACGACCTGACGCTGGCCGCCCCCATGCCGGGCATTAACCGCATCCTGGGGAGCTTTCCGTCGATCACCCAGGCCCAGATCGACGGACGGCAGGTTTCGTTCGAGTTTGAGAACGACCCGCAAGCCGCCGCCGACCTGCTGCGGACCCTGATCGGCCGCGACGTACCGGTCGCCGCCTTTGCCCCGCAAGCCCACGACTTGGAGCAGGCCTACTTGAGGACAGGGATCAGGCAGGTGGATTAGAAAGCGTCGACGCGCCGAAACGGAAATGTGGAAAAGGCGTCGGCGCAATCGGCGGCGTCGGCCCCGTATGCCCGCCCCGGAACGAGAGCGCGCACCGACCCTCGCTCCGCGTCACCCACCGGCGGGCGATGCTGCGTGCGGAACGCGATCATAAAGTGCTTTAGGAGACGGACGTGACCGAGCAACCGATCATCGCCAATCCCATCGGCTGGCTGCAGGTCCGGCTGCTCGGCGGGTGGAAGCGTCTCCTGGGTTTCGTCGCCGGATACACGGGTTTGGCGGTCGTCTTGCTGATCGTCATCCAGCGCGCCCTCCAGGTCGAGCAGGTTCCACTGGCCACTTTCGCCGGTGGGGCCCTCACGGTGATGATGTTCCTTCAAGCCGGTATCGTCTTGCTCGGCGGCCTCGCGGCAATCAAGAAGGCGATCCAACGCGACTACACGTCGGGCATGATCGCCTCTCACCGGACGGCCAACATCAACGGGCACACCGCCGTGCTCGGCTACCTCACCGGAGCTACCGCCCAGGTCATACTCGTCGTCTTAGCCAACTGGGCCATCAGCACGGTCCTGGCCCTGCTCGCCGGAATCACCACCACGCCCCTGGCGCCAACGCTTCTTCTCATTGTGCTCGGGGGCGCGGCCGCAATGTCCTGGACCCTCGGCGTTCTCATCGGCCTGAGCACCCGCGGGACCGTCTCAGCGGCGCCTTTCATCGCGATCTTCTGGGTCCTTGCGAGTCTCCGCATTCTCGGCATAGTTCCAGGCCTTTCGCTGCTCACTTACTCGGGCAGCTTTGTCATGCCTTTCACGACGGCCGCCTCGTCTTCCGGGGCCTTTGCCTTCGTCTCCCTGTTTTTTCAACTCCTCTTCGCGGTGGTCTTCTTCGTTGCCGCCGCCCGGAAGTTCGCCCGCGATGACGTGCCCGCATTCACCGCTGCTCACGCCCACATCCTGCTCGCCCTGTGCTCGCTCTTGTGCGCCGCCGGCCTGGCGCTGAGGACAACGTCTCCGGCTGCCTGGTCTCCTTCAGGCATCAACGATCCAGCGCACCAACTGATCGGAAGTCTCACGCTGCTGGTCTTGGCTTCCCTGGTGCCGATCTCCGCGGCGTCCGACAATGCCGCTCGATGGGCCAAGCGCGCCGCCAAGGACGCCGGCTTCCGGGAGCCCAAGCCTCGCCATTACCTGGAGGCCCCCCTGACCGCCACCTTCCTGGTGTTCGCCATCCTCGTTGCCACCTTGTCCGCCGAGGCCGGGCAAATCGTCCCCGGCATCGGGCAGGAAAACGTCGCATACTACCTGGGATGGTCCGCCGCCGCGTTTCTGCTAGCCCAAGCGACCGTTGCGGGATTCCTCCGCTTCGTGCTCGCCTACACCCACAGGACCCTCCTGCTCGTAACTTTGTTGACTTTCTTTGCCTGGGTTGCCCCGCCGCTGGTCGATCTGGCCATGGAAATCACAATGAAAATGCTTCCCGATGAGCCGCGGACGGCGATTCTCGGGTTCTCGCCAATCGGGACCTGGCTAATCCTGTTCAACAACATCAACGCGCCGCTGATACCCGGCATGATCTTCCAGGGTGTTCTCGCGGCCGCCGCAGTAGTGCTGGCCCGCAAGGCACGCTACTGACGCGACCCACATGAACAGCTTATTGCCTTGGCCGGCGGCTTCCTCCTACACTCCCGCCCGGCGGCCTCGGTCATTCGAATGGATGCCCGCGAAGCCACGGAGGGAACCCGTGCAGCCATACCTCGACCTCGTCCGTTCAGTACTCGCCGACGGCGTTCGCAAGTCGTCCCGGACCGGCGTTGACACCATCAGTCTCTTCGCCGCCCATTATCAAGTGGACCTCGCCGATGGTTTTCCGCTGCTGACCACCAAGAAGATGAACTGGACGGCCGTTCTGCGCGAATTGCTCTGGTACCTCTCCGGCGAGAACCACATCCGCAACCTGCGGCGTCACACCAAGATT
>CAYYBO010000048.1:11538-17035 GCA_964470125.1 uncultured Planctomycetaceae bacterium | reverse complement strand
GATTGCGCGCGGTCAACATGAATCAGCCCTCAAAAAGGGCAAAAGTCGAGCTAAGTATTCTCGGGGCGTCCTTCCGGCGCTTGCTTATGGTGATCGGGCGTGGAAGCCGGGGGTGAGTAAATCGCTGTTCCCCAGTCCTCCGGACATCGATGACACATCCACCGAGCGCGAGCCAGAGTGCCCGGACGCTGCGAATGCTAAGCTGAACAGTATCACACCGCTGGCACATAGCGATCTCCTTATGACAATGCTGCATTAGCGAGAGCTCACCTGACATCAGGCACACCTATAGTCGGAATGCGATCCGAGACACCGGCGTAACGAGGGCCTAGTATACAGCAATTAGTGAACGTGATCAAGTGCCAGACGCACGGCTCTGTATGGTGACGACCATACACATATTCACATATGCAGGTGTGGTGACTGCGATACACACATCACAGTAGCAGCAGTCGGAGTGCGCGAGTCGCGGGAGTTAGGGGACAGCATGCAATAACCGTACAATAAGCTCCGTAGGGAAACCGACGGGGCGGTTCACCGGGGTCGTCGTTCACGACTGTGGGCGGGAGACGGTAAGTCTGGCTTTACTCGCCACGCTGAAAAGCGAGCAACGCATGCCTAACTTAGAGCCATTGGGGACGGCATGCCGATATGCCCGACGTTTATCCCGGATAAACGAAGGGTTCCGCGAGTCCGGAGGCGACATGCAATGGTCCTAACATCGCATCCGGGGACACATATCGTGTGTGAGACGCGACGAGTGTGCAGCGGAGACGCACCCGGTGTCCGGGTGCGAAACGGGAACGCGGCTAGTGTCAGCCGCCGCAGCCCCTTCCACATTCTCAATTCCCCGCCATCGCCCCGCGAGGAAATGCAGCCGTTCCTTGCTCCTTGCAAACTAACAGCTAACGGCCAACAGCCAACATCCTCCCTCCCAGGTGGCGCGGTGAGCAAGAATAGTGTTATGGAAGGAGAGCCGAGCGGCCTGCGAGCCGGGTCGTCCTCGACCCTGGCCCACGAGCCATCGGCCCAAGAGCCCCCGACCCAAGAGCCCCCGACCTTGGTCGGGGGCTGCGTGCCCAAGATGGACGCGCCCGAAAGCGGAGGTCTCAACGATGATTACTGAAAGCCATTCTCGGAGCCAGCTTTCAGCCCACAAGGAGCGTCTGCGCCATCTGTCCTCATCCGCCCCCATTAGCGCCGGTTTTCGGATTTTTGCACGAAGTTGCAGTTTGCCGGGGCCTCCGAGGTGCAACTTCTCAGCTTTCGCCGTTTTGACTTTGGGCGTTGGGACCGGCGACCATCCATGTCCGGTGTTCGGATTTTCTCAGGTAAAGTCACTTTGGTGTAACGTCGGCGGTGAGATTCTCGATCGCCAACGGCTCGGCGGGAGCCTCGCCCTCCCGGTCGGCCGCCACGCGTGACCGGTCGGGAGACCGGTCACACGGATGTTGACTTTCGACGTTTCGATTTTCGACTTTCGTCGGCCGCGCGAGGGCGCGGGCCGCTACGGCTCGGCGGGAGCCTCGCCCTCCCGGTTCGCCTCGCCCTCCCCGTCGGCCAGGGGCGGCCGACGCTACTGACCGGTCGGGAGACCGGTCACACGGATGTCGACTTTCGACGTTTCGATTTTCGACTTTCGTCGGCCGCGCGAGGGCGCGGGGCGGTACGCGCACGTCGGCCCCACAATAAGGTGGACGCTGCTCAAACTCGAGAGACCGCCCGGACTGAAGTCCGGGGCTCATCGCGGGCACGTCGGCCAGGGGCGGCCGACGCTACAGGCGACGAGGCCGTCATGCGAGAACACGGAGGGCGTCGGCGTATTCGCGCTCGAGGAAGTCACGCTTCGGGCCGGCGTGGATGTGGGACCAGGGGAGCAATTCGCTCAGCGGACGCTCGCGATGGGCGTACCAGGCCGGGTCGATGCCGCAGTCGGCGAACGACTGCTGCCAAAGCTCGTAACGGAAACTCTCGTCCCAGGCGTCGAAGCGAGCACCCAGGCGGAAGGCCCGCTCGATGATGGGCCCGAGCCGCCGGTCGCCACGGGCGATCACGGCTTCGAGGATCGACCGTTTGGTGTCGTGCGTCTTGACGATCACGCCTTTGCGACGGTCGCTCCGCTGCTTCTCGCGGAGCAGTCGCCGGGCGTTCTCGAAGTACTCGACGCTGGCCTGGGCCGCCCACTGTAGCGGCGTGTGCGGCTTGGGCACGAACCAACTCACGCTCGCGGTGATCTCGCCCGGCGGCTTGCCGAGAGAGCGTCGGGCCTGCGACATCTCGCGGCAGAGGTCGTAGATGGCGAGGATGTCTTCCTCGGTCTCGCCGGGGAAGCCGACCATGAAGTAGCATTTCACCCGCTTCCAGCCCGCCTTGTAGGCCTCGACGATTCCCGCCAACAAGTCGCCGTCGGTGACTTTCTTGCGAATGGCCTTGCGCAGCCGGTCGCTCGCCGCTTCGGCGGCGACGGTGAGCCCGCCCTTGCGGACGCTGTTCGCCATCCAAGGGATGGACTGCAGCATCTTGTCCACTCGCAGCGAGGGGACGGAGATGTTCACGCGTCGCGGGGCGAAGCGTTCGTTCAGGTTGGCGGCGAGTTCGGCCAGCTTGGGGTAGTCGGCGGTCGAGAGGCTGAGCAGGCTGAGTTCCGAGTGGCCGGTGGCTCGGTACTGGGCCTCGGCGATCTCGATGATCCGCTCGACGGAGCGGACGCGGACGGGTTTCTTGGTGTGGCCTTCGTGGCAGAAGCGGCAGGGCTGCGGGCAGCCGCGCATAATCTCGATGCACATGCGGTCGTGGACGGTCTGGATGTGCGGGACGAGCGGCTTCATCGGCACGAGGGCCGTCTCGAAGTCGTGGACGCGGCAGCGTTCGATGGAGGCCGGCAGGCCCGGCCGAGTCGGCGTGAGGGCGGCGAGGGTTCCGTCGTCGGCGTAGCGCGGTTCGTAGAGGCCGGGGGCGTAGGCCCAGGGGAGTTGCTCGGCCATGAGGGGGATGATCTCGCGGCGGGCGACGCCGCCGGCACGCGCGGTCCTGTAGAGGTCGATGAGGGCGGGCAGGGAGTCCTCGCCGTCGCCGACGACGACGAGGTCGAGGAAGTCGGCGACGGGTTCCGGGTTATCGGCGAGGGGCCCGCCGGCGATGACGAGGGGGTGGTCGTCGGTGCGGTCGCGGCTGCGGAGGGGGATGCCGGCGAGGTCGAGCATGGCCAGGAGGTTGGTGAGGCCCATTTCGTACTGGAGGGAGACGGCGAAGATGTCGGCGCCGGCGACTGGCTGGCGGGTGTCCCAGGTGAAGAGGGGGATGCGCTGCTGCCGCATGATCGGTTCGGCGTCGGTCCAGGGCATGTAGACTCGTTCGGCGCAGACGCCGGGGATGGCGTTGGCGACCCAGTAGAGGATTTGGGAGCCGAGGTGGGACATGCCGACGGTATAAGCGTCCGGAAAGGCGATGGCGATGCGGACGGCGGCCTTCTGCCAGTCACCGGGCTTGACGGGCTGGTTGAGTTCGCCGCCGATGTACTGAGCGGGCTGCGTGACGCGCGGCAGCAGCTTATCGCTGATGATATCCGCCAAGGTGCTGGGCAAGGCTCGGCGACCTCCGTATCGCGGTGAATTCTGGCAGTCGGCCGGCAGGCCACGCATCGTGCCGTCCGCCAGACGTCGACCGCCGATCCTACACCAATCCCCGGCCCCTTGGGGCGGCTCTCGCTAATGGTGTCCGATATGCGCCGCCGAGCGGCACCCCGCGACTTTCGCAGGCAGGCTTTACCGGACACATGGGACCGGCATAGAATCGATCATGCGGTGGAGGAGAGGGCGCTCCGCGCGTCGGACCGCTGCCTGGAGGCACGCCTGGGGAGGCTTGGGAGGATTGCGGCGATTGGGGATTGGGTACCTCGCATCCGCCCCGGAACTAACCTTGAGGGGAATGGCAACACGCCAAAGTGCTTGTGAAATCCATGCTTGTGACCGCAGGATGGCTTGACCGGGATGCCCCCGGGTGGATAGGATTATCCTGAAGGGGGTTCCTCGTTTGTCCCGCCAGATGTGCGTTGCGGCGTCCGCGTCGCCGGATCGCTCAGCGCCGGAGGAAAGCCAACGATGACTCGTCGTCTGGGAATTCATAGAACGGTGGTTGGTCTGTGTTTTTTCACCTGCTTGGTGAGTTTCTCCGTGGGCCTGACATGCACGGGGGGAGACACGCTGAACCCGCCGGTCGCGTACGGTAATCGTGCTCCGAGGGTCATCATCACCCGCGTCACTACTCCACAGGGTGGGTTCGTCGCCCTCCCCGGCCAAACGGTAGACATTGATTTCACGGGCGAAGACGGCGAGGACGTGGCCATCGTGCGAATCTTCGCCTCGACCTCCACCAGCCCGACACCGGCCCAGGAGATTCCGATCCTCGATGGTTTCTTGGTCGGGCCGGGCGTGGGCAGTGGGAACTCTACTTGGAATACAACCGGTACACCGCCTGGCTTCTACTACATCTACGCGGAAATCGACGACCGCACCTTCAATCCCGTCACTGGTCTGGGCAACCGGGCAGTGCGGGCCACGTTCGTGAATCCCGTGGAGATCGCGGTCCCCGGCACCAAACCGCTGACCAATCCGCCGAAACTTGAATTCTTGTATCCGCAGGTCAACCTCGGACTGTCGAGCAGAGACGAGGTGACCACTCGCTATCGCTACAATGACTCCGACAGCCCGGTGCGAGTGACGCTGCTCCTCGATACGGATCTCAATCCCACTAACGACGATATCAACAACCCCGGCGATCCTCAGGACCCGAACACGAAGATCATCATTCTGCCCTCCGCGGCGGCTGCGGCGACGGATCCGCCCCTCGAGGGTATCCGCACCAATCCGCGCGACCTCCCGGCCACCAGCTCGGCCGAACCTTGGGTGCAGATCGAGTATCGCTTCACCATCGACTTCCAGAAGATCCCGGTTCGTTCACAACCCTACTACTTGCGAGCCACGGTCACCGACGAGACCAACACCGTGCATGCCTATGCCGAAGGCTCCATCACCGTCTCCGCGTTGGCCGAAGGAGCCGTGGACGTGGGCGATCTCGGCTTCAGACTGGCGGGCGCTCGATTCCACGGCTTCAGCCCCGGCGAAAATCTCGGTTCCGCCTTTGTGTCACTCAACGACATGGATCAGGACGGGCCGGACGATTTCCTGATCGCCAGCCGGTTCGCCAGTCCCCGCAACCGCTACCAGAGCGGTGCGGCGTACTTGATCTTTGGACGCCGCAAGATCCCCTTCCCCGCGGATACCAACGGCAACGGCCTGCCGGATGTGACCCGTGCAGACGGCACGGTGGTCGACTTCCCCACGCCGCCCGCGTACGTGCCGAATCCTTACGATCCGCGAAACGTCGGGCGATTCGGCGGCGTGAACAGCATCAACAGCATCAGCCAGTTCTTCCGCGGGACGGTCTATGCCATGCCCAAAGCCCACGGCTTCCGCACACCGCCGGAGACGTTGGTCGA
>CAYYBO010000048.1:0-11528 GCA_964470125.1 uncultured Planctomycetaceae bacterium | reverse complement strand
TGGTCGATCCGACTGATCTGCTTCATCAGTATGCCTATACCGCCGGGCTGACTTCCATAACGCGGTTCGACATGAACCAGGATGGAACCCTCGATTTGATCTTTGGATTGCCGTTCGTCTCCCACGCCCTGGACGCCATGGATGACGACCCGTCGGACGGCTGCACGGAACCGAGATACATCGACTCGGCGCCCAACTGGACCCGCTGCACCGGCGAAGGAGCCATAAACGACGATTTGGCCTACGGCCCTGACACCATCAATCAAGGGCTGGTCATCATGGTCGACGGGCGGACCGACCTGGCTAACAGCTTCCGCCTGTTTGTCGATGCCGCCCTGGCCGGCCAGTATGATCCCGACGGCACCGTGGACGACGAGGGCGTGCTTCGCGCCGGAGCCAACGAAATACCGTTCGGCATGCGCATTCGCGGGGCGTGGTATGACAACGACTGGGATCAGTTGCTCGAGGGTTCGAACTGCTGCGTCCAGCACGCCGAGGCCGGCTGCGACAACACCGCCTGCCAAGACGCGGTCTGCGCGCTGCCCGGCATGGATTTTTGCTGCTCCGACAGATGGAGCTTCCTGTGCGCGTTCATGGCGGCGATAACCCCCCAGTGCAGCACCCTGTGCTCGGGCTTCGGTGGGTATATCTACACCTCGACGAATGAGTACGGCCGCACCGTGGCCGCTTTGCCCAGCGTGGACAACGATCTGTTCGACGAGTTGCTGGTTTCCTCGCCAGGCTTCAATCCCTTTGACCCCGCCGTGGGCGGGGCAGGAGGGCTCCTCGACACCGATCGGGGCCGCGTCACCGTCTGGTGGTCGAATGTGGTAACCAACTCCGGATACTATGGTGACTCGGTACTGTCACTACCCGGCTACAGCGTATGCCCCGGCGGCGGTTGCACGTCCGGTGAACCGGCTCGCTGCTGCCGCACTCGCACCATCCAACCGACCAACAGCGATATCCTGGGACAGCAGCCCGGAGATCGCTTCGGCTTCGCCGCCGCCGCCGGCGACATGAACCAGGACGGCACCACGGACATAGTGGCCGGCGCCCCGGGGGCCGACCGCAACGGTCGGATCGACTGCGGCGTCGTGTACGTCTTCGCCACGCCGGTCGGCGGTTTCGGCGACACCGATCTCTCCCGCGTCAGCTTCCCGCGAATCGAGATTCGCGGCGATCATGACTTCGATCGCTTCGGCGAAGTGCAGACCGGCATCGGAGACATCAGCCAGGACACCATCGCGGACGTGGCTTTCGGCTCCGAGTGGTACGACGGGCCCAACGGGGCCGACTCAGGCTACGTCGGCGTCATCTTCGGCAATCGACCGATCACCGGCGAGGAAGGTTTCTCGCCCGCGCAGGTGGGGACCTTCTCGCTCCCGGGCATCCGCTTCTACGGCGTGGCCGCCGGCGCTCGAGCCGGCCACCGCATCGCGTCGGCGGGTGATTTCAACGGCGACGGCGTGGCCGATCTGCTGATCAGTTCACCCGGCGAGACCCGCCTCGTAAACGGACAGCTCCGGCGAGGTGTCGTCTACCTGATCTTCGGCGGACAGCATCTGGTCAACTACAGCACCGGCGCAAACACCTGGTTCAACCTGTCACAAGTCGGCACGCCGGCCCTGCCCGGCATAGTCTTCATCAGCCGTTTCGCCGCGGGCACAGCGGACGAGGCCCCGTTGGACACGGTGGGCGGAATCGGCGATATCGACGACGACGGCTTCGACGACATCATCCTGGGCGCGACCACGGCTGATTTCGTCAATCCTAACTCGCCGAATCAGCGGCGAGTCGACGCCGGCGAGGTGTACATCGTTTACGGCAGCAACCACGGTTCAAACAAGCTCCCTTGACGGCTTGTCGGGCAAGGGTTCACGCCGCGGTGTTGCACCCTCGAAACTTACGACGCGACTCATGGGCGATCGGGTTCAAGCGAATCCGATCGCCCTCGCCTTCTCAATCCCGCGGCGCCCTGCGCATCGACACGTTGAGAGCGAATTCGATATCATAGGACATCATGCCCGAGGCCCCGGAAGTCATCGTTGTGGGCGGCGGACACGCCGGAGCGGAGGCGGCGTGGACCTCCGCGCGCCTCGGGGTTCCGACGATCCTCGTCACGCTGGACGCCTCCGCCATCGGCCGCATGAGCTGTAATCCCGCCATGGGCGGCATTGCCAAAGGGCAGATCATCCGCGAGGTCGACGCCCTGGGCGGCTTGATGGGCTTGGCCACCGACGCCGCCGGCATCCACTTCCGTGTGCTGAACCGACGCAAAGGGCCCGCGGTCTGGGCCCCGCGAGCTCAGTGCGACCGCTCGTTGTACGCCGCAGCCGTCCAGCAGATGCTGGCGGCGACGCCTAATCTGAAGATCATCGAGGGCCGAGTCGATGCCGTCGAAACCGAGCAAAGAGCCGGAAACGAGGCTCTCGGCGTCAGAGCCGTCCGCCTGGGAGATGGCCGGCGCCTGCCGTGCCGCTGCGTGGTCTTGACCACCGGCACCTTCATGCGGGGCCTGATGCACTGTGGAGAGCGCCAGACGCGAGGCGGCCGCCTCGGCGAAGGTACGGCCGACGGATTGAGCCGATCCCTGCAAGAACTTGGGCTGCAACTCGGCCGGCTCAAGACGGGCACGCCGCCGCGCGTCGCACGCGATTCCATCGACTTCGACAGCCTCGACCGCCAGGCGCCGGACGCTGTCCCGTCGCCTTTCTCCTTCTTGAATGACGGCATCCTGCAGTCCCAGCTGTCCTGCTGGATCACAAACACCAACGAAGATACGCATGAGCTCATCCGGGCGAACCTCGACCGGGCGCCGATGTACAGCGGACAGGTCAAATCCCGCGGGCCGCGCTATTGCCCGAGCATCGAGGACAAGGTCGTTCGCTTCGCCGAGAAGACCCAGCACCAGGTCTTCCTGGAACCGGAGGGCTACGACAGCGACCGCCTGTACTGCAACGGCATCAGCACTTCCTTGCCGGCCGACGTGCAAACGCCGATGGTACGGTCGATTCCCGGCCTCCATCGAGCCGTCATTGTTCAATTCGGCTATGCCGTCGAATACGACTACGTACCCCCGCAGCAGGTACAACCGACGCTGGAGACGAAGCGCGTCCGGGGGCTCTTCCTGGCCGGCCAGATCAACGGCACCAGCGGCTACGAGGAGGCGGCAGGGCAGGGAATCGTCGCCGGCCTGAACGCCGCTCGCCGGCTGTTTGCGGAGGAGCCGATCGTTGTCCGGCGAGACCAGGGCTACATCGGGGTCATGATCGACGACCTGGTCACCAGGGGCACAGTGGAACCGTATCGCATGTTCACGTCGCGAGCGGAGTATCGCCTGCAACTGAGGAGCGACAATGCGGACGCACGCCTCACTCCTCTGGGGCGCGAGGCCGGGCTGGTGGACGACGTGAGATGGAGCCGCTTCCGCCTGAAGACACAAGCGATGAAGTCGGCGGCCGCATGGACGAGCGGGCGGCGCCAAGGAGGCAAGCGTTTGCTCGACTGGCTCGTGCATGGCGATTGTTGCGGCGACGCCACACTCCCGACTCGACACCACTCGCCGGATGTGGCGGGAGCGAACGCCTCCCGCGAATCGAGCGACCTCCCCTGCGACGGCCCGCTGCTATGGGATGCGGCGACCATTGCCCGCAGCACCGCGGCATCGTGGTTCGAGGCATGGAAGACCAACCTCTCCCCAGACTTGACCGGGTGCCACGACACCCTGTTGGCCGAGGCGATGGCCGCAGTCTGCATCCACCACAAATACCGCGGTTACATCAGTCGACAAGAGCGGGAAGTGGAGCGCTTTCGCCGCATGGAAGCCCGCCGCATCCCCGATGGCTTTGACTTCGGCTCCATCGCCCAACTTCGATTGGAGGCTCGAGAGAAGCTTAGCGCTGTCGCCCCTCGGAGCATCGGCCAGGCCAGGCGGATCAGCGGCATCAACCCGGCAGACTTGACCGTACTGATGATCCACCTCGAAACACGGTTCCGCGGTTAGCGGAACTTGATGCGCCCCCTCCCTTCCCCAGTTTCGCGATCAAGTGCCGTCCGGCTAGGCACGATAAGCCTATTGTTAACTTGGAGAGGTTGGATAAAATGCGCCAGGACTCGGCTACGTCAGATAACATTCAGGCAATAGAAACGGCGCTCGATCAAGCGAACCAGAGGACGTGGCGCATGAAGACAGTCTTCACCACCGGCGAGGTCGCGGAGATATGCAAGATCAGCCAGCAGACGGTCATTCGATGCTTTGACAATGGGCGACTAAAAGGCTTCAGGGTGCCGGGCTCGAAGTTTCGCCGCATCCCCCGCGACGCCCTGATCGGCTTCATGAAGGCCAACAATATCCCGCTGGAAAACCTGGATTCCGGTAAACGGCGGGTCCTGATCGTCGACGACGACGCAGCCATCGTGGAGATGTTGCGGGACCTGCTGACGCGCGACGGGCGATTCGAGGTCAAGTCCGCTTCCAACGGATTCGACGCCGGATCGCTGACCAAGGAATTCCGCCCGGACGTCCTACTGCTCGATTACATGCTGCCGGACATCAACGGAAACGTCGTTTGCCAGCGGATTCGGAGCGACCCGGAGCTTTCCGAAACGAAAATAATAATCGTTTCGGGTGCAATCTCGGAAACGGAAATCGAAGGGCTCAAGGCGGCGGGAGCGAACGACTTCATCAAGAAGCCTTTTGACGTGGACAAGCTCATCTCGCGGATGTTTGAGCTGCTTACCGTGTGACGCCGGGCCCCATTGGGCAGAGAGGCCGGGCGACGCCGCCGCACTCAAGCGGACCACTCCCATGGAGCTACCCGAAGTTGAGCCACACAAGATCGAACTGGTGCTCGCCCAACTGGAGAGCCTGCCGCCGATCGCCCCCGTTACCACCCGCATTCTCGCCCTGACCGAGGACTCCCGCTCAAGTGCAGGGCAGATCGTCGATCTCATCGGCAGCGACCCCTCTTTGACCATGCGAGTCCTGTCTCTGTTGAACCGCGCCGATCGCGGCGTGCGTCCGGAGGCGGTCACCATCGAGAACGCGGTAGTCCTGCTGGGCTTCAAGACAATCCGCCAGGTCACGCTCGCAGTCAAAGTGATGGAGGTCTTCGGCGGGGCACAAACCGTCGACGATGGCGAAGGCGGGTTCGAGCGGATCGAATTCTGGAAGCACTGTCTGGCCGTGGCCTGTGCGGCGAGGCGAATCGCCATGCACCTGCCGCCGCCGCACCCCGATGCCGAGGAGGCCTTCGTTCTCGGACTACTGCACGACATCGGCAAGATCGCCCTCAGAACGGCCATGCCCAAGAGCTTTGCCCGGGTCGTGCGCAAGGCGAATGAAAGCCGCGGAGATTTCACCGACGCAGAACGGGCCGTGCTGGGCGTGGATCACACCATCGTGGGCAGGCGGTTGGCCGAGCGGTGGAATCTCCCGCAGCCGCTGGTCGACGCGGTATGGCTCCACCATCAGCCCTTCGACGGACTGCCCGCGTCGATTGCCGCCGGCAGACACGTCCAGATCGTCCATCTGGCCGACACGCTGGTCCGCGAGCAGCGGATCGGCTACTCAGGAAACTATCGCTTCCTCTGTTCCTCTCGCGACCTCGCCCGGATCCTGGGGCTCCCGGAGACTGAACGAACCGCCATCATCGAGTCCTTGGCGGACGAGATCGAGGCCCGAGCCGAGTGGATCGGGGCAGAGGAAATCACCAGCCGTGAAGTCTACCTCCGGGCGATAACCCAGGTCACCGAGGAATTGAGCGAGGCCAATGTCGCCCTGACGGAGAGAAACAGGCTTCTGGAGCGCAAGACGGAGTACTTCGCCGCCCTTGCCTGGCTGAACCAAGCGGTTTCACCGAAGGCCACTCGTCGTGAGGTCTGCGCGGCGGCTGCCGAAACGCTCCGTCGGGCCTTGGCGGTCAAGTCAGTTCTCGTCCTGCTGACGACCAGCGATGGCCGGTGGATTGAAGTGGGCCTCTCGGACGGTCGGATGCGAAGCGAACTGGTGGAGCAATCACCCGGATCGACGGAGCAAGCGGGAGAGATGGAGGCCGCGGTCAGATTGGCCAGAGCGGGTACGTGGATATCCCCGCTCGACCGACATTTCGATTCCTTCGTCGGCAGATATCGAACGCTGTTCGGTGCCGCGGATGTGTGGCTGATGCCCGTCATTCGCGAGCGCCGCTGGGTTGCCGGCGCTCTTTTCACCGCCGACGCGGAACAAATCGCCGGGTTCCGCGGGGAATCCGCCCAACTCGAAGCGCTGAGCGCCGCCTTGGGCCTGGCCCTTGCCCAAGCGCAAGCGCGAACGGAGGCGATGATCCTCAGCGACGAGCTGGTCGCCATCAACCGCCGACTGTCGGAAGTGCAGGCGGAGTTAGTGGTAAGCCGGGCCCTGCGAACTGTCGTCGCCATGGCCGCCGGCGCCGCCCACGAGTTGAACAATCCGTTGGCGGTGATATCCGGTCGGGCACAAATCCTCCGCGGCGCGAGTACGGACGCGGCGACCCGCGAATCGCTAGATTTGATCGTCAGCCAGGCCCAGGAGTGCAGCAACATCGTGACGGAGTTGATGGAATTCGCTAACCCGCGGCCACCCGTTCCGGAGTCGCTGGACCTGCGGGCGTTATTGCAGACGTTGCGGACAGAACTGATCCGGCAGGGATTATTGGAGGAGTCCGCAATACGGGTGGAAACGGCGTCCGATACGCCGCCTGCCCGCTTTGACCCGGCGCAGCTTCGCGGAATCTTCCGCGAAATTATTCAGAACGCGATCGAGGCGACGGAACCCTCCTCGCGTCTTTTGACCGTCAAGGCGGCAACCGATCTAGCCGAAAAGCGCATCGTCGTCGAGGTCGGCGACAATGGTCGCGGGATGACTCCGGAAGTGCTGGCCTGTGCCGCTGATCCGTTTTTCTCGCAGCGTCCCGCCGGCCGAGGACGAGGCTTGGGCCTGGCGAGAGTGCAGCGTTGGCTCCAGTTGAATGGAGGCACGATGCGAATCCGGAGTCAACCAGGAGAGGGAACGGCGGTCGAGTTGCGATTGCCTGTTGCCTGAGGAACAGCCGTTCGGCGATGTCTTCGGCAGAAGCGGGGCGACCATTCGGGGGGTCCGCCAGGGGGGTAATACGGCGAGAGACACCTAGACATCTTGGGAATCCGGGCCAGGCGGGTCGTGTAGGCCTCTCTCCCTCCTCCCCTCGCTCTCACGGCTGAAACGCCCCGCCGGCCGCTTTCTCGACGACCGCAAGCGGTTGACCAGGGATGGTTGTTCTGGGACGGGTGAAGGAAGCACAGATGAAGCTGAGCAACATGCAAGTCCTGATCGTAGCAGACGACGCGGAAACGATCGCCTTGCTGACGAGTGAGATCATCCGTCAGCTTGACGCGAACGTAACCGTCGTCAACACGCTCGAGGAAGCCAAGACCGTCTCGGGGCCTGACCGTTTTGACGTCATCCTTGCATCCCAGCGGTTGCCGGACGGCAGCGGGCTGGCCCTGCTCGATCTGAAGTCGAACACCTTCGACGCCCCGATCATCATGCTGGATGACGGACTGGACGGCGCGAGAGTCCTTGCCGCCCTGCGCCTCGGCGCCGCCGACGTTTTGCCCACGCCGATCGACAAGACCCATTTGACGGTCACCATGCGAAAAGCCGTATCCACCAATCGCCGCCGGCGTCATGCCGCGGCCAGAAGCACCCGCCTGCGAACGATCTCTTCGCGGCTGGTGCGCGATCGTAGGGAACTTCGGCAGCGGGTCGATCTCATTTGCCGTGATCTCGTTTCGGCCTACAGGCGGCTGGCCAAGAAGGTCGTGGGCGTGCAAGCACCGGATGCGTCCTACGGCGTTGAACCCGAGGCTGATTCCTACGATCAATTCGCCTGAGCAAGCCCCCGGAACCCTATCGACATCAGACTGGCGCAAGCATCCTGCCTGCGCTCGACGACACGGAGTGCTGTCAGGGGTCTCGCCCCCGGTGCCGCTTTCAACCGATGTTTCTCTCCTTGCGGAACGGACCTCGGCGAAAGACCCTGTGCCCCCAACAGGACATCCAGGACGGGCCGCTCGGCTCGCCCAGGCAACGTCTGCGATGTCGTGCTATCATGCCCGCTTCGCGGGTGTCGAGCGAACGACGCTGACAGCGGAGAAGGATAGCGTTAATGGACACCGCCAAAGAAACCGAGGCCGAGCTTCAGGTTCGCGACGCCTGGTTGCCTAAGGCTGAGGCCTATCGGCACACCCTCCTCGGCGGGCTTGATGACAAGTGGCTCGGCGGTCGCCTGGGACTCATTGCTCTGTTCTTGATACTTGCGGCGGCGTTGATCGCACCGTCGATTCAAGGCGTGCACGGCATAAGCAAGACGCAGAAGAGCGTCTGGCGAACCGGAGGCGAGCGACAGAAGACCGCGCTAGGACGCTGGCTTCCTTCGGCGATGGCCCTGGCCGACCCGGCACAGCAGGAGAACCCATACGGCCCGGGCCACTGGTTCCCCACGCCGCCGTTTATCCTGATGACGCTCGTGCCTTTGGCCAAGCTCGGAAACACCGCGGCCGGCGCCGTGTGGGCCGCGCTGAAGGTCATCGGGTTCGTCCTGGCGATGGGCCTGTTGATTCGCGAGCTGAATCGGGAGGGAGCCGGGGTTCCCGTCGGGGTGTTGGCCATGGCCGGGGCCTTCAGTTGGAGGCCGATCGTCTCCGACTTGCAGCACGGCAATCTCAACATCTTCATGATGATCTGGCTGGCGCTGACATGGACTTTCTATTTGCGAAAGAACGACGCCTTCGCGGGCTTGTTCCTGGCGCTGGCCATCGTGACCAAAGTCACGCCGGGGCTGTTGCTCCTCTACTTCCTTTACAAGCGAGCCTGGCGGCTGTGCGCGTTCACCGTGGCGGGGCTGCTGGTGCTCGTCGTCGTGGTGCCCAGCCTGTACGTGGGCTTCGATCGAAACAACGAGTTGCTCGCATCGTGGTTCGACATGTTGGTCGCACCCTATGCCCTGCAGGGCTACGTAACGCTGGAAATCAAGAATCAGGCGCTGTACGGGGTCGTGCTTCGCCTGCTCTCAAACGCAGACGTTATCCGCATCGAGCACATGACTGACGAACAGGCCTGGGTGGCCGGGATGGAGGAGATGGCCCGCCCGGCATCATCCGCCATGCGTTTGCTCCGCCCGATCCTCAATATCACGATCGTCGGGATCCTGGCATGGCTTTGTCGCACGCGGTCCGGCTCGCGCCGCGATCCGCGGCTGCTGTTGGAGTTCGCCGCCGTGCTGCTGGCGATGCTGCTGATGAGTGAGCGAACCTGGAAGCACCATGCCACGACACTTCCGCTGGTGTTTCTGGGAGTTTGGTGGGCGTTGACCTGCCTGCACTGGTCCGACCGCTTCCGTGCCGTCTTCGTCGCAGGGCTTGCCGCCCAATGGGTGCTGTTGATCGGCGGCACTGAGGGCTTTGTCGGGGACAAGACCGCCGACTTGCTGCTCGACGGTGGCTTCTTCTGCTGGGGTCTGATCCTGTGCCTCGTGCAGGTGGGCATCCTGTTGCGGGGCTCACCGGGCGACGCCCCCAAGGCGATACCCACTTAGAACTCGATATGGGCAATTCCGCGCGCGGCAACCGGGCAGACGGCGCACGACCGGCGGGGGCATCGGCGGCAATCCGGGAACGATCCGCGATCTCGAATCAGCCCACTTCAACGACGCTGTTGACTTCGCCAAAGGGGTTGGGGGCAACCCTGTGGTTGGCGGGGTCGTTCCGCCAGGACCCGTCGATGACGTAGCGGTACTGATAGCGACCGGGCGGAAGGGGGAGTTGTACTTGGTAGGTCCCCTTGCGAACCATCCGCATGGGAGTGCGGTCGGGGTTCCAGTTGTTGAAGTCCCCGGCCAGCCGTACAACCTGGGCGCCATCCGCCCGCACGACGAACACCGTTCCCTCTTTCAAACACTGAGGCCCGTAGATCATCTCGATCTTCCTCTCAGTTTCTTGCGGCGTCGGGCTGTCGCTGGCTCTGGCCGCGGAGGCGAGGCGTCCGGAGCCGAGCAGCGTCTCCGTGGTCGCCAGGAGCTTGTTGGCGTCTGCCGCGAGCGCGTCAGCCCGTCGCAGCAGATTCTCCTCGGCATCAGGCAAAATTGCGGCTGCCGGCGCGGAGGCGCTGCGAGGCTTCCCAACGGCGATGAGTTCCCTTGCAAGACGAATGAAATCTCGGCAGCCGCTGCTGGCAGGATCGTATTCGGTGATGGGTTGGCCAAGGCTGCTGCTTTCCTTGAGCTTGGTGTTGAAATTGATGAAGCTGGCGAACATCGCATCTCCGTGCCGCTTGCGGAGCTCCGCCAGGATTTCTCGGCCGAGCTTCGTGCGGACGTCGTAGAGGTTGGCCAGAATCCGGGCCGAAACCGACTTGCCCCATGAGATCCTCAACGAGCGGACTGTCTCGAGCTGCTTGGACAGGCCGTGCAACGAGAAGTAGCCAGTGTCGATCGGCACGATGATCTCGTCGGCCGCGAATAAGGCGCTCTGGGTGAGGAACCCCACCGTCGGAGGTGTGTCGATCAGGATGATGTCGTATTGGTCACGGACGGTCTCCAGGCACTGCCGGAGCCGCTCTTCACGACCCGGCACGCCAGCGAGGCGCTGCTCCAGGGTTGAGAGATCGAACTTGGAGGGAACAAGGTCGTAATTGCTCGATATCTGCCAGATGATGCGGGAGAGGTCCGGCGGCGTTCTTCCTTCGGCGGCCAGCAAGAGGTCGCCGATGCTCACCTCGATCTGCTCCTCGGGAACGGCCAGACCGAGGGCACAGTGACCCTGAGGATCCATATCGACCGCGAGGGTCCGCTGACCCTCACGAGCTAAGCAAGCAGCAAGATTTATGACGACCGTGGTCTTGCCACATCCACCTTTTTGGTTGGCGACGGTAATAATCCTCATTTCGGCGATCCTTCTGGATGAAAGCGTTCAAACGCAGTGCAGCGCCGCACCGCGACCAGGCCGCGTCCGTCCGAAAAGACAGCAACAACCTGATACTTCGTAATTCGGCTTCCGGGGTTTCATGCCTTGAGCCTTTATCGGACGAATTGACCATGACAACGCTGATACCCCCAGATTGCAAGTCCGACTCGCAACTTGGCCTGGCGTACCTGAGCTGGGAGGCTGCTTTTGCCACGCGGCCGGTCGCGGCGCGGAGGCTGCCCCCCCACGGTCCCGCCGACCTCCCATCAAACCTGCCGGTTGCCGAAAACAGTACTGAAACCTAAGCTGGCGAGGGAAAGTTCGAGGTCGGGGGAGGGTCTAGGCATGTGGCAGCGTCTCTGTAAGATCGTCGAGCGGTTTGCCGGGCAGAAGGTCCTCGTGGTCGGGGACTTCATGATCGACCGCTACCTTTATGGAGACGCAGAACGGATCAGCCCTGAGGCCCCGGTGCCGGTCCTCCGCGTGGTACGTCAGGAGGACGCCCTCGGGGGGGCCGGGTCCGTCGCGGCCGATATCGCCGCGTTGGGGGCCATCCCGTACTGCGT